>DUMY01000134.1 GCA_012839645.1 Syntrophomonadaceae bacterium
AGCTGCACAGGGTTAAGATGACCTGCTCGATAACCTCTTCTTCTGTGGTCCGTCCGGCCTCGATGTCCTGCTCGAACCAAGGGGAAAGTACCTGTCCAACCCGGCCCGGGGACATACCGGAGATTGCATCCTCATTGAGGACAGCGATGTGTACTGTATAGATTAACTGTAGGGCTTCACGGAAAGTGCGCGGCTGCTTGTGAGCGATCTGCTCCAGGCATTCGGCAATTTCCTCATATTCCGCTTTCTGAGTGGCGTCTTTCTCCATTGCAGCGAGTCTGCGGGCTTCCTCGGCATAGTTCAGAATCCAGGTCTGAACTCCTTCGAGAACCAGGGCAGCTGCCTCGTAGAAATAGAGGCGATTCATGCCAGTGATCCCATCGCCATCAGCATTCCCGGCAACCTCTTCTGCACGCTCTCTGCAGATCTTAATTAAGTCGTCAAAACCATACTGCAGGGGATAGTAGTAGTTGATTACCTCACGGCCGAGAGGCAGGGTAAATCCGGACTCAAACATACAGATGACGCTTCTCATGAGGTTTTCTTTGAAGTCATAGTCAGGCATCATCTTCTCATATTTATACCGAAGGTCATCCACTGATTTTCCTACCCACTCACGGGCAATCCTGATCAGGGAAGGAACCTCTTCCTGACGCATGCCAAACTTGCCAGCTATTGAAACAACATTACCAAAGCTCTCAGTAACATTGCCGCCGCCGGCTCCGAAATGCGAAACTTCACCTGAGCTGACACTACCCTTTTTGAGGGCATCCTGGTACAGCTCATCTTCCTTGGACATGAAGTAGCCTTCAGACTCCCACGGCATCGGGAAGGAACCGCGGTAGTAGCGCGCCCTGCCCATGACCAGCTTCTCACCCGGGAAAATAGTGGGTGTTACATGGGAAAACGCATACTTCAGTGCTGTTGCCCTTCTGATTACAGGGACATCTCCGTCTAGTTCTTTCCATTTACGTGTGTACCAGTAAGGAAATTCAACTGTTGCTGAAGAAAGGGTGTCAAAATAGAGATCCAAAAGCTTTTTCGGACGCGGGTCCGGCTCTTTTTGTACCTCACGGTCAACCATCTCTTCAGGTGCAGAGCCGCCATACTGGAAGTCGATCGGCATACCCTTTTCCTCAAGGATGTCTGCTAGTTTCTTAGGCATACACAAGTAACCTCCTTAATTTAAGTTAATTTTGTAGATCCTTGGCCACTGACAAGACTCTTTTTTCTTGAATCACCTCCCTGATTGGATAATTTTCATAATCTTCTGCATAATGGCTGCAGCTAGCCCGTTTGATAGCTAAGTTCTAGGAATTCTGATAGACTGTTTTAGGAACAGATTTTAAGGACATTCTGAAAAGCGTTTACTGAAGATTGTTTTAGGACTAGCTTTTGGAACTAGTTTTATTGTAGTATTGGGAAGCCAACTATAAAATTGCCTGTATGGGGTAGAAACGGGTTATAAGCAGATATCTATTAGCCATATGGACTAGGACAAATGGCATAAATAACAAAACGAATTAACCCGAAACGGGTGGGTTATGAGTGAGGATTACTCATTAGAGGAATTGCGAATTTGTTTGTCTAATACGTGATAGGCATGTATAAAGAGGAGAGATATAGAAATCCTAAATATAGGAAGGAGTGAGGGAGTGGTATCCGACCTTTCTCTCGAACTTCTCACCAAACTTCAGAATCTCCAGGACCTGCTGGCCCAAAAAACCGATCTCTGCCTGGTGCTAGTGAACAGCCATGGGGAAGAAATTACCATCCCGTCACGGCTGCCGCTCACTTGCAATAATCCTGACCAGCAGGACAGCTGTCTTTTCGAAATCAAACAGCTCATCAAACAAGCCCGTGCCAAAAATGAAGCTGTGATCAGTAAATGTTTTCAAGGGCTATATATGTTTGCCCTTAAGTCAAACATACAATTAGCGCATAAAGAGATCTATCTACTTGGCGGCAGAACAAAAGACCTGTCTTCCATCGAAGATGAATTAGATCTAGTTACAGCAATTTTCCGTCTACCGATCACTATCAACACCGACCTCAAAGGGAACGCCAAACCCGCACCGGAAAAGAAACTGACATCCAATACTCTGAGCAATTTTACACCACGGGAAATCGATGTCCTTCGTTTTCTTGGAATGGGTTATACTAACAAAATGATCGCTTCCAAGCTATATATCAGTCCAAATACCGTAAAAGCACATGTATCCCAAATTCTGCACAAACTGGATGTTACCAGCAGAACAGAAGCTGCTCTATTTGCTTTAAATAGCAACCTGGTAAAGAGGGATCAACTTGTTGAGAAAAATTAAAACAACGTCCCTACACTCTGTGCTTCTTAAATCATTTTTCATTATACTTTTAATTGCCCTGGGCTTGTTCCTGGCATTGACAACAATTATCACCTTCTCGCGAATTAAGCTCAATACCGAAAGCCTGCTTGACAGATCGCTCACAATTGGCTGGCAGGAATACAACCACTTTTTCGTGCAGGAAAATGCATTTCTTGAAGCTCTTGCCGCGGCAGAAGGCACCAGAACACTACTCCAAAACCAGGATCAACAGTCTAAGATCGTTAGAATAATGCAGGGGAAAAAGAAACACGACTTTTGGGCAATTATTAACAGCAATGGAGCTATCCTGGCGACAAATTTGGAGCCCGGGCAAAAGCTGCCAAACAATTTGACGCAATTTGCCGAAAGTATTTTGCATAGTGGGAAACCAACTTCAACATCAGAAGTCTTTAAGCTCAGCGAAATGACTGCTTTTCCACCAGAACTTGTACAACGAACACATGTAGCAATCATCGAAAAATCGTCCCAAAAGTCTCAGCGCTATCTCCCATACACCCTTGTACAGCTGGCAGGAGTTCCTGTCAAAGACACGGCAAACAGAACAATCGGGTGTCTGATAGGAGGTCAGATCGTCAACAACAACACATCCATCCCCAGGTCCTATTCAGCAATCGTCCCCAACTCCTATCTTTCTATCGGAGTGCAGGGTATTCGTGTAGTTGCCAACATTAAAGGACCACAGACTTTAGATTTTGTCGGCATGAAGCAGTCACAACCTTTGAATGAAGCTACCCGAAAAGGGAACCGCTATAACGGGAGTGCCCAGATCGAACTCAACGAAATTCACCTGGTAGCAGCAGAACCGATCCTTAACTCCAAAGGTAAGGTCATAGCTGCCCTGAGTGTAGGAATTCCCTCCCACGGGCTCACAACCATTAAACGAGATGCCTTTTTTTCCCTGCTCTTGTGTCTGCTGCTCTGCGCAGGAATTGCTTTGATCGGGGCATCCATTATTACCAGTAAAGTTTCCCTTCCCATCACAGGTTGGGGCAAACTGGCCCAAGAGATCTCTGATGCCAAGACAATCACCAAAGAACATATCAGTAAACTGGAGAAGGTCAAAGAGTCCAGAATCTCTGAAATAAATAATCTTCATAACTCTTTTCAAGGTATGACCACAACCCTTTACCAAAAGAGCAAAGAAGCCAATGCTTATCTGGAGCAACTCGAACAGGATCGGGTCACACTCCAACTCCTGACCAAAGAACTCCAGGATGCCAACAACAAACTGGAGCTGAGGGTCAGCGAAAGAACAAAGGAATTGGAGATGGCAGTACAGGAATTAAAAACCCTAAACCATGTCAAAACACAGTTTCTGGCAAACATCAGCCACGAACTGCGAACACCTCTACACTCGATCATTGGCTTTTCCGAGATGCTCTACGATGGGCTTTATGGCACCTTAAACCAAACCCAAAAGGACTATGTGGCCATCGTACTCGATAGCGCCAAACACCTTCTGCAGATTATCGGAGATATCCTGGATATCTCAAGCATCGAAAGCGAGAAAATAACTCTTGACAAGCAGAAGATCTCCCTCAGTGAAATCATTAACTCAGTGGCGACTATCATAAGGCCACATACAAAAGAGCATGACTTGGAATTGATCATAAAGGTTCCAGAAGACCTTCCACAGGTCTTAGCTGATCCGATCAGGATCAAACAGGTAATCTCAAACCTGCTTTCCAATGCCGTCAAGTTTACGCAAGAGGGTGGCACAATAACAGTCGAAGCCTTTAAAAGAGCAGGCGAGATCGGAGTCAGCGTTACCGACACCGGAATCGGCATCAAAGAAGAACACCAGCAAAATATCTTCAATGAATTTTACCAGTGTGAAGATCCCTATAAGCGTCTCTTCGAAGGGGTAGGACTGGGACTTCCGCTCTCAAAAAAGCTGATTGAACTCCACAACGGAAGAATCCAACTGGAAAGCACCTGTGGAGTAGGCACAAAGATCTCCTTTTATCTTCCTATGACAGAAGAAACTCAATGAAAAATATTTAAAGGGGGATAGTGATGAACAGAGGGGAAAATGCTCCACTGATCCTCATCGTCGAGGATAATGAAGTACACATTCGCCTGATGTGTGACCTGTTAACGAGACATGGGATGAGGGTCATATCTTGTAAGAACCCCAGGGAAGCCATTTCTCTCATCCAAAAAAGTAAACCAGACCTTATTCTCATGGATATTTCCCTGAAGGAAATGAGCGGTCTGGAACTTACGCAGATAATCAAAAAAACCCCGTCTATAGCTAGGATCCCGGTGGTTGCTCTGACCGCTCATGCTACCAAAAGGGACCAAGAAAATGCAAGGTCAGCGGGATGCGTTGGTTTCATTACAAAACCGATCAATACAAGGCTTTTTCCCAAAAAAATCGCGGGTTTTCTCAATAATATTACTTCATAAACCAACTCCCATGTATTTTGCAATCCAGTACATGTTACAGTAAATAGAATGTAACAGTGTGGATGATTTGAGTCCTGTGGAGTTTAAATTCTATAAAGTAAAATTTTATTTCAGGATCAACAAGAAATTGTAATCATGAGAGGTTGATAAATATGCCCCAAAGTTCGAAGTCGCTTCAAGGCAAAAGAGTTCTTATTGTTGAAGATGACCCCAACAGTGCACGCCTGTTCACTGATCTCTTACATACCAAGGGAACTATAATCACTCATGTAAATAACGGGATCGATGCTATTCGACATATCAATCTTGATATCTGTGACCTGGTAATCCTTGATCTGCGGCTTCCCGGGGAAAACGGATTTGTGGTGACAGAACAGATCAAGCAAAAGCCGGATCTGCCACCTGCAGTTATTGTTGTCAGCGCTTTCGCCGATAAGCAGAACAGGATGCGGGCATTTCAAGCCGGAGCAGATGCCTTTTTTAGCAAACCCGTGAACCTCAAAGAATTTCTGCTTGTTGCCAGCAATTTCGCTGGCAACAGTTATCGTCAGCGCTGCTATGCAACTCTTCAGCACCTCAACACTATCCAAGAAGAAGTTGTACATCGACCAGGGCATGGTACAGAAGTTAAGGAGATCTGCACCGCTCTTGCAGGGTTTTACAACATAAAAGAGGAGTCGCTCTTACTGCTGGAACAGGCAGCCTTGCTTCATGACCTGGGGAAAATAGCAGCCCTAGAAGGGAAATCCCACTCTAAAATAGGAGCAGAAATCATTGAAACAAGCGGGTACTCAAAAAACGCCTCTCTCCTTGTCCTATATCACCACGATTTCCCGGAAACTTTCGGCCTTGCAGAGCCCACAAAAACCCTCGTTCAGGTTATTCAAATCGCAGAGAGAGTTATGGAAATATATAATAAATCGCCCCAGGTACTTGAAGATGACCTAAGAAATGAACTGCTTCCTCAGCCGGTCGCCAACTACATCAGGAGTAGCTTGCTTTAATGTAAGGGGTGGAGCATGTTAAATATTATATAAAGATGGAAAGGAGAGTGATCTCATGACCCACGTGGTGATTATTAGCTAATTGGTGACAGCCACCAATCACTGAAATATGAAATTATTATCCCGAACCAATTTCACACAGGCATCTACTGCTTTATCCCAATAGAGCTCACCTTTTTTTGCTATTATTTCATCTAAAGCTTTCTCAATGCCAAGAGCAGGACGATAAGGACGGTGAGAGCTCATCGCTTCCACTACATCTGCTACTGCTAAAATCTTGGCTTCTATGGTCATTTCTTCTCCTGTCATACCCGAGGGATAACCTGTACCATTTATCCTTTCATGATGTTGTTTAATTACATCTGCTATTGGCCAGGGAAAATATATTTCTTTTAAAATATCATAGCCGACATCAGGATGTGTTTTAATAATATTCCACTCATTTTCGTCAATTTTGCCAGGTTTAGTAAGTATTTCAGAAGGCACATTAATTTTACCGATATCATGGATCAGCGCAGCTATTCTGGTCCCTTCGATCTGGTCTTTTGAAAGTCCAATTTCTTTGGCCATTGCGTAAGCGAGTTGGGCAACTCTCCTTTGATGCCCAGCAGTATACGGATCCCTGGCCTCAACTATTTTTATTATTGCCTGGACAATTCCTTCCAGTGCATTTCTCAGCTGCACCATGCTTTTTTTATTTTCCTGTTCAGCGAGCTTTTGGTCAGTGATGTCACGCGTACCGATAACTACACCTGTTAGATTTCCCTTTTCGTCTTTCAACTTTTTTCCTATGCTTTCAAGCCAGAGATAATGCCCTTTCGAATGCTTACAGCGGTACTGTACTCTTTTCAAGGAAGGCTCTTCGATAATCTCTTTGAATGTAAGTTTTACTTTATCCAGGTCTTCTGGATGAACAAAGGTAAATACAGATTTGCCCTTAAACCCTCCCTTTTCATAGCCCAGGATATCTTTATGAGAAGGGCTAATGAATTGAACTATTCCTTTTAGATCTACATATCCAACAATGTCTGTCATGTTTTCCAACACGGTATCCAAACGCTGCTCTTTTCGACACAGAGAGATTTCCAGTTCCTTAAATCTAGTGATCTCCTTTAGGACTTCTATAGCCCCAATGACATTTTTTGGTAATCCTTCAAGGGAGAGGCTTTTGCCCAGATGTAAGCCCCTTGATCACTGTAAAGCTTTTTTGTATACAGTTCACCATATAAGGTCTCCGCTTTTTCCTCAAAATTTTCGTAATAGGAGATGTACTTGTTCCTTTCTTTTTCTTCTAATAGCACTAAATCCGCAAGTACAGGCCGAGGCTCACCGTAAAAGAAAATGGAGTGGATAAAATCTCCTTTGCCGATTATCTCCTCTTTTTTGATACCTGTTATCTTTTCAATGGCGATATTCCACTGCAAAACCTTGCCCTTATTATCAATAATAAAAGCCGGATCGGGAAAGAACTCAAATATATTTTCTAGAACTTTCTTAATTTCTCTATCAACCTCAACACTGACCTTTTGGTCATCATTGTCCACTAATAACTCAACTCCTTAGATACGAACATAAGGCTTTATTGGACACAGTGATGCTAATATCCTCCTTGGTCTCGACAAGATTTTGCCTTATTCGCAAAAAGGTGTCACAGGGAACAGTTTATATGAACCGTCCCCTGTGACCTTCCCTGAGTTGTTTTTATTTGGATAAGGTGTTATTATGATATTAAATCTGGTCTAAAATAGTCTAAATGAGATTTTTTTGCGATATTGTAATTATTATTATTACTCCCCTTCTCTAATGTTGAAAACACAGTTTTCTGGATACCATTACAAGCAGCCGGGGGTTATCCACATCTGTGAGAACATCACGGCATCACTCAACATCTCACACATTACGCCCTTTTTAAACCACCCCATATTATATCCATGCTATTTTCATAATGATTGGAAAGGAGAGTAATTGAATGACTCACGCGGTGATTATGGCCGGGGGCCGGGGAGAAAGGTTCTGGCCAAAAAGCAGGCAGAGCCTTCCCAAGCAGTTCCTCCGGCTGATCGGTGATGAGACCATGCTTCAAAAAACCGTCAGCAGGATGGAAAAACTCCTTGCTCCCGAAAATATCTATATTATAACAGCAGAAAACCATCAAAAGATCGTTCGACACCAGGTACCTGAGATTCCCAAGGAGAACATCATTTTAGAACCCTGCGGTCGGGATACAGCCGCTGCTGTTGGCCTTGCCGCAATAATTATACAGCAGAAGGACCCCACCGGCGTAATGGTTGTACTGCCCGCAGATCACTATATTGTTGATGAAGACCGCTTTATGGATATCCTAAGAGGTGCAGTAAAAGCAGCTGCGCAAAACCACGCGGTAACCATCGGTATTACAGCCAACCGCCCTGAAACCGGCTTCGGTTATATTGCTCGAGGCCGGTTTTATCAGAATTTTGCAGGAATTCCTTCATATCACGTTGAGAGGTTTACAGAAAAGCCCAACCACCAACAAGCATTAGAGTTTCTGGAAAGCGGCTGCTACTTCTGGAACAGCGGCATCTTTGTCTGGAAAGTGGACGTGATCAGGTATCTGATCAGAGAGCACCTCACCTCCTTAGCAGAAGGCTTAGAAAAGATTGCAGAAGCTGCAGGCACCAATAGGTACCCTCAGGTTCTCCAAGATATCTATGCCAAACTGCCCAGAATCTCCATCGACTACGGGGTCATGGAAAAAGCCCAGGGAATCTTGATGATACCCGGAGATTTCGGTTGGGATGATGTGGGCTCATGGACTGCCTTGGAGTCCTATAAGGAGAAAGATATGAATGGTAACATTTTGGATGGACAAGGGGTGCTGGTGGACACAAAAAATACCATGGTGCAAGCTTCTGACAAAGTGGTCGCTACCCTAGGGGTTGATAACCTGATCGTTGTAGAAGACGAAGGAAGCATTCTCATCTGCCATAAACAAAAGGCCCAGGAACTAAAAAAAGTAATCAAGGCTTTGCAGGAAAATGGTTATAAGGAGATATTATGATGAATATTGAGATTTTTCGGCAGTATGACATCCGTGGACATGCGGACCGGGACCTAACCGATGAAACAGTAAGATACATCGGGCAGGCTTTTGGCACCTATGTCCAGGATTGCGGATCTAATAGGGTGTTGGTAGGCAGGGATAACCGCCTAAGCTCTGAAAGACTACACAAGGTACTGCTGGAGGGATTACTGGACTCAGGCTGCCAAGTTGTGGATATAGGGTTAGTTGTCACACCAATTCTATACTTTGCCAGGGAGCACTTCCAAATCGATGGCGGAGTGATGATTACCGGCAGCCACAACCCCCCACAGGATAATGGTTTCAAGCTGGCCTGTGGTCCTGGCACCATTTACGGTGAGGATATACAGCGCCTAAAAAATATGATTATCGCAAAAAAATTCAAGTCGGGCAGCGGTACCCTGAAGGTAAAAGACGCCTCTGAACCATTTTTAAATATGCTTGCAGAAAAGATTAAACTGGGACCGCGCACCTTAAAGGTTGCTGTGGATTGTGGCAATGGCACGGCATCACTCTTTGCCGAAAAAATATTAAAAACTTGGGGATGTGACGTCATCCCCCTTTACTGTGAATCCGATGGCACCTTCCCCAATCACCACCCAGACCCGGTGAAAACCACCAATCTGGCTGACCTCAAAAAAGCTGTTCTCAAAAAGAAAGCCGACCTGGGGGTCGCCTATGATGGTGATGCCGACCGCATCGGGGTCATCGATGATCAGGGTGATGTGGTCTGGGGTGACAAACTGATGTGTCTTTTTTGGCAGGAAATCCTGTCCAAAAACCCCGGGGAACTGGCTATAGTGGAAGTGAAGTGTTCCCAAGCATTAGTGGATGTAATCAAGCGCCTGGGGGGCAAACCAGTCTTTTATAAAACCGGGCACTCCCTGATCAAGGCGAAAATGAAAGAAACCGGGGCGATTTTTACCGGAGAAATGTCGGGTCATATGTTTTTTGCTGATGAATATTATGGCTATGACGATGCCTTTTATGCAACAGGAAGACTTCTTAGAATATTGTCGAACACGGAAAAACCGCTTTCCCAGCTGTTGGCAACAATCCCTCACTATTACTCCACCGCTGAAACCAGGATTCCCTGCCCAGAGCAAGAAAAATTCGCTGTTGTCGCCGGTCTCGCAGAACATTTCCGTCAGAAGCATGAAATTATTGATGTGGATGGTGTGCGGGTGCTCTTTCCCGAAGGTTGGGGTCTGGTACGCGCCTCCAACACCCAACCAGTTCTGGTAGCCAGGTGTGAAGCCAAAACACCAAAAGGGTTGGAGAAGATCTGTACAATTATTAAAAATGCCGTAAGGCAGTATAAAGAGGTGGGTGATTTTGAATGGGAACATTAGATTCTGAAGCCCTTTTTGAAAAAAGCATTGCCGGGCCCCTAGAAAAAGCCCGGAAGTATGAAGGTGTCAACCTGGTGGTAGGGATCCCCTTTTATAATGAGGTCGAAACCCTTCCCCTGGTTTTGAAAATGGTAGAAGACGGCCTTGTGAGCATGAAAGCCACAGATAAAGCACTCATTATTTGTGCCGGCGATCCAGCCGGAAAGGAAGCCCTGGAAGCTATTAAAGACAGGAAGCTGCAAGTACCGCACATGGAGTTTTTAATGCTTGAAGGAGCCAATGGCAGGGGGATGAGCATCCGCGCACTCATGGAACTGGCCGACATGCTGGAGGCAGATCTGGCTATTTTGGCCGCGGACATCATCGGCAAGGGAGCAGGGCTGCAGCCGGGATCGATACAGCGCATGCTGAAACCTCTCCAATATGGATATGACCTGGTTCTCACCTCTTTCCGCAGGCAGTACTTCGAGGATCTGTTAGGAAAACTCTTCCT
>DUMY01000135.1 GCA_012839645.1 Syntrophomonadaceae bacterium
GCTGCAAAAAAACTCGGTAGGTACTATATTGGATACGAAATTATCCCGGATTACTGCGATTTATGTGAGGAGCGCTTGCAGGAAGCTTCATCCGATTAATTTTCCGGCTTATTCTTTTGATAAATGATCCAACGCAGTGGCAGGAATCGCTATTGCCCTATTTTGTTCTTTCCCATCAATGACCACCTTTCCGGCAGCATAGATGATGCCCACCAAGTGGCCTTGTTCATCTAAAACAGGGCTGCCGCTGCTGCCCGGAGCGATAGCGACGGCGATGGTAAATACCAGCATGTCATCATCGGTTTTATAGTACTCCTTTACTTTACCCCGGGATGAAACGCGCTGAAATCCCCGGGGGTTGCCGATAATAGTTACGGATTGTCCTATCTCTGCTATCTGATCAGCTGCCACCGGTAAAAATGGCAGGTTTTTATTTTTCAGCCAGACTACGGCCAGGTCATAACCATCAATAACGTCTATATCCTGGCTAAATAAGCGTTTGTCGTCGCTGAAGGTAACCTCTATCGTAGAGGCTCCTTCGACCAAGTGGCGGTTGGTGACTATCATTCCCCGGGGTTCCAAATTAAAACCGGTGCCCTGGGTCACCGCTCCCCCGGTTTTGGTGGTCTTAATGTTGACCACCGCTGGTTTGCACCGGCGTACTAAATCATCCTCAGATAGAACCTTATCCTGTTTTAGAAAATCTAAGTTAAGTTTCCATACAGATGGCAGCCAGGCATAAGAAAAAGCGATGAAAGCCATGATGATTATGACAGCCGCAATCTTAAATACCGGCTGCTTCCGTTTATCTTCCCTGGCTTCATCTTCCTCCAGGGCATCCCATTCTTCCTCCAGGATGTTATTGTTTTCCCATTCATTTTCCGGTTGGTTTTTCTCAGGCATGTTATCGCTCCACCTGTCTGACACTTCGCTCTCGTCGAAAATTTACTTTTATATAAAATAATTTATCATAATACTTCATCACTTAGATCAATAGATACTTGCTTTTAATCATTATATATGATGACAAAGGGGGATTGCGGCTTTACCCATACAGATTTATTTCATAGATTGCGATAAGCTGTGGCACATCCTATTATGATTTTCAGCAGCCAGCCATCTGCGTGCGGCAGTTTTGGTATGATGATGAGAGATATCGCCTTCGCCTATTCTGTAATTAACTGATTTTAATTGTATAATGGTTTATAATAATAGATACTTAGAAAATAGAAAAAACAGGGGTGCCGAAAGGCTGAGAGACAGAATACTGTCAACCCATTGAACCTGATCTGGGTAATGCCAGCGGAGGGAGTGATATTAGTGAAATATGGGTAGACACTCCACTTGTTCGTTGGAGTGTCTATTTTTTTGCCTTAAGTTTTTTGAGAAGCCAAATGGAAATGGTTTGCCAAGCTGACGGCGGTTTGGCAGAGCCAATATCGAAACGCTTGCCAAAGATAGGAGAGGGATAACATGACGAAAATGAAAAGTGTGGTTACTATCGCCGGGTCAGATTCATGTGGTGGTGCGGGCATACAAGCGGATCTTAAAACATTCAGTGCATTAGGAACGTATGGCATGAGTGTAATTACAGCTATTACCGCTCAGAATACCATGGGTGTACAAAATGTCAGGGATCTTGATGTTGAAATCATCCGCGACCAGATCAATTCTCTTTTTGATGATATTAAGATTGATGCTGTTAAAATAGGAATGGTGTCCAGCATTGAAATCATCGATGTTATTGCAGAGTGTCTGCGTGAGCGCCGCCCTGCCTATATCGTAATTGACCCGGTGATGGTTTCCAAAAGCGGCAGCCACCTCCTGAAACCCGAGGCCAAGAATGAGTTGATCAAGGAACTTATACCTCTGGCAGGTGTAGTGACTCCAAATCTTGCGGAGGCTGAAGAGATCACCGGGAAGAAGATAACAGATGTAGATGAGATGAAAAAAGCTGCTTTAATGATCAATGAAATGGGGGCAAAGAGTGTTGTTGTCACAGGTGGCCACCTGGAGGGCGATGCTGTGGATGTCCTATATACTGAGGGGAGCTTTCACTACCTGGAGAAGCAAAGGGTCAACACAAAAAACACTCACGGTACCGGATGTACCTTTTCATCGGCGATTGCCGCCTATTTGGCCAGAGATTATAATGTAGTTGAAGCTGTGAAACGAGCCAAGGACTATATCACAGAAGCTATCGCCCATGCCCTGGATATTGGACATGGAGTGGGTCCCACCAATCACTTTTATGCTTTATATGACAGGGCTGGTGTGCTTGATGTCGATTAAATCAATGTAAAGCAGCGGGCTTCCGTGTAGCAACTGTATCCCTGTGGAGATAATGACCGGTGGCTTAAGTGGGCTATTGGTTTAAAAAAGGGGATGGCTTGACTCTGCTTGTATTGCCGCCAAGCCATATGTTTTTCGAAATTGCGGTTTGGCACCAAGGGGATAATGAAAAGCGATTTTTTAGTTGATAGATAATTACTACTGTAAGGAGGAAGCCAAATGTTAACTGGACTATTGAACAAACTGAGGGAAAAAAAGCCCCTGGTTCACCACATCACCAATATTGTAACGGTAAACGAATGTGCTAATGCCACCCTGGCAGTGGGGGGACTGCCGGTGATGGCTCATGCTTCTGAAGAGGTGGAGCAGATGGCTGCTGCCTCTCAGGCTTTGGTTCTCAACATTGGGACACTGACCAAGGAACAGGTGGCTTCAATGATCAAGGCTGGTACAGCCGCCAACCGTGCAGGTATCCCGGTGGTACTGGATCCTGTGGGAGCTGGAGCCACATCCATGCGCACCGAAAGTGCCAAAAGGATCATGGATCAGGTAAGTATAGCTGTGATCAAGGGGAACAGCGCCGAGATCACTACACTGGCGGGGTCCCAGGGGGAAATCCGCGGTGTGGAGGCTGTCGGTGACAGCAGTGGTGTTTTGAGTGAAGCTGCAAAATTGGCAAGAGAGTATAGTAATATCGTTGTGGTGTCAGGTGCCACTGATATCGTGACCGATGGCCAGAGGGTTGCCTATGTGGAAAATGGGCATCACATGATGGGAACGATCACCGGCACCGGCTGTATGCTGGCATCGGTAGTGGCTTGTTTTGCAGCGGTCGAAGCAGAATATTTCAAGGCCTCCCTTACTGCTCTGACAACTTTCGGGTTGGCGGGTGA
>DUMY01000136.1 GCA_012839645.1 Syntrophomonadaceae bacterium
CAAGCCTGCAGTATACCACCAGACCGGCTCACCGGCCTGGGAAGGTGTAGGCGAGGATGAACTGGAAGCCAGGAGACCTGCCTGTTGTCACAAGCTAAAGGGATGATGGAAAAGTCCCCAGCCCATAATAAAGGGTTGGGGACTTTTTATTTATACAATAATATGAGGAGGTTTTGTGATGCTGCTGGAAAATACCATTGAGCGTATCAGTGATCTGGATGCAGAGGCTATGGAAAAGGCCCGCAGCCACCAGAAAAACCTGATCAAGCCTTATGGGAGTTTAGGTACGCTGGAGGATGTGGCTGTTAAAATTGCGGGGATTACAGGGGAGGTAATGCCTCAGCTGGAAAACAAAGCCGTAATTACCTGTGCCGGGGACCATGGGGTGGCTGCCCAAGGGGTAAGTGTTGCGGACCAGGAAGTGACACAGCAGATGGTGAAAGGATTTCTCAATGGAGGGGCTGCTATCAATGTCATTACCAGGCATACAGGTGCAAGAGTAACCTGTGTGGATATGGGGATGATTAAACCGGTAGATGATTCCCGTCTAGTGGTGCGCAGGGTTGGCTCTGGCACCAATAATATTGCTGAGGGACCTGCCATGACAAGGGACCAGGCGCGAGCGGCTGTAGAAGGTGGAATCCAGGTGGCAGCTGAGGAGATCAAGAAGGGGACACAGCTGCTGGCCACCGGGGATATGGGAATCGGCAATACCACTCCCAGCACCGCTATTCTTGCTGCCTTCACCGGTTTTCCCGTGGATCAAATCACAGGTAAGGGAACGGGTATTGATAATGATGCGATGCGGCGCAAGGCACAGATAGTGCAGCAGGCTCTGGAAATCAATAAACCTGATGCCCGGGATGGTCTTGATGTTCTGGCAAAAGTAGGGGGATTTGAGATCGGGGGTATCGCCGGAGTAATCTTGGGTGCTGCTGCATCTCGGGTTCCCGTGGTCATCGACGGTTTTATTTCTGGAGCGGGAGCGATGATCGCTCGGGCATTGGCGCCACGCTCTGTGGATTTCGTCTTAGCCTCACATCTCTCAGAGGAACCTGGTCATAAGGTCATGGTAACCTGGCTGGGGGTTTGCCCTATGCTGCACATGAATATGCGTTTAGGAGAGGGAACCGGTGCAGCACTTTCATTTACTCTCATCGATGCTGCTTTGAAGATTGCCAGAGAAATGGCTACCTATGATGAGGCAGGTGTCTCCGATACCGGCCTCCGCTAGGATGACAGTCACCTGGCGCTAAATGAGGATAATATTCATTTTCAATTAATTGCCTTCTGTGTTAGCCTGTGTTAATGTTTTGTTGACAAAGTCAGGCTGAATAATTTGAGCTGGGTCTTTTCAGACAGCGGGTTTCTAGTAATCTCGTGGGACTTCATCAAGCTTTCTCATGAACCTTGGTGGAGTCTTTTTTATATAATTTATCAGAATATCAGATTATAAGGGGGAGGTGTTAAAATGAATAAGGTAGGAGTAGCTAGGCTGTCCGTCCTTTCCAATACCGCACTCGTGATTTTTAAGTTAATTGTAGGGCTCTATATTAATTCTGTCAGTGTCCTTTCCGAAGCTATCCACTCCGGACTTGACCTGGCAGCAGCCATGATTGCTCTGTTTGCAGTGAAAAGGAGCGGCAAACCCCCGGACGCTGAACACCAGTATGGGCATGGAAAGATCGAAAATGTATCCGGAGTGATCGAAGCTATCCTGATATTTGTGGCGTCCATCTGGATCATCAGGGAAGCTGCGATTAAACTGGTTACCGGTGCGCGGGTGGAGGCGCCTATGTGGGGGCTCATAGTCATGGGTTTTTCCGCTGTTGTGAACTGGGTTGTTTCCTCTCTGTTGATGAAAACCGCCCAGGAGACAGATTCGGTAGCTTTAGAGGCCGATGGACTACACTTGAGAACTGATGTTTATACATCCCTGGGGGTGGCAGGGGGACTGCTGCTGCTGTGGGTTACAGGTATACACATATTTGACCCTTTGATAGCTATCGGTGTTGCCTTACTGATTATCAAGGCCGCCTATGATTTAACGGCTAAAGCTTTTTTTCCGCTGCTGGATACTAGTTTGCCTGCAGAAGAAGAGGAGCATATTAAGGAAATTATTCTTTCCTTTGGTTCTCATTTCGTTAGTTTTCACAAGATGAGAACCCGAAAAGCAGGGCCTCAGCGGTTTATTGACCTGCACCTGGTGGTACCGCAGCATCAAAATATTTCTGTTTCTCATGATGTCTGTGATGATATAGAGCGAGAGATGAAGGATCAATACCCTGGAGCTCAGGTTCTCATCCATGTGGAACCGTGCCGAATAGGGGAAGACTGCTTGCAGTGTAGAGAGCGCGGTCAGTGCGAATTTTCCGAGAAAAACGCAAAAGAGAAGGGAATTGACACCTCTGAATCGAATAATCTGGGATAAATGTGTGACATTTATATGGGAGGTGTTGGGATGCCGTTGCTCTATATCATGGGAATATTAATTTTTGCCATTCTGATCGCAATTTTTGCGGTGCAGAATGCGGGACCGGTAGCTATAAAGTTTTTCTTTTGGGGTGTGCCGGAGATACCATTGGTGTTGGTGATCTTCGGCACAGTTCTTTGTGGTATTGTCATCGGTTTTTTATTAGGATACTATTCGAGAAAGAATGCTTCAGGGACCTCGCGCCTCTCTAAATCTATGAACCGGAAGAAGCCGTCCACTTGACAGCAATAGCTCCTTGACCGTACGATATCTTTAGAGGGGAGGGAAAAGATGAGCCTCGCGCAGCTACTGAAAAAAATTGAGAGCTACTATCCGAACTTTGACAGAGACCTGGTCGAGCGCGCCTATTTTTATGCAGAAAAGGCACATGCTGGTCAGTTTCGCAATTCCGGTGAGGCTTATATACAACACCCTTTGGAAGTGGCTTATATTCTGGCGGACCTTCAGTTGGATATCCTATCTATTGCTGCTGGTTTGCTCCATGATGTGGTAGAGGACACCAATGTATCATTTGATCAAATTGAGGAAGAGTTCGGTCCTAAGATGCGTTTCCTGGTAGCTGGGGTGACGAAATTGGGTAAAATAGAATATAAGTCTAAGGAGGACCGCCATGCGGAGAACCTGCGCCGTATGTTTCTAGCCATGGCTCAGGATATCCGTGTGATCCTAATTAAGCTGGCGGACAGACTGCACAATATGCGTACCCTTGACCATCATCCACCTGATAAACAGCGGGAAATAGCCCGGGAGACCCTGGAGATTTTTGCTCCTGTGGCGCATCGCTTGGGTATTTATAAGATTAAATGGGAGATCGAAGACCTGTCGTTTCGCCATTTAGAGCCTGAAAAATATTATGATCTGGTAGAAAGGATCGCCAAAAAGCGCCGTGAACGGGAGGACTATATAAATCTTGTGATCTCCAAACTCAGGGAAAAGCTTGATGAGGCGGGAATTCCGGCAGAAATCTCAGGTCGGCCAAAAAATTTCTACAGCATTTATCGCAAAACCATAGAACAGGAGAAGGATCTCTCGGAAATCTATGATCTGATTGCAGTAAGAGCAATTGTCAATACTGTCAAGGAGTGTTACGCTACCCTGGGGATAGTCCATACCATGTGGAAACCCATACCAGGGCGCTTTAAGGATTATATTGCAATGCCTAAACAGAACATGTATCAGTCGCTGCATACCACACTGATCGGACCGCTGGGAGAACCTTTTGAACTGCAGATCCGCACATTTGATATGCATAGGACTGCTGAATATGGAATTGCCGCCCACTGGAGATACAAAGAAGGAGGGCGTCCCACTGATGAAGAGTTTGAGAAGAAACTTTCCTGGCTGCGTCAGATCCTAGACTGGAATCACGAACTGCGGGATGCCAGGGAGTTTATGGAATCCCTCAAAATAGACCTCTTTTCAGATGTTGTTTTTGTCTTTACCCCGAGAGGGGATGTCTTGGAGTTAACCTCTGGTTCAATACCCGTTGATTTTGCTTACCGCATTCATACGGAGGTGGGCAACCGCTGTATTGGGGCGAAGATCAATGGGAGAATTGTACCTTTAGACTACCAGCTTAAAAACGGAGATATTGTAGAAATTCTAACTTCTAAGCAGAGCGGTGGACCAAGCCGTGATTGGCTCTCTATTGTTAAGACATCCCAAGCGAGAAACCGAATTAAGCAGTGGTTTAAGAAGGAACAAAAGGTGGATAACATCCTGAGGGGCAGAGAGGTGTTGGAAAAAGAACTGCGCAGACAGGGATTTGACCCTGCCAACTTTTATAAGATGGAAGGAAAGGATGAACTATGCCAGAGGCTTGGTTTTCATAAAGAGGATGATATGTATGCCGGCATCGGCAGCGGCAACCTCTCTCCTATGTCTGTGATTAGTAAGGTCCGCAGTGAATTACAGAAAAAGGAGGAACCAGAACCTCTTACCCTAGATGGGGAAGCCCAACTGCTTTCAAAGATACCTGAAAAGAAGGAGCCAGTTACTGCTGGAGTTCGTGTCAAAGGTGTAAAGGATCTGGCAGTTCACCTCTCTCACTGCTGCAACCCCTTACCTGGGGACCAGATTATCGGTTATATTACACGGGGAAGAGGGGTTTCCGTCCATAGAGCGGACTGCCCTAATATCACCCATCATCTTCGGGGGGAAATAGAGCGTATCATTGAAGTGAGTTGGGATGAAGAGGTTATGGCAACCTATCAGGTGGAAATCGAAGTCAAGGCCTTCGACCGCCCGCACCTGACTACAGATATTATGACGACAATTACAGATACCAGTACGATTATCAATGCTGTCAATGCTAGGGCGATGAAGAACAGAATGGCCAAGATAAATCTTAAGCTGGAGATCCGGGATATTGAGCACCTTTATCAGATAATGCAGAAGGTCAATCATGTTAGTGATGTGTTGGAAGTACATAGAGTGGTACCCAACTAAGAGACCCAACTAAGAGGTGATAGATGTGCGGGCTGTGGTCCAGAGAGTGAGCCGCGGCTGGGTACAGGTGGAGGAGCAGGAGATGCGCCCCATCGAAGCTGGGCTTGTTGTTTTGATAGGGGTTGGAAAAGATGATGATGACAGTGATGCACGCTATATTTCAGATAAGATTTTGAACTTGAGGATCTTCCCTGATCAAGAAGGGAAGTTTAATTATTCCATCACTGATTTGGGAGGAGAACTGCTGGTGGTTTCCCAGTTTACCCTTTATGGTGACTGCCGAAAGGGAAGGCGTCCCAGTTTTTCAGATGCGGCAGCACCGGAGGATGCCCTTTCTTTATTTGAGAAGCTGCTGGATTTCTTAAGGGAGAGTGGCCTCCGACTGGTAACCGGCGAATTCCAGACGATGATGAAGGTAGGGATTGTTAATGATGGGCCAGTTACGATTTTGCTAGACAGCAAAAAAGAATTTTGAAAAAACTATCCTTTACGGGAAGGTCTTTGGGCTGCTGGTATACTGCTGGCGGGGTTTCCCTGCGGGATGTTAAGGAGGCTAATTATAATGAAGGTCAAATGCCTGACAGTGGGGGTTATTGCCTCAAATTGCTACCTAGTTTGGTGTGAGGAAACAAAAGAGGCGATGGTGATCGACCCGGGTGGAGAAGGGAAGCGGATTTTAGATGAAGTGGCAAAAGAAGACCTGCAGGTGAAATACATTGTTAATACTCACGGGCACATGGATCACATTGCTGCCAATTCTGTTGTCAAGGAGGGTACGGATGCAAAACTGGTTATCCATGTTGAGGATGAACCCCTGCTATCTGACCCCGAAATGAACCTTTCACTTTATATGGGGCGAAAGCACTGCAGTCCGCCCGCGGATCTGATCATTCGTGAAGGAGACGAGCTTACAGTGGGCGAACAGGTCTTCTCCGTTTTGCATACACCCGGGCACACTAAAGGCAGTATTTCCTTAAAGGGAGATGGTATGATTTTTTCGGGTGATACACTGTTTGCGGATTCGATAGGGAGAACAGATTTTCCGGGAGGGTCATACCAAGAACTCGTGGCCTCGGTAAAGAACAAAATTCTTCCCTGTGGTGATGACTTTATTGTTTATCCAGGCCATGGCCCCAACACCACTGTTGGTCGCGAGCGTGTTCACAATCCATTTTTCTAAGCAAATCAGAGCAGATCAGGGGAACGGATCGCCTGGTCTTTGAATTGGATAATTAAGGGATAAAGGTGGAGCAGCATGACTGGGGAAAGCTATTGTTGACAAAAGGGCTCCGTTATGCCCCTTATGTCAAAGCCAGGGAATGTCGACCAACCGGAGTGAGGCGAGTTTCTAGAAAACTGGACTAAGACATCTACTTTTAAAGATGACAAAAGTGTGACAAAAGGACTGTCCCTTTGTCATGCTCAAAGGAGTTGGTATCGGTGATTAAGGCACCCCGGGGAACGAGGGATTTACTACCAGGGGAAATTGAAAAGTGGCATTATGTAGAGAAGGTTGCCAGAAATGTCAGCGAAATTTATGGTTATCAGGAGATCAGGACGCCGATTTTTGAGCATACAGAGCTGTTCCAGCGGGGGATCGGTGATACTACTGATGTTGTGCAAAAGGAAATGTACACTTTTGAGGACCGTGGTGATAGGAGTATCACTCTGCGTCCTGAGGGAACCGCAGGGGTTGTAAGAGCGTATCTAGAGAACCATCTGAACAATAAGCCCCAACCGGTGAAAGTTTATTATTTGGGTCCTATGTTCCGTTATGACCGCCCCCAGGCAGGACGTATGCGTCAGTTCCACCAGTTAGGTATTGAGGCCTTTGGGAGCCATGACCCGGCACTGGATACCGAGGTAATCTCTTATACTTATGATTTTTTGCAGAGGCTTGGATTGTTGGATTTGCGTGTTCTTGTCAATAGTGTGGGCTGTCCTGAGTGTAGGGCTCTTTATAGTAAAGCATTGAAAGATTTTATGAAAATGTTCCAGGATGCGCTCTGCGAAAACTGCCGGGACAGATTGGATCGTAATCCCTTACGCATCCTCGACTGCAAAGAGCAGAGTTGTCAGGAACTGCTGGATGGTGCACCCGGCATTCATGCGTACCTGTGTAAGGGATGTCGTGAGCATTTGCAGCAGGTATTGGGCTATTTAGAATTAACAGCAATCCCCTTTGAGGTTGCTGAACATCTTGTACGCGGTCTCGACTACTATACGCAGACGGTTTTTGAAATATTACCGGCAGGTAATGACCAGGACTCTCTTGCCGGAGGTGGCCGTTACAGCAACCTGGTGGAAATCTGCGGAGGACCGGCAATACCCGGGATGGGGGTAGCTTTAGGTTTGGAGCGTGTACTTCTGGCTTTGGAGAGCCAGGGTGTGGAACTTCCTTTAGAGAAGAGAGAAAGCATCTATATAGCTACTGCCGGGGAGGACCCTTCAGGGAATCTGCATCGAGAAGCTGTGCGTTTGCTTTTGGAGTTAAGGAGATGCGATTACCCTGCAGAAAAAGATCTGTTGGGACGGAGTTTGAAGTCTCAAATGAAACAGGCCGGCAGGATAGGTGCAAGTTATGTTATTATTCTTGGTACCGATGAGCTGGAAAGGGGAACAGTATTACTAAGGAATATGAAGAAAGGGGAACAGTTTGAAATATCCCGAGAGAGGCTATTAGAATACCTTAAAGCTATTGTGCAAACCAGGGAGGCAGGAATGTGGAAAGCATCGGAAAATTAAAGAGAACCCACAGATGTGGGGAACTATCCATAAAGAATACTGAGCAGAATGTAGTTTTAATGGGCTGGGTTCAAAAACGGCGTGACCACGGGGGTGTTATTTTCCTAGATTTGCGAGACCGTAGTGGTGTTGTCCAGGTTGTTTTAAGCCCGGATACCGGTGGTCTCTCCTTCGAAAGGGCAAACTCCGTGCGGGCGGAATATGTACTTGCTGTGCGTGGTCAGGTGCGTCGCCGTCCACCGGGAACGGAGAATCCCCAGATGGCTACCGGGGAAGTGGAAGTGGCTACAACTGAACTTGAAATACTCAATACAGCCAGAGCACTCCCTTTTTACCCCGAGGATGCTGCGGGTGTTGATGAAGCCTTGCGCCTGCGCTACCGCTATCTTGATCTTCGGCGTCAGGAGAGCTGGCACATTTTTATTATGAGGCATAGGGCAACTGCTATTATACGTGATTTTTTATCAAAGAGGGGTTTTCTGGATATGGAAACCCCCATGTTAACACGCAGCACTCCGGAGGGTGCCAGGGATTACCTGGTTCCCAGTCGTGTGCACCCAGGTGAGTTTTTTGCACTACCGCAGTCACCGCAGCTTTTCAAGCAAATCCTGATGATTGCCGGTTTTGAACGTTATTTCCAGTTTGCCAGGTGTTTTCGAGATGAAGATTTAAGAGCGGACAGGCAGCCGGAATTTACCCAACTTGACATGGAAATGTCTTTTGTGGATGAACAGGATATTCAGCAGTTAACAGAAGAGTTGCTTGCTGTTCTTTTTAAGGAACTTTTAGATGTGGAGTTGACTCTACCCTTCCCACGCCTTACTTATCAGGAGGCGATGGGGACATATGGGAGCGACAGACCTGATCTGCGCTTCGGGCTGGAGATGGTGGATGTATCATTGCTTTTGGCAGACAGCAACTGCCGGGTTTTTTCTGGAGCTATAAAAAGCGGTGGGATCGTCAAGGGCATTCGGGTTCCGGAAGGTGCTGGATTCAGCAGAAAAGTCCTGGACGAATTGACCGCTATGGTGGTTGAGTGGGGTGCCCGTGGGCTTGCCTGGTTTATCCTCCAGGAGAAAGGGGTCAGGTCGCCTCTTGTCAAACTCATGGAGCCTGAAGAAATGGATGCCTTAATTACGAAAATGGGAGGACAGACAGGGGATCTCCTGCTGTTTGTTGCTGACCAGCGGGAGGTAGCAGAGGAGGTTCTAGGGAAGCTGCGGTTGGAATTAGCCAGGAGGCTCGATTTAATAGATAATAATGCATATTGTTTTGTCTGGATAACAGATTTCCCACTCCTGGAATATGATGAGGATGAGCAGAGGTTGGAAGCAGTACATCACCCCTTTACTTCCCCAATGGATGAGGATCTGCCTCTGTTGGAGAAACACCCCGAAAAGGTGAGGGCAAGAGCTTATGACGTTGTTCTCAACGGAGTAGAACTTGGTGGAGGGAGCATCAGGATCCATAGACGGGATCTACAGGAACGCATCTTTGGTGTGATTGGGTTAGAGCCACAGGACGCCCAAGAAAAGTTCGGCTTTTTCTTGGAAGCGCTTGATTATGGAGCACCTCCTCATGGTGGCATCGCCTTCGGATTCGACAGGTTGTTGATGCTGATGCTGGATCTAGAAACAATCCGTGATGTGATTGCCTTTCCCAAAACCCAGAGGGCTACCTGCCTGCTTACCAATGCGCCTGCTCCTGTTATACCAAAACAGCTGCGGGATTTGCATATTAAGTGTTTGCCTGAGAAAATTAAACAAGATTAATACTATATATTAACAGTAAATGGCATATTGAAAAAGGACTCTTGGTGTGATATGATTTAGTCGCAGCAAGAAAAAACCCTACAATGTACGTGAAACCCTGGGAGTTTTGAGCCAACACCAAAACTTTTGGAGCCTGGGCTCTGGCTGTGGCGTGTATGCCTCACCTTTGAGGAAACATAAAGCAGTCAGGAGGGCACCGCCGTGCTGAGCCAGGTTCAAACACCGGGTCCACGGCATCTGTGGGGTTTTGTTTTGCTTGACAGCCTTTTGCTGATCCTTTAAGATCTGCAGTAATAAGTTTGGGCTGAGGAGGAATTTTTTTGACCTTCTATTGGAACGAAGAATGTGAGTGTATGTCGCTTGAACGACTACAGTCCCTTCAGGAGGAACTCCTGTGTGCAACAGTAAAGAGGGTTTATCAGGAAGTTCCCTTTTATCGACATGCTTTTCAGAAAA
>DUMY01000273.1 GCA_012839645.1 Syntrophomonadaceae bacterium
CTTTCCCTTCTCTTGTTCAGGCCCTCTAGATGAATCGGTTATAGTTTTTTTTAACATTCCCTGAAAATCAGGATCGATTTTTCCTAAGTCATGCAGCAGCGCAGCATATCGTAATGCTAGCCACCATTCATCCTGAATGTTCCCCAATTTCTTTTTATGCAGTATATCCACTGCTTGTAGCACATCATTCGTATGTTTAACCAGAGAGGTCCCATTGCTTTTGCCCCAAAAATCATTTTGCACGGTTAGCCCCCCCTTCCCGAACAGTTATTACGTGCAATATTAGCCATATAAATCGGTACATTTAATTCTGAATCTGCAAAAACAGCCGGCAATGTAAAATCGCTTAAAAATGGGATCGATGAGCAGAATAACCGGGTAGGCACATGCCGAAAATTGCGGATTATTCCGCCTTCTTTCCCCTGGTAAGGGACCCTGATAAGTTCGTATTTCGAAGTAACAAGCGTGGCAGGACCCTGAATCTTCTGGTAGAGTTCTCCATAATGCTTTTCGTTTATATAACTGCCTATTCCAAAAGCCGAGGCTGGTTCCGGCATCCATTGGAAATATTGGTTTGAGTTACGCAAATCAGCGGGGTTATTGGAAACGATTAACGAAACCATCGAAGCCGAATTTACAATGACCCAATCTTCCGCTCGTCCCAAATGAAGATGGCTGTACCAACTCTCAGGAGCAGTAATATTTTGCTGAAGCATCTTAAGCAGAGCATAATCCGAATGGTAAATATACAATACTAAATGAACATCATTTAGCACCTCTATGCTAACCGGGCTTTGGCCTCCGATGTGTTCAGATACCTCCTGCCAGGTCCGATTATTCGATGAACCATACCTGTTTGTGTGAGCACTGGGAAGCAAGTTGCGTAACCAGGTATATTCACGGGTAATGTAATCATGTTGGGACAGTATCCCTAAAACCAAGTCACCCTCCAACATTACCTCGATTTGCTCTTTGTCCCCTAGAACATTAGCTAAAAATCCAATCACAGTTGAATACGGGGGCACCGGATATGTCTTTTGCGGTTCACTGCTGTGTATAATGCGAAAATGCGCGTTAGGCATAGAAATCTCGAGTTTCAACACATCAACAGACACCTTTATCACCACCGTTATTCAATGGTTTTCAGAACATCGTCTACAACTTGCCATTTCTCAGCTTTATGTGCAACTCCAGCATCCAATGATAAAGCACCTTCATAAAACCAAGCTTTTTCCACATAGTCATTTTCAATGGCATTATTTAGAACATTTGCATCAACGGCCCCGTTTTTAAGTGCGACATAACTATTGAATAGCGGTACAGGCACTTTAAGTGCACCCAACACAAAGAATACAGGAACAGCTCCATAGTTTTCAGTACTTGAGTGAATTATCAGTCCGTTCGTCATAACTTCCAGCAGCTGTTGAACTCTAGCTTTGCGTTGTTCAGGGCTAACGACAAAGGTCACTCTACCCTTATTTCCGTCTTCAACTATCCCCACCACCCCTTGTGTTACTGTGTCTTTATCAATGCGGTACCAGGATGCGTCTTCTATTTCCCCTTTATAAAAGGAATCGATGCCGTTCAGGTCATTCGGACCTGCTTCGGGTAATGCTTTTATCCATTCTGTCAGCTCGTCGGGCAGCTTATTTAGATGGATATCCTGATATCCAAGACGGCATAGATCCAGAGTAAAAGACATCCGGTAATACGAATGGTGTTCTTCTTTTTGGAAGGGATTCGGTACGGCTTCAACCCCTGCTGCTGTAGCCCTGTGA
>DUMY01000137.1 GCA_012839645.1 Syntrophomonadaceae bacterium
CAAGCCAGCCGGATTTTACCAAAAGGGTGACCTGGTAGGTCGCTTTTTACCATTTCTGACCGAGGACGCAGCCAGCACGCTTGAGTGTGCCTATTTACTATTCTTTTTCTACATTTTAGATAGTATATACGTTTCACCCCCTGCCAGCGGCCATCGGCAGGACCGGACGCCGGGCAGAGATAGCCCTTTCCTTGTCGGTTCGGTCCCCCTGCACCACTGGCCTACGATTCGAGCCAGCCCCTGGGGGGGGATGAGATTGTCGAGCCGGGAGAGTCTCCCCCCACAAAAATTCATCTCACACATGGACTTTTCCTTTTTACATTCCTTAAAAACATAATCTGTTCAAATTTGTGGTGTTTTTGTGGTGTTTTCCGCACACATTTTGTATGTAGAACTAAGTTATAATTAAAATGTGAGAGAAGTAAAGAATTTTCAGCCTGGTTTCACGACCGGGTTTTTTTATTTCAGGAGAGTGATTTAATGCGAGAGGGTTATCGGTTAGTTTTGGAACACAAAGTTTTCAGAGACGGTCCAGTGATTCGGGTTTGGACGAAAGTTGACTAAGATATATAAAGTCAGCTTTTTGCGATGTGCTTGAAACATAGAGTTGGCATATGTTTATCAGCAATAGGGGTTGTATGGATTTCCGCCTAAAGTTGTATGGATTTCCATACACCCCCTAGAGGGAAGGTGGTTGTGATTGCAAGAAAAAGCCATGCGGAACGCAGAATAAGGGAGTATGTTGCAAAGGTTGGCTCTAAGTGGAAACATGAAATAGTTGATTTAGATACAGGGGAGATAATGCATGAATGGTGGGAAACTCATTCAAGGCAATCACCAACAGAGAAACAAAAGTTTGTTAAAGATGGAACCAATAGTAAGGTTGTTGGTTTCTACAAAGTTTATTATGATAATTGGTCTGATATTATAGACAAGAAACAGCTTTCTTTTCAAGAGATTGGTGTTTTAATGTCATTGATGCGCTTTATAAATTGGGAGAGCAATTATTTAGTTCATCCCAAAACTGGGGAAAATCTGAATCTTTCAGAGTTGGCAAAGCTGTTAAAAACTAGCCGTAGCGATTTAAGCCAGTATGTAGACAGGCTTCATAGCAAGGGCTTGTTGGCGAAGGTAAGCACCGGTGGTCCTGGGTTTCCTAACCATTATATCCTCAACAGTAATATTCTTTTCCGTGGCAATAAGATTAAGGACATAAGTGAGCATATCCGTTTTACCAAGGATTGTGAATATACACCCGCAAAGGACATTACCTACAAGGAAAGAGAATAACTTAATAACAAAAGGACTTCGCAAGAGGTTCTTTTTTATGCCCGGAAATAGCTTGACGAAGCGAAAAGCGGTTTACCCTGCCGCCTGTCCCGGGCATTGGTTTTACTGAGGGTGAACGCATTGAAAGGGTGAATGTGAGTGAAACACATAGTTTCCTTTTCGGGAGGGAAAGACAGTACATTGATGTTGTTAATGATGCTTGAAAAAGGTATGTCCGTTGACGATATTATCTTCGCTGATACGGGTATGGAGTTTCAGGAGTTATATGACTATATCGAACGCATTGAAGGTGTGATAGGACGCAAGATTACGCGGTTAAGGCCTAAGAAAACGTGGGATGATTTGTTTTTTGCCAAAAAGAAAAAAGGCAATAATATCGGGCAGATTTATGGATTCCCAATGACAAAGGAACTGCGCCTAATGCGAAAGCGATACCCTGATGAATACGCTAAGTTAATGTGGTATGGCGAGCAAGCCGAGAAGAACGCAACAAGCAGAAGGTTTGCAGAATACAAGCGGGTTGGACGATGGCAGAATTAGAGCGCAGATTTCAGTTTGAAGATATGCAAGGAGAACTGAACTTCGGATAGTCCTTTTTGGTGG
>DUMY01000291.1 GCA_012839645.1 Syntrophomonadaceae bacterium
TAGCTCTCATAGCAGCTATTCTTTTTGCTGTAGGGAGCATCTGCTATGTAGTTGCCATGCCTAAGGTGGGCGAAAAGTTTACAGAGTTTTATATCCTGGGGATGGATGGCAAAGCTGAGGGATATCCCCAGGAGTTAGAAGAAGGGGAAAAAGGTGAGGTTATTGTCGGTGTGGTCAACCACGAATACCAGCAGCAAAAATACTTTATTGAAGTCAAGATGGATGATGTAGTGCTGCCCCGGGAGGGACCTATAAATCTAGAACATGAGAAGAAGTGGGAAAGCACAATGACTTTTTCCTATCCCAGGGCACGGGAGAAATTGAAGGTGGAATTTTTGTTGTACCGGGAGGGGGATGAGGAGCCTTACCGGAGCCTGCACCTCTGGGTGGATGTGCAGGAAAAAGCAGGTGGGTGAGGGTGTTAAAAATGTCGAAAACCTATGATGATTATCAGAACCAAGATCTTATCTTACCCTCGGAAAATAGGGAGCAGGATATAGAGAGTGCTGAAAATAAAGATAGCTTAAGTGTGCTGCAGAGATATGGATTCATTATTCCCTGGATTTTTCTCTTTGCTATAGCTGCAGCAGAATTGGCGGTTGGTTACTGGAGTATCAGTGTGGGGATGGCACTGCATGTTACGTTACTTATAGCTATCCTGATTATGGCTATTATCTCCCGGTACCGGTGGGAGCTGAAGCGTTCTGCAGGGAGTTCCGCGGAGGTTGGGATGCCTGCTCAGCTAGAACCGGATCTAAAAGATCAGGCTAGTGTTGGTGGCAAAACAGCTTTTTATGGTTATCGCTTCTATATCGGTCTTTCCCTGGCCCCGTTGATCCGGATCCTGAGCCTTTCTATACCGCTCAAGGGTGTAGCTCCGCAGTATTTTTATCTGATTCCCGGTATTCCTCTTCTGGCTGCCATCTTTATGGCTGCCAAAATGGCAGGTTTTCGCAGGAGTGACATCTACCTTGCCAGAGGGAATCCTAAAAAGCCGGGGCAAAACTGGAAAGCGCAGCTTGCTATTGTTCTGTTGGGGATTCCATTGGGATTTATGGAGTACTCTATTCTGCGCCCGGATCCCATTGTTTCGCAGCTTACTCCGGGAGCAGTATTGACTGCATCTATCATCCTCATTATTTTTACAGGTTTCACCGAGGAATTAACCTTTCGTGGGGTAATGAAGCGAGCCACAGATGATTTTCTTGGGGAAAGGATTTCTGTCATATATGTATCCCTGGTATTTGCTGTGCTTCATATCACCCATCTTTCAGTCCTAGACGTTGTCTTCGTTTTTGGGATTGCACTGCTCTTTTCATCGATTGTGCACCGTACCGAATCCCTTTACGGTGTTACTCTTGCTCATGGATTGACAAATATTAATCTCTTCATTTTTGGCCCCCTCTTGTTGGGATGACCCAATAGGGTGCCCTATATGTCCTATTAAAATAACTAATAATTCCTACCATTACGAGAAGGATTTTCCGATTTTATGGCGAACTATATATAAATAACACAAAAATACAAAAAAGGAGGCCATAGACGATGATTGCCACCGTTACTACCACAACAACTACAACCGTCACAACAGCGGCAAGCACCACTCTAGCAGCCGGGTTGGGCCTTCTGGCAACACTGGTTCTTATCGCCTTGTTGGTATGCAAGGAACTAGCTGGAGCCGGGGTCGAATCCTCTGGCAATGCTGGAACGGTTACTTTGTCCCGAGCTATTGATCGAGTCCTTAATGTAGCTATTGTCCCACTTTTATTTGTTTTCGGGGCCATCGTGATTGTCAAGGTTCTTGGGGTACTTCTGTAAAGCAGTATGGTGAGAATCTTGGTGGATGCTCCAATAATCCGCCGGTTTCCGGCGGGTATCTATGCTGCGATTTTGATAGTAAGCGGCATTTGCCACCGTATAAAACTACGGTGGTTTTTTTATGATACAATTTATAAAATGTAAAACGTGATGGCTAAGGGGGCATTTTTATTAGATGGATTATGATGTCATTGTAATTGGCGGTGGGCCTATAGGCTGCGCTACAGCAAGGGATATAGCTGCTGCAGGTTATAGGGTGCTGGTGGCAGAAGAACATCCCCAAGTTGGTAATCCCCTGCGCTGTGCCGGCCTCATCAGTTCCAGGACATTGCAGCTTTCCGGGGTTTCACCAGGGGTAATCCGGCACAAGTTAACCGGTGCCCGGGTACATGCTCCCGGGGGTGAGGTTCTGAATCTGTCCGGCAGCAGGGTTTATGCCCTGGCTGTCGACCGTGTGGCTTTTGACAGGGATTTAGCTGCACAGGCAGCAGCAGCCGGTGCAGAAATCAGATGCAGTATGCGGGCAGTTGATATTAATTTTGTTCCCGGTGGTGTGCGGGTCAAGTTGCGACAGCGCGGCTGCCGGGACAGCCAGGATAAAATAAAGGAGTTTACCTGCCGTTTGGTTGTAGGGGCGGATGGATACAGGTCTTTAGTGGCCAGAAAGCTTGGGGTTTTACCTAAAGGAGAAAAGGTGCCTCTTTATGCAGCAGAAGTAGAGCTGCCAAGCAGTGAAGGGCAGATTGTTGATATCTTTCTCGGTAATCAGGTGGCACCAGGATGGTTTGGCTGGGTGATGCCTACCGGGCAGGGTACAGCCA
>DUMY01000138.1 GCA_012839645.1 Syntrophomonadaceae bacterium
CACCAGGTGATAGAAGGAATCATCAATGTGGGCTTTAAGAATTTGCTCTCTATTGTATCTAAAGCCTATCTAGAGGGTTTCTACTACAAACCCAGAGCTGATAGAGAACTATTAACACAGCATAACAAAGGGATTATTGCTTTGAGCGCCTGTATGGGGGGAGAAATCCCCAAACTGATACTTAATGGGGAATATGAAAAAGCCAAGGAAGCCGCGTGTGAACACCAGGAGATTTTTGGCAAGGATAATTTTTTTCTGGAGATGATGGATCATCATCTGCCTGAACAGCGGGTGGTCAACGAGGCTCTGAGAAAGCTCTCACAGGAGACAGGAATACCGTTGGTTGTTACTAATGATGCCCACTATCTGCGGCGGGAGGATGCCCGTATCCATGACATCCTGCTCTGCATCCAGACAGGAAAAACATTACAGGACGAAAACCGCCTGCGATTTAACGGGCAGGAGTATTATCTTAAGTCCCCACAGGAGATGGCCTCTCTGTTCCCCAATGACCATGATGCCCTAAGGAGAACCAGGGAGATTGCTGAACGCTGCCAGGTGGAGTTTGATTTCAGCCAAATGCACCTTCCGGAATTTCAGGTGCCTGCTGATTATGATTTGGACTCTTATTTATATAAGCTCTGCGAGGAAGGACTCTCCAGGCGGTATCCCGATGGAGTGCCTAAAGAGGCTGAGGAGCGGCTGGCTTTTGAACTGCGTGTCATTGAGCAAATGGGGTTTTCCGGCTACTTCCTGATCGTCCATGATTTTGTCAATTGGGCACGTAAGCGGGGGGTTCCTGTGGGACCCGGCCGTGGTTCAGCCGCGGGGTCACTTGTTGCATATTCGCTGGAGATTACCAATATTGACCCTTTAAAATATGGACTTCTTTTTGAGCGTTTTCTCAATCCGGATCGCGTTAGTATGCCGGATATTGATATCGACTTCTGTTATGAGCGCCGGGAGGAAGTGATAGATTATGTGGTCTCCAAATACGGGGATGACCATGTGGCTCAGATCATTACCTTTGGAACCATGATGGCTCGTGGGGCTATAAGGGATGTGGGGCGGGTCTTAAACCTTCCCTTGTCAGAGGTGGATCGTATTGCCAAACTCGTTCCCGAAGAACTGGGGGTCACATTGGAAAAAGCCATCCAGACTCCGGAACTCAAGCAGCTTTATGATAATGATCCAGAAGTAAAGCAGCTGCTGGACTTCGCCCGGGGTATTGAAGGGCTGCCACGGCATGCCTCGACACATGCTGCTGGGATAGTGATCTCCGGTGAACCGCTGGTTAATTTTGTTCCCCTCCAGAAAAATGGGGGTGCCTTGATCACCCAGTTTCCTAAAGAAACCGTAGAGGAAATCGGCCTATTAAAAATGGATTTTCTGGGGCTGCGCACACTTACTGTGATTGGGGATGCCTTGCAGACCATCGAGTCCCAGTATCAGGAAAAGCTTGATCCGGATTGTTTTCCCCTGGATGACAAAAAAACCTATGAGCTATTGGCATCCGGGGAAACAAGTGGTGTGTTCCAGCTGGAAAGTGCAGGAATGCGACATATATTAAAAAATATGAAACCGCAGAGATTTGAAGATCTGATCGCTTTAGTTGCACTTTATCGCCCTGGGCCTCTGGGGAGTGGAATGGTAGATGACTTTATCAGCAGAAAAAACGGGCAAACCAAAGTGGAGTATCCTCACCCTGCCTTAGAACCTATTTTAAAAGAAACATATGGAGTAATCCTTTATCAGGAACAGGTGATGCAGATTTCTTCTACCTTGGCGGGGTTTTCTATGGCTGAGGCAGATTTACTGCGCAGAGCTATGGGGAAGAAAAAACCAGAAGTGCTGTCAGCTATGAAAGAGGATTTCCTTAGCGGTGCTCGAGAACACCGTGTGGATTCCCGCAAGGCAGCGGAGATCTTTGAGCTGATGGAACACTTTGCCGGTTATGGCTTCAATAAAAGCCACTCTGCGGCTTATGCCTTTATTGCTTACCAGACAGCCTATTTAAAGGCTCACTATCCGGTAGCCTATATGGCGGCTATGCTGACGAGCTTTATGAATAATTCGGACAAGGTTTCTTACTATACCCAAGAGTGCCGCAGATTGAAGATCAAGATTCTGCCTCCTGATGTGAACGAGTCTCTGGAGAATTTTACAGTTATAGAAGAGACAGACATCAGGTTCGGGCTGGCTGCAGTTAAGAATGTGGGTGAGGGGGCTGTTCAGGCGATTATAACTGCTAGAGAACAGGGGGGGAGCTTCCTTTCATTAGATGATTTTTGCCAGCGAGTGGACCTGCGTCAGGTAAATAAACGGGTTATTGAAAGCTTAATCCTATGCGGGGCCTTCGATTCCTTGGGAGCTTTCAGGTCTCAATTGATGGCAGTGCTCGATGAATGCATAGAAAATGCCCAGGCAGATAAGAAAGATAAAGAAACACAGGTAACCGGACAGGTATCACTTTTTGATATCTTTGAAGAAGCGCAGCCGCAGGTTCAGCACAACCACGACCTTCCAGAAATCGAGGAATATCCTAAACGGGAACTGTTGGCTCGGGAGAAGGAAGTGCTTGGTTTTTATGTCAGCGGCCACCCACTGGATGGATATGAGCATATCCTTGCCCGAAGGACAAAAAGCAAGATTGCTGAACTGAGTAGATACCGAGATAGGGACCGGGTCAAGGTAGGGGGCATGGTTACTTCATGCAGGCGTGGTACTACTAGGCGGGGTAAAGGGGTAATCTACTTTACAGTAGAGGATAAAGGGGGAAGTATAGATGTTATTTTCTTCCCACCCAGTAATCCAGCTGAGATTTCTTTTCTACAGGAGGATGTTCTTGTTCTGGTAGAAGGGCGTTTAAGTATACAGGATGATTCTTATCGGATTTTCGGAGATCGGGTAAAATCCCTGGAGACGTATGTGGAACCCGAATGTTTTCTTTATATCAGGATCAATCCTTATGCAGTCACTCCTGAGGTTCTGGAAAAGCTGCGTATGCTTCTTGGACATTACCGGGGAGTAAACCCTGTCTTGTTATATTTTGTTAAAGAGAAGACATTGATAAAAGCTGATCACTCCTTTGGAGTAGATAAAGTACCAGGGCTTATCTATCTAGTTGAGGAGTTATGTGGGCCAGGGTCCTGTTATTACCTGGACAGGGATTCTAAATTTTTGTCTAAAATGTTACATGAAGAACAGGAAAAAGTGATTAGTGATTAGTCGTTGGTCGTTGGAAATTATCGGTTTTGTGAATTGCTCTAAACACCGAAGAGTTACTTTGTACCGGATTAAGCGGCCTGGTTTGCCTGGAATGGTATCTTAAACAACGGGAAACAGTTTTTAGGTTAAGGACAATCAAGTATTTTTCAATGTTATAAAGAAGAAGGGGGGGTGTTGTATGGATGTTCGTAATGAGGTGCAGGCTGAATATATAGCGGTCAAGGCACTGGAAAATGGGGTAACAATTATCGGGCTCACCCGTGGGAAGGACACCAGGTTTCATCATACTGAAAAGTTGGACCGGGGCGAGGTGATGATCGCCCAGTTTACCGAAGATACATCGGCAATCAAGATACGCGGCCATGCTGTTATTTATACCAAACATGGTATAATTGATACTATTGTAGAGTGATTTTTAGCAGGGGCCGAAAAGAAGGAATCCTTAGACAGTGGGTCGAACTGATTAACCGCAAGAATTTTGGAAGGGGGGAACCGGGTTTAATGGTTACACTTCGCCCTATGGGTGCCGCGCATTCTAGAAATGGGGGAGCCGTAGAAATTTTGGTACCGGAGTTAGAAGCGGAGGAAGCACATGAGATTTTAGCCAGTGCGGTTACATTCTGATCAAAAGATGCATCCACTTTGAGCGATATGGCTAAAAACAGACTACAAGGGCATGTTATAACCATAGTAATGATGCCATGCTGTTGTAATAATACCTGCGGCATTAACGACCGCAGGTGTTTTTATAGCAACTGGCATAGGTGCGCGGTGGAAGGGGAAAATAGGTTTATAATGTAAAAAGGTGTGAGTTCTTTGCATCGGATAAATCGAATTGGTGTACTTACAAGTGGTGGCGATGCACCGGGTATGAATGCTGCCGTGAGAGCAGTAGTTCGGAAGGGGATCTATCACGGCCTGCAGGTTGTTGGGATTAGGAGGGGGTTTTTGGGTCTTTTGAAGAAAGAGTTTGTTCCATTCTCCCTGGGGTCCGTGGCTGACATTATTCACCGCGGGGGTACCTTTCTGCACACTGCGCGGTGTGAGGAGTTCAAAACAGAGGAAGGACAGAGGGAGGCGTTAAGAAACCTGCAGGATGAAGGTATTGATGGTTTGGTTGTCATCGGTGGAGAGGGGTCAATGCACGGTGCCCTTGCCCTGGCCGAATACGGAATGACAGTAGTTGGGATTCCGGCCACCATTGATAATGATCTTACAGGTACCGAGCTTTCCATAGGTTTTGATACAGCAGTAAATAATGTGGTGGATGCCATCAACAAAATTCGAGATACAGCCACTTCCCATGAGCGTGTTTTTATTATCGAAGTAATGGGTCGTAAAACTGGGCACATTGCGCTTTTTGCGGGTCTTGCCGGGGGTGCAGAATCGATTCTGATTCCTGAAGAGTCCCTTAATATGGATGAAGTGATCTTCAAATTACAGAGAGGCATGAACCGCGGTAAGCTCCACAGTATCATTGTTGTAGCCGAGGGTGCCGCCAGTGGGATGGCTGTCGGTGAGGAGATCAGAAGAAGGACGGGATTAGAGACACGTATAACAATTCTTGGACATTTACAGCGTGGAGGTATGCCTACTGCTATAGATCGAGTGCTTGCCAGCCGCATGGGGGCAAAAGCTGTTGACCTTCTGCAGGATGAAGTTAGTAAACAGATGGTGGGGATTATAGCAAAAGAACTGGTTGCTGTTGATCTGGAAGAAGTGCTGAGTAAAAAAAGAGAACCAGATCGCAGCATCTGGGAACTGGCAGCGATTCTCGCCATTTAACAAAAGGAGGGACCCTTATGAGAAAAACGAAGATTGTGTGTACAATTGGACCAACCAGTGATTCCTTAGAAATGATGAAAAAGTTAATTAAAGCGGGCATGAATGTGGCACGCCTCAATTTTTCTCATGGCACTCATGAAGAGCATGAAGCGCGAATTAAGAGGCTGCGCCAGGCCGCTGAGGAAACGCAGCAGGCACTGGCGATCATGCTGGATACCAAGGGACCGGAGATCCGGACAGGGTATATGCAAGGGGACAGTATCACATTGGTAGAAGGTTCCCATGTTATAGTGACGGCTGAAGAGATTACAGGTGATGCCAATCGTTTTTCGATTAACAACAGCCAGCTTCCACGCGCGGTAGCCCCAGGTGATACCATTATGATTGCAGATGGAATGCTGCACCTGGAAGTGATTTCTTCAACTGATACAGAGATCGAGTGTAAGGTTATTATTGGGGGAGAACTAGGGAATCAGAAAAATGTCAATGTCCCAGGTGTTACTTTAGATCTGCCTGCACTAACTGAAAAAGACATCAAAGATATCAGTTTTGGTATCGATCAAGATATTGACCTGATTGCTGCATCCTTTGTCCGGAGGGCAAGTGATGTTTTGGCTATCAGGCGCATCCTGGAATCCAGAGAGGCGAACATTCATATCATTTCCAAGATTGAAAATGAGGAAGGAGTCAACAACCTAGAAGAAATAATCAAGGTTTCCAATGGGATCATGGTAGCCAGGGGTGATATGGGTGTTGTCATACCGGCTCAGGAGGTTCCTCTCATACAGAAGACAATTATCGAGAAGTGCAATCGCGTAGGGAAGCCGGTTGTTACTGCCACCCAGATGCTGGATTCCATGATCCGTAACCCGCGTCCCACCAGAGCAGAGGCAAGTGATGTTGCCAATGCTATTTTTGATGGTACAGATGCCGTAATGCTCTCCGGTGAGACAGCAGCAGGTAAATACCCGCTGGAAGCCGTTAAGATGATGGCGCGGATTGCAGAGCGAGCGGAAGAAGCACTTGATTACAAGAACCTGCTTTTAAAAAGGACAGCGGAAATGCCGCGTACAACCACCGATGCCATCAGTCATGCCACTTGTACAATTGCTCAGGATCTAGGGGCAGCGGCAATTATTACTTCCACAAAATCAGGTTTTACCGCAAGGATGGTCTCCAAATATAGACCAAGGGCACCCATTATTGCTGTCAGCCCTGATGAAAAAGTATTCAGGAAACTGTGCCTTGTTTGGGGGGTACAGCCCCTGGGTGTAGCGGAGATTAATAACACAGATGAGATGATAAAACAAGCAGTGGATACCAGTCTGGCTGAAGGATTGGTCAAGTGCGGTGATTTACTTGTGATTACCGCAGGTGTTCCCGTTGGGGTACCAGGTACTACCAATCTGATCAAGGTACATATTGTCGGTGAGGTACTTGTGCGCGGAACTGGGATTGGAAACCGCGCTGTTATCGGCAAGGTTCGAATTTGTTCAACCCCGGAAGAGGCATTGGAAAAGGTGAAGACCGGGGATATTCTAGTTGCTACCAGCACTGATCGAGATTTTGTTGCTGCTATCCAGAATGCGGGGGCGATTATTACTGAAGAAGGCGGTCTTACTTCTCATGCCGCAATTGTCGGTTTGAATCTAGGCATTCCTGCTGTAGTAGGTGTTGATGGGGCAACAAAACGATTAAAGGATGGTGGTACCATAACTGTGGACAGTATGAGGGGATTAATCTACCGTGGTGCTGCAACTGTGCTTTAACAGTTTATTCATTGGAGATATTCCCACGATATAGAGATAGGGGATTTTTAGCATAGAGAAGGTTTTTATGCAATAATAACGAATTTTATGTTGTATATAGTTTAGATTAAGAAACGAGGGAGGCAGCGATGCTTAAAGTAGAGGATCTTCATGTAGCAGTAGGAGATAAACCTATTTTAAAAGGAGTAAACCTCCATATTAAACCTGGGGAAACTCATGTGCTCTTTGGTCCTAATGGCTCAGGCAAGTCTACCCTGTTAGGAGCCGTCATGGGTTTTGCTAGATTTAAGGTAACAAACGGCAGGATCTTTTTTAAAGGAGAGGATGTTACCTCCTTATCAGTCCCTGAACGGGCTAAAATGGGGATCGGGATTGCTTTTCAACGCCCTCCTGTGCTGAAGGGAGTGTCACTGGGTGATCTGCTGCAAGCTACTGGTCCGGTAGATAATAATGTTGAGGAAATGGCTGAACCACTGCGCCTGAAATCTTTCCTGGAGCGGGATGTCAATTGCGGTTTCTCCGGCGGAGAGGTTAAGCGTTCTGAAATGCTGCAGCTTCTGGTACAGAATCCTAACTTTGTTCTACTGGATGAACCCGAATCAGGGGTTGATTTGGAAAATATCGCAATAATCGGACAGGCTGTCAATCAACTGCTGCAGAAGGGTGAGTTTCCTGGAAATGAGCGCTGTCACCGGGAAATAAGGGAAGAGCGTAACAAAGCAGGTCTCATTATTACCCATACCGGATATATTCTTGACTATGTTCCCGCAGATCTTGGGCATGTGCTTTATGATGGTCAACTTTCATGTACCGGATTTAATCCCCGGGAACTGTTGGGATGTATTCATAAATACGGATATGCTCACTGTACCCGTTGTTTAGCATAAGGAGGTAGTGAAATGCAGGATGAATTACGCCGCAGAGCTCAGCAGGCATTGAATAAAAAAGCTTCCCTTGGAGAGGAAATAGATTTAGATAAGTTTGTTGCTGAGGGAAAGGAACACCCTTACCTGGAAAAGCTTGAGGAACTCCCGGAGGAAGATAAAGAGGATATGCTGATCGCCGGGGTGGATTCTACAGAGAAGGAGAGGATCGGCAGTTTTATTTTAGAAGATAATACTGTGGTTCATGCCAATGCATTCCAAGAAGGTCTGGAAGTTATGGGAACTGCCGATGCTCTGGAAAAGTATGATTGGCTGCATGACTACTACTGGAATTTAGTAGAGATCGATACAGATAAGTATACGGCAAAAGCAGGGCTAGAGGGGGAAGGCGGGTACTTTATCCGTGCACTGCCTGGAGTAAAAGCTGTCTATCCTATCCAGGCATGTATGTTCATCGCCCAGGAAGACTTACTGCAGAGTGCGCACAATATTATTATTGCCGAAGAGGGAGCAGAGCTTCACCTGATAACAGGGTGTACTACAGGACGCCATATAGGTTCAGGTATGCATATCGGGATCACAGAGATTTATGTCAAGAAAAACGCCAAGCTCAGCTTTACAATGGTGCACAACTGGGGTGAAGAAGTTGTTGTGCGGCCACGCACTGTATCGGTTGTTGAGGAGGGTGGTACCTACCTTTCCAACTATGTGAGTATGACTCCGGTGAGGACAGTACAGATGTATCCCACAACCTATTTGAAGGGAAAGAACAGTGTGGCAAGGTACCATTCCATCATAGTGGGCTATCCCAATTCCAATTTAGATGTGGGATCCCGGGTGGTGCTGCAGGGTGAAGACAGTAAGGCTGAAATCATTGCCAGGTCTCTGACCAGGGGTGGGCGGATTGTTAACCGTGGTCACCTGGTGGGTGAACAGGTAGGAGCGAAAGGGCACCTGGAGTGCCAGGGTTTGATGCTTTCGCCGGAGGGAATTATCTATGCCGTTCCTGAACTGGAAGCGCGGGTGGACGGTGTAGACCTATCCCATGAGGCTGCAGTAGGAAAAATCGCCGAGGAAGAGATCGAGTACCTTATGGCTCGCGGTTTTTCCGAAGATGAAGCCACAGCTATGATTGTACGGGGCTTTTTGAATGTGAAGATCATGGGACTGCCTGACGAGCTGGAAGCGGAAGTGCAGAAGGCCATAGAACTCAGTGATCAGTCTACCCTTTAGGAGACCATTTAGGGGATCAGACAAAAGAGATACCATTATTCCCCAGGTATTTGTCCCCTGGGAGTACATTAACTTGCGCAAATTTGCATCTGCAGTGGGATGGTGTTATAATCGTTAAGCCATCAAAGAATTGAATAAAGGAAGGCAAGCAGTCCGGGTGATCGCGCGTACCATGTGTCGAAAGGCGGTACGTGAGGAAAGTCCGGGCTCCACAGGGCAGGGTGCTGGGTAACACCCAGAGGGGGTAACCCCAAGGAATAGTGCCACAGAAATGAAAACCG
>DUMY01000139.1 GCA_012839645.1 Syntrophomonadaceae bacterium
AAGCACTGCCACCCCAAATCGAACAAGCGATCAATGAAAAATTTCACCTTGATGACCCCCTGTGGAAACAGTACGTAGATTATCTAGGACGTACCGCTCGCTGGGATTTAGGGCCATCATTTAAGTATCAGTACAAAACAGTCAATGATATTATCAGTGATTACTTTCCTGTATCCGCCCAACTGGGTGTAACAGCAATACTCCTGGCCCTGGTTGTGGGTTTGAGTGCAGGTACAATTTCCGCCCTAAAGCAGAACCAGATCCAGGACTACGGTACCATGTTTCTGGCTATCCTGTGTTTTTCTGTCCCCAGCTTCGTCATTGCCGGCCTTCTTCAGTACCTTTTTGCCTACAGGTGGCAGATACTGCCGCCGGCCATGTGGGGATCATGGAAACACATGGTCATGCCTGTACTTTCCCTGGCCGCACTTCCTACCGCAGTTATTGCGCGTCTGATGCGCTCAGGGATGCTGGAAGTGCTTCAGCAGGACTATGTTAAAACTGCCAGGGCTAAGGGATTATCTTCATCCAAGATTATTACCAAACACGTTATACGTAATGCCATCTTGCCGGTGGTAACTTACATGGGCCCACTGATTGCGGGAATTCTCACAGGTAGCTTTATTATCGAGCACATCTTCGCTGTACCTGGCCTGGGCCGCTCCTTTGTCACCAGTATTCAGAACCGTGACTATACAGTGGTCATGGGTACAACGGTATTTTACAGTTTGTTTTTGATGGGCATGAACCTGATCGTTGATATGGCCTATGCCTTTATTGACCCCCGCATCAAACTTGCAGATAGGAAGGAGTGATGGTGGTGGACCCTATATCAAAGATGCTATTTCACCCATTTACCCATAAAATCGGAGAAGACGAAGCCATAGTCCGCCCCAGCACCACCTACTGGCAGGATGCGTGGCGCAGGTTAAAAATGAACAAAGGGGCAATGGCCGGGTTGGTCATTGTTATTATCATGTTGATAATGGCTATTATTGGGCCATACCTAACTCCTTACACCTATGACGCCCAACAGCTGGTTTCAGAATACACAAACCTGCCCTCAAGCTCAGAACACTGGTTTGGTACAGATGACCTGGGACGTGATCTATTCACTAGAGTCTGGCATGGGGCACGGGTCTCACTCCTGATCGGTTTTGTCAGCGCCCTTGTCCAGTTCCTGATCGGTGTAACCTATGGTGGGATTTCTGGATACCTCGGTGGTTGGGTAGATGAAGTCATGATGCGTATTGTAGAAGTGCTTTCGGGAATTCCTTTTCTGCTCTATGTTGTCCTGCTGATGGTAGTGCTGGAACCCGGGCTGCATACTATACTCATCGCTTTAGGAGCGGTTTACTGGCTCTCTATGGCTAGATTAGTGCGAGGACAGGTGCTGTCCCTTAAGGAACAGGAATATGTCCTGGCTGCACGGGCATTGGGAGCAAGCCCTTGGCGCATTATCTTTCGCCATCTGATCCCTAACTGTATGGGACCCATTTTAGTTTATTCGACATTAGCCATTCCTGAGGCAATTTTTGCAGAAGCATGGCTGAGTTTCCTGGGACTGGGTGTCTCTGCCCCAGCTGCCAGCTTAGGAATGCTCGTCAGCGATGGTATCAGCTCTATCCGGCTGTACCCATGGCAGCTCTTCTATCCTGCTTTCTTTATCAGCCTGACGATTCTAGCCTTCAACATTTTTGGCGATGGTCTACGCGATGCTTTGGACCCGCGGCTTAGGAAATAGGAGGGATTAATGTGACAAGACTATTGGACGTCAAAAATTTAAAGGTTTCTTTCCTGATCCCAGCAGGTGAGGTCCAAGCTGTGCGAGGGGTTACCTTCTCTTTAGAGAAAGGGGAATCCGTAGCTATAGTAGGGGAATCGGGCTGTGGAAAAAGTGTCACAGCACATGCCATCATGCGCCTGCTTCAATCCCCTCCTGCCGTAATCCGCGATGGGTCAGTGCTTTTAGAAGGCAGGAATCTTCTTGATTTAACTGAAAAGGAAATGCAGAAGCTGCGTGGCAATGAAATCGGAATGATCTTCCAGGACCCTATGACCTCCCTGAACCCAACAATGAAGGTAGGAAAACAGATCGCCGAAGGGGTCAAGCTTCATATGAATGTCAACGAAAAAGAAGCCAAAAGGCGCGCCCTAGACATGGAGAACCTGGTCGGCTTTCCTAACCCGGAGCGGCGCTATAACCAGTACCCACATGAGTTCAGTGGAGGAATGCGCCAAAGGGCGATGATCGCTATGTCCCTGGCTTGTGAACCGAAAGTTCTTATCGCTGATGAGCCTACAACAGCTTTAGATGTCACAATCCAGGCTCAAATCCTGGAGTTAATGAAGGACATCCAAAAGCGTCTGGATACAGCCATTATTCTCATCACCCACGACCTGGGGATTGTCGCAGATGTCTGCCACCGGGTCATGGTCATGTATGCAGGAAAAATTGTAGAAAGCGGAAGCATTGAAGACATCTATCAATATCCCGAGCACCCTTATACCTGGGGACTTTTGAAGTCTGTCCCCCGTCTGGACTCCCAAGAAAGACACCGGCTCGTCCCTATTCCAGGGCAGCCGCCGGATCTGATCAAACCTCCTGTGGGCTGTGCATTTATGCCTAGATGCAAATATGCCCTCAAGGTCTGTGTGGAGCATGACCCACCAAACTTTCAGGCAGCTGATGGACATCAAGCTGCCTGTTGGCTGCTTCATCCTGATGCACAAGCAGCACGAGAAGCTGTCGGACTGGAGGCAAGATCATGAAAAACAAGGAGAACATTTTAGAAGTTAGAAACCTAAAAAAATATTTCCCACTGGTAACTGGATTTTTTGGAAAATACTCAGTCCTGAAGGCTGTTGATGATATATCTTTTAATATTAAACGTGGAGAAACACTGGGACTGGTCGGAGAAAGCGGCTGCGGCAAAACAACCGTAGGGCGCACACTACTGCGCCTTTATGAGCCCACTGCCGGGGAAATCCTCTTTGATAATAAAAACATCGTTACCGCCAGCGCCAGTGAAATACGGTTGATCAGGCGCAAGATGCAGATGATTTTCCAGGATCCTTATGCTTCACTGAACCCACGCATGACCGTAAGCGACATCATAGGGGAACCCTTGGATATCCACAGGCTGGCCAAAGGAAAAGCTCGCAAAGACAGGATCCATGAACTGCTTCACCTGGTGGGACTCAATGCAGAACACGCTACCCGTTACCCCCATGAGTTCAGCGGGGGGCAGCGCCAACGCATTGGAGTAGCCAGAGCACTGGCAGTGGAGCCCGAATTCATCATCTGCGATGAGCCCATTTCAGCTCTGGATGTCTCCATCCAGGCACAGGTAATCAACTTGCTGGATGAACTGCAGGAAACCCTGGGTTTGACCTATCTGTTCATTGCACATGACCTGGCTATGGTCAAGCACATCAGCGACCGGATAGCAGTGATGTACCTGGGGAAAATAGTGGAAATAGCAGACAGCAACGAACTGTTTGCCAATCCCCTGCACCCTTATACAAAGGCACTCCTCTCCGCGATCCCGGTTCCGGATCCGGAGATTGCCAAGAATAGGAAGCGAATTATTCTGGAGGGGGATGTGCCAAGCCCCATCAACCCCCCTGCAGGCTGCCGCTTCCGTACACGTTGTTGGGAAGCAAAGGACATCTGTGCCCAACAGGAACCCTTATTCAAAGGGAACAGTCGGCACCAGGTGGCATGCCATATATAGAGGTCGGAAGTCGGAAAAGAAACCGGAGGTCGGAGGTCAGAAGTTTTGCGGGAACTGCTTTGTACTTGTTCCGCAACATTTTGACTTCGGCCTCTGTTTTCATTTTCTGCCGGCCCATGCCGGTGCTATGCCGTGCCATAAGAACTGGGCCCTCGTGATCTATGTAAAAAATATGGGGTTGGTGTAGGCGACTTTGTTTCCTTCCTCTGCTTCGATCCTTATAAACCCGGGATCTTGTATAGTGATAGGTATTTGGATTGAGTTGCTGTTGTGAAAGGTAATGTCATCAATTTCGAGAATTGCCCTCCCGTTCATTACCACCCGCAGCCTATCGAGTCTCTGTCCCTGGAGCCAACGGACTGCTAGAAAGATCCGCTCCCCCTGATGGAGAGTAACGGTTTCCCCCAAGTGCTTTCCCTTGACAGTAAAATCAACCAGCGGGCCATTACTGGCCACCGCGTAACCGGACCGCAAAGCATTAATAATGCTGCTGTGACTTTTTGAACCGTCAGTAAACACAAAGGTGAATTTCCTACCGATACCAAAGAGGTGATGGGCATCAGAACCCCCTATACCAACCCAGCGCTGTTCACCCGTTTCTTTCCAGTCATCCCTCTCCCAGGCCAGCCAATCCCAGGCTTCAAGAGCTTTCTGTTCACTGCATCTCCCGTTGAGAATTTCAAGTCCTGTGTAGCCTGACACATGCCATTCCTTCCAGCGGTGGTCGCCGAAAATATCACATCTAAACGGGTGGGCGAGAAAGCATACTCCTTTGGAGAAGCGCAGTTCATCGATTAGCTCCTGTCCGGTTTTCTGGCTGCTGCCCTCCCAGCGGCTGATATAGCGCCCAGCACCATAAACTAAAACATCTCCCCCTGTTGTGGTCACCTCCTCCCCCAACAGAACCGCTATATCAAACATTTTTTCCGCAGCCCGGCACTGCAGGCGTTCTCTGGCATAAGCAATAGGATCAAGTAGATCGTCATGGTCGGTAATAATTACCCAATCAAAACCGGCTTTTTTACAGGCTAACGCCTGTCTTTTTACTGTACACCAAGGTAACGCATCCGAGTAACGGGTATGCACATGAGGGTCACCTGCCACCCAGCCCGGTAGTTTTTGTAGGGCCTGGTAGTAAACAACTTCCCGGGATACATCCAACCTCTCTTCCTTCCCATCCTTGATTACACTTACGGTGGCTACTAATTTAAAGTTGTCCCCATAGGATAAATCCGGCTTTACTGCTTTCAGGTTGATGTCGAAGGTAAAACTACAAATACTGTTATTTAAAAAACGCAACAGCTTCTTTTTTTGATAATAGGGTTTTTCTATCAATGTTCGTGCGACAGCAACCCCTTCAGCAATAGATGGCAATTTTCTCCCTACTGCTGCACTACCCAGAATAACTCCCCCGGCCCAGATACCAATTTCTTTAATGAAAATGTCCTGGTGATCTTTTGCTGTATTGGAGATACTTACACATACCCTAAAATCGGTTTCCGGCCAGCGAACGATATCTGGTGAGTCAATGGTTATTTTTATATCTTTCATTTTCACTTCCACCATAAACCTTTTACCTATATTTTGCTCCGAGGGGTATGTTAAAAATATGTAGGTATGCTTTGCAGCGAGATATGGAGAGAAAAAACGCATGTTATTGCCATAGAGTCGCTTTTATCTAAAAACTTCTATTTTGTTAAACCCCTCCTCATAAGACGGCACTTCCAGTTCCTGTAGCTTATTTTCGATCACTTCTTCGGGAACCTTCTTACCAGGAGGGCGCTCTCTGTTACGCTTAATTAAGACATCCAGTTCCCAAAGGAAAACCACACCTTCCACACTAACTCCATATTTTTTTGCTATATCAATTAGCGGTTTCCGGCGGTTGCGTGTAGTATTTGTGGCATCAAAGCAGACATCTTTTCCTGATCTTATAGCTTTTTCCAAGCGCTCATAAGCAAGATGCCAGACAGCAGGCTCTATTCGCTGATCAAACTGCACTCCAAACTCCTGCCGGCGAATATCATCTGTGCTGATCACCTCACCACTGAACTGGTACAGCCAGGTAGACTTCCCTGCTGCAGGGGGTCCGATAAGGATAACCAGCTTTCCCTTCATCGAATTTGCTCCTCTGAAATATATTTATTGCAATGAGATTTTTTACCTGTCAGGCAACGCCATCAGAAATATGTAAAGAGACATCTATAAAGACAATCATATTAAAGGCAATTTCTGCTGCATAAAAGCAACCGGGGCAAAAAGATCACCATAGCGGTCAAAGCGGTCAATGACTTGCCCAGCTTCAAATATCAGGAGTTCCGGGTCATTTCCCTTAACCGCTGCATCCACCTCTTCCCACCTAACAGGTGTGGAAACCGTAGGTCTTTCCCTAGCTCGAAGGGAATAAACACAGACCGTTGTTTTGTGAAAGTCATTTTGGCTCCAATCGATAAAAACCTTACCAGTACGCAGGTCCTTGGCCATCCTGGAGACAACCAAATCAGGGTACTGCTCCTCAAGCAGTTCAGCACAGGCCCTGGCAAACCCCTTTGTCTGGTCATAGCTCACTGAATTGTTAAGAGGAAGGTAAACCTGCAGCCCCTTAAGTCCCGAAGTCTTTGGAAAACACTGAAGATCAAGTTTTTCCAAAAGGTTACGCAGCATCAACCCTACAAAACAACACTCAATAATTGTGGCGGGAGAACCAGGGTCAAGATCAAATACAAGCACAGTGGGAGTCCCTGGATCTTGGCCCAGCGATAAAGAAGTATGCAGCTCTAAAGCCGCTAGATTGGCAGCCCAAGCAAGGGAGGGAACATCATTCAGGAGACAGAAATTAATCTCCCGCTCACTTTTCTCCCCTCGGACAAGAGCAGTGTGCAGCCACTCCGGCCGGTATCCTGGACATTCCTTTTGGTAAAAAGACTTGCCATCCACACCATCTGGATACCGTTTGAACGTTACCGGCCGCCCCCTAAGGTGCGGCAGCACAGCAGGTGCAATTTTGCTATAATAGTCAATCACCTGCACTTTGGTAAAACCCTTTGCAGGATATAAAACCTTGTTCAAATTTGACAGGGATATCTCCCTGCCATCTATTGATATAGTTGTTTTTTCTGATACCTGCATGACTGACTACATCCCCCGTCTATCTCTATTACTTACGTTTAGTATGTCAGCCTACCTTAGGCAATTATTCTTGGACGTCGTGCGCGGTTCCGGAACATGCAACTGTCCTTTATATACTACGCAGTGAGAAGACTATTGGTACCAGGAACCGGTAGCCCTTCCCTTTTTACGAAATACCTGCCGAAATAACGGCACATATTACGAAAAAACGGCACATATTAAGATTTTGTTCTTTGATTTTATTTTTTACCAGGTGAATCCGGGACTTTGTACTATTTGTCACAATGGGCTTTTCAGAAAAATTACTATGGGAAAACACAAACCCAAACAATGGCACACTTCTTGCATATTTATATAAGTGAAAAAAGTAACATGTGGCTCAAACCGAATAAAAGGAGGTTGAACAAAATGGCAGTGGCTTTAAAAGATGTGAAAAAAGAAGCACGTGAAAAAAACTTGCGCCTGGCACCCGACCAAGATAAGGTTAAGAAAGTCGAATACCAGTTTCCTTATGATGACATGTACCTCCTCTATGACTACATTATGAAAGAAAAGAATTAAAAATAATTAGAGGCCAACAAAATGATAGTTGACAGTTTGCTGGGGTGACCACCTGCCGCTATTGCAGCAGGCGGTCGCCTATTACATTTATTTGCCCAAGACAATAAAAAGAAGCTGCCGGTTGTTTTTTCATTTGGGAGGTTAACCGACAGCTTCGGGGGCCTCATTGTTAACTTGTCTTACATAAAGTATATGCAATTTTTGTGCCAAAGGAATCCTTTTATGGTTTGTCCCTACCACAGTTGTTCAGATAGTATTATAATTATAGTGTTATAATATAATAGAGTTGCCGGGATAAGGAGCAAAACACTTGTTTTCCGGCATCTTCATTTTTATTAACAATATTTAAGAAGGGAATTGAGAATGAACAAAGAGCTACAGGAATTATGGAAGATCTATCAGTACTCCTTCCCAGATAGTGAAAAACGTAATTTACAAAGCCAGAAACGCATCTTGGGTGATCCATTATATCACATGTTACCACTTTATGAGCAACATCATTTAAGCGGCTTTCTTGCATTTTGGAATCTAAATTCCTTTATTTTCATTGAGCACCTGGCAATAAAGAAAGAACTGCGAGGAAAAGGATATGGCTCAAAAGCCATCAAGAGATTGATTTCCAAATACCCAAAAATCATTTTAGAGGTAGAAAAACCAGATACCCAGAACGCCAGGAGAAGAATATCTTTTTACGAAAGGTTAGGTTTTATTTTTAATTCATATCCTTACCTGCAACCCCCTTATAATCCTTGCATGCACCCTGTGCCCCTTTTCCTAATGTCATTCCCTCGCATGCTCAATAAAAGGGAGTTTTGCCAGATTAGAAAAATATTATATACAAGAGTTTATCAACAAACCCCTCCTTTTGACACCTACGAAAAAATCGAAGATAAACACTAATTGTTATTGGCTCCCAGTTGCTGTCATTTGCAGCCTACTTCCAAAAGGCTGACTAAACAAAAAGAGGCTGCCATTACTATTCCCAGAGACTCGGCGAGAACATTACGAACACCGTGTATATCTCCAGGCGACCCAGCAGCATCAAAAAACTGAGAAGAAGCTTGCCTTGGCCGGGGACCATAGAATAATTGCTGGCAGGTCCTACTAACCCCAGGCCAGGACCCACATTACCAAATGTGGCGGCAACAGAAGTAAAAGCAGCCTTTAGGTCCAGCCCCATCGCTGTCATAGCAATACCAGAAACAGCAAAAATAGCTATATATAAAAAGAAAAACTGCATTACATTGCTTACCAGGTCATTTGATATATTTTTTCCACCGATTTTCAAGGAGAAGACAGCCCGGGGATGGATCATTTTCCTGATCTCCAAAACTCCCTGCTTCAATAAGATCAAGATCCTACCCACCTTGATGGAACCGCTGGTTGATCCTGAACAACCTCCGACAAACATCAACATGACCAGTAGCGCTTGTGACATATATGGCCACAGGTTGAAATCAGATGTGGAATAACCGGTAGTGGTAATAATGGATACCACCTGAAATGCAGATGTCCTAATCAACTCTTCCATGCTGTTGAAAAGGGAACTGGTATTGAAAGCTATTAATGCAGTAGCCACCAGGACAATTACTGAGTAGAAACGAAACTCTTCATTTCGCCAAAAAGCCTTCAAACTGCGGCCACGCAGAGCCTGGTAGTAAAGCGCGAAATTAGCCCCCGATAAAAACGTAAAGATAGTGATCACCCATTGGATGGACCCCTGTTCGTAATAACCGATACTCGTATTTTTGATACTGAAGCCACCGGTTGCTACAGTTCCGAAAGCGTGACAGAGAGAGTCAAACAAAGGCATCCCTAAAAACCATAAGAGCACTGTTTCTGAAATTGTCATAACCAGGTATGTGAACCAAAGAATCTTGGCGGTTTCGCTGATCCTGGGCATAATTTTGAAAGTCACCGGACCAGGCACCTCCGCCCGAAAAATCCGGTTAGCACCCACCCCTAGTTGTGAAAGAAGGGCAACCAGAAAAACAATGATCCCCATTCCACCAAGCCAATGTGTCAGGCTTCGCCAGAAGAGAATTCCCCTGGGAAGAATTTCAACATCTGTAAATATGCTTGCTCCGGTTGTGGAAAACCCTGAAACCGTTTCAAAGAAAGCATCGGCAAAACTGCTACATACTCCGGACAGCAAATAGGGCAAACAACCATAAAGAGAGACCAAGAGCCAGCCTACAGTAACTATAGCAAAGCCTTCCCGGTACCTGATCTCACCCTTTTGAGGCACAGCTAGCGTGATAACTAAACCACTGATTAATGTTATAACAATAGAATAAATAAAGGCCATCAGATCAGGGCTTTGATCCATGATTCTGCCGCTGTTGTGGGCTGTTTATGATCAAAGCCCTGATCTGATGGCCTTTATTTATTCTATTGTTATAACATTAATCA
>DUMY01000140.1 GCA_012839645.1 Syntrophomonadaceae bacterium
GAAGTATGTGGCTGTTGATGGGGGAATGACCGACAACCCGCGCCCTGCACTGTACCAGGCTGAATATGAGGGGATCATCGCCAATAAGGGTGCTGCCGAACCGGAGGAAAGGGTGGCTGTCACCGGAAGGTGTTGTGAATCCGGAGATATGCTGATCTGGGATCTTGCGGTTCCCAGGATTGAGCCCGGTGACCTGCTGGCTGTAGCCTGCACCGGGGCCTATAACTACTCCATGTCCAGCAACTACAATGCCTTGACACGTCCTGCGGTGATTATGGTAAAGGACGGTAAGGCCGACATTATTGTGAAGAGGGAAACCTGGGGAGACTTAATCAGGCTACACTGTATCCCTGAACATCTCTATTAATCTAAAAAGTACCGGGGGGAGGATGATGAATGCTTGATTTTAACTTGACCCGTTTGCTGCTCTGGCTCCCTGCAGTGATTATTGCCTTGACCTTTCATGAATACGCTCATGCCAGGGTTGCGGATAAACTGGGGGACCCCACGGCACGCCACATGGGGAGAATGAGTCTGAATCCCTTGGTCCATTTGGACCCCTTGGGTTTTATATTGTTACTTGTGGCGGGATTTGGTTGGGCAAAGCCCGTTCCTGTTAATCCCTTAAATATACGAGGCGACCGGCTCAAGGGGATGATGCTGATTTCCGCGGCAGGACCCCTTATGAATATTTTTGTGGCATTTTCTGCGGCACTGGTCTTGAATTTTGCCTTGCCGGATCCTCAGATGCTTTATTCTAATGCGCCGCTGGTTCAAATCATGTGGGCTCTTGTGATCATCAATGTTTACCTGGCCCTGTTCAACCTGATTCCTGTACCACCACTGGATGGCTCCAAGGTGCTGGCCGGTTTGCTGGGCTCCGACGAAATTCTCTATAAGTTGGAAAGATACAGCATGATTATCCTGCTGGTTTTGATATTCAGCGGTTTTATAGGTATGGTGCTGTTTCCATTGGCCGATGTGGTTATTGGCTTTCTTAACAATCTAGCTGGCTTAATAGCTTCGCCCTTTGTGGGGTTTTAAATAAATTAATTGAAGAAGGGGTAGTAATGAAAAAAGATACGATCTTGAGTGGGATGCGCCCTACCGGGAGGCTGCATCTGGGGCATTTAAGCGTTCTGGAGAACTGGCGTCGGTTCCAGGAGAGATACAACTGCTATTATATGGTTGCCAACTGGCATGCCCTGACAACTGCTTTTGATGACCCTGGCTTAACTGTAGAGGCTACAAAGGATATGGTTCTGGACTGGCTGATGGTGGGGATTGACCCAGAGCAGAGCACACTTTTTGTCCAGTCAGAGGTTAAAGAGCATGCTGAACTCGACCTGCTTTTATCTTTGATCACCCCGCTGTCCTGGCTGGAGCGCTGCCCCACCTATAAGGACCAGGTGCAGCAGTTCAAAGACCAGGGCAAAGATATCACTACACACGGTTTTTTAGGCTATCCTCTGCTGATGGCTACAGATATAATTATTTATAAGGCAAACCTTGTTCCTGTAGGAGAGGACCAGCTACCACACCTGGAGTTCTGCCGTGAGGTTGTGCGGCGTTTTAATTATCTTTATAAGAAAGAGGTTTTCCCTGAACCCCAGCCCTATTTGGCTGAGGTGGCCATGATCCCGGGGCTTGACGGCAGAAAGATGAGCAAAAGTTACGGCAATGAGATACCGCTCTTTTCTAATCCCGAAGAGATCAAGTCCAAGGTGCAGATGATGGTTACGGATCCGGATCGCGTTCATGTACATGACCCAGGGCACCCTGAGATTTGTTCAGTCTCCAGTTTCCATAGAGTTTTTAACAGATCTGCTGTTGATGAACTGGAGGAAGGGTGCACCAAGGGAAAGATCGGTTGTGTTCCCTGCAAAAAAGGGCTGGTCAACGCTCTCATCGATCATTTAACTCCCTACTGGGAGCGACGAGAGGAACTGGAAAGGGACCCCGACTATGTTTGGGATGTTCTGAACGAAGGAAAAAGGCGAGCACGCTGGAAGGCAAGGCAGACCATGGAAGAAGTACGGGCGGCGATGGGGTTTGAAATACCAGGTTCAACTTGATATCTATGAGGGGCCTCTGGATCTCCTTGTTAGAAGCGTTACCAACCAGGAGATACCGGCATATGAAATCTCTGTTTGTACAATTATCGATCAATTTATTGAATATTTCATGGGGATGGGGACTGCTTTTTCTGATTTAGAAGAGGGTAGCCGATTTTTAGTCTTAGCGGCTACCCTTTTGGCGGTCAAGGCGAGGCTGCTGCTGCCGCGGCGTGAAGAGGAAGATGAGGAAAGTGACACTTTATTGGATGAGGAAGATGAGGAAGGTCTTTTGGAAACAGATTTAGATGAGTACCTGGCATTTCAGGAAGCTGCCGGAACACTCGAGGAGCGTGCCCGGGAGTGGATGATGGTATACCGACGTCCTCCCATTAATATTAAGGTGCCTGAACAAAGAGGTCCCAGGGATGACATTTCCCGACTTGTCAAAGCTTTTCATGGCATCATAGAACGCATCTCCAAGCTGCCTGAGCCTTATAAGGTAAAGAGTGTTCCCTATGATCTCGATGATGTGATGAGCGATGTCCTGGTAAAAATAAACTCCCGTCCAAAGGGAATGTACTTCAGCGACTTTTTCCCTGTGACTTCCGGAAGGGAAGAGATAATTATCACCTTTCTAGCGGTGTTGGAGCTTGTTTACGAGGGAGAGATAAGTGTCAAAGAGGATCAGGAGACAGAAGAGATCTTGCTTATTTCTAAAGGAAGCATCTAAAAAAGAACCTTAATGAGTTTAAGCAGAAGACATTGCTTCACATATGGCTGAGGCTGAGCTAAGTAAATAGTCTGCGGCTTAATACACTGGTGTATGAACAAAAGGGAGAGAGATAAGATGACGGTAATTTTCCCTGAGGAGGCTACCGCTGTGCTGGAGGCACTGATCTTTGTCGCCTCAGAGCCGGTATCAACTGAGACATTGAGCCGCCTCGCGGGCTATTCCGCCAAGGATGTAGAAGAACTTCTCAAGAAATTGGAAAAACTCTATGATGAACATGGACATGGTTTGCAGCTCGTCAAGGTTGCAGGTGGTTATCAACTGGTTACACGTCCTGAGTATTCATATTTTATTGAGAAATTGCTGCAGGAAAAAGCAAAAGAACCTGAACTATCCAAGGCTGCATTGGAAACATTGAGCATCATTGCTTACTATCAACCTGTTACTAGGGCCAAAATTGAGGCCATACGGGGCGTTCGGGTCGATCACATTTTGACAAACTTGCTTGAGCGGGGGTTGATCGAAGAAGTGGGCCGTGGTGATGGTCCCGGAAGACCCATAATATATGCGTCTACACCAAAGTTTCTAGAATATTTCGGCCTTAATGACCTTAGTGACTTGCCTCCTCTCCCGGATATGGAAAATAGCGGGAATGATTCTGATAAATAGTATACTTTTCCTTTCAGGCGCAAACCTTAATACTAATTGAAAGAGCTGCAACAGCAGCAGCTATGGGGTGTTAGAGGTTGCGTCAAATAAATATGGTTGTGCTGATTGGTATGATTATTCTGTCAGTGGGGATTTTGCTGGCTGTAATGCCTGTGAAACTCCACTTTTTTTACAGGTGGGGTATGGATGAACACTCACTTACACTGCGGTTTGAATTCCTTTGGGAAAGAGTGGGCTTCGGGACTAAAATATTATTTGGGAGCGATAAGCTCAAGGAGAAATACCGATTCATTATTCCGTTCTATAGAGGTGCAAAGGAACAGCACCATCAACCTAGATCGCTGAAAGATCTATTCGGGATTTTTTTCCGTTATCGAAAACTGCTGCGTTACAGCAGAGAATTCATGGAAAGGAGTATCTGCCGCAGTTTTATTTGGGAAACAGAACTGGGATTAACTGATCATGCGCTAACTGGGATTGCCACTGGGTTGTTGTGGGCTGGGAAAGGGGCAGTTATCGGATATTTGTCCCGCTTTTTAAAAACGGATTCGCAGAACATACGGGTATATATTGCCCCGTTTTTTGGCAGGTCTCACTGGAAAACCAGTGTGAACTGCATATTCGCCACTCGTTTAGGTCATATTATTATTGTATTTAGTTATTATATGTTGTGGTTGATCAAGAATGTCTGGGACAAAAAAAAGAGGTGACAGGATATGCCAGATCATCCTATCGAAAATTTGATGAAAACTGCTATGGAAAACATCAAAGACATGATTGATGTCAACACAATAGTCGGTGACCCTGTAGAAACCCCTGATGGCAGTGTAATAATGCCCGTATCACGTGTTTCCTGTGGATTTGCGGCAGGAGGGGCAGATTACCAAATCAACGGTGATACTCATAAGGGAGACGAATCCCTGCCTTTTGGGGGGGGAAGCGGAGGGGGAGTTTCTGTACGTCCTGTTGGCTTCCTGGTTGTAGGACAAAATAATGTTCGGCTACTGCCTGTTGACGGAAATCCTGTTGCAGAGCGCCTTATCGATATCGCTCCCAATTTGCTGGAAAGACTGCAGATCATCATGCAGCAGAAACAGCAGAGTGAAACCACTCCGGAGACCCCTCCGGAAACTCCCGTAATCTAGTATACAACAAACAAAGTTTATTGCTTATTCCCCTTCCTTAAAGAAGGGGTTGCTTTCTTTTGGAGAAGAAAGAAGGAAATTGAGTCTTCCTTGACGAATCAAGATTTTTTAGGAGTGAGCTAACTATGATTTGCGGGAAGAAATTAAAGTCAACTTATTTGCTACTTTTTGTTGTTTTTTTTATGTATTTTTTCTTTCAATCCAATGCAGAAGCTGCGGAGACACCTAACATCTCTGCAAAGGCCGCCATCTTAATGGATGAGACTTCAGGAAGGATACTCTTTGCTAAAGACGCACACCAAAGATTACCTCAGGCAAGTCTGACTAAAATCATGACTGCCCTCCTGGTCATTGAACATGGTGATTTGGATAAACAGGTTGTGGTGAGTAAACACGCCGCGGAAACCGGGGAAAGCTCTATTTGGTTGGAAGAGGGAGAGGTTTTGAGCAGGAGGGAACTGCTCTACTCCTTGATGCTGGCTTCTGCCAATGATGCTGCTGTGGCTCTGTCCGAAAGTGTTGCCGGAAGTGAAGAGCTTTTTGTTAGGCAAATGAACAACCGTGTCAGGGAGTTGAATTTGTCCAACACCCATTTTGCAAACCCTCATGGTTTAGATGCGGAAAATCATTACAGCAGTGCTTTTGATCTGGCTTCTCTTGCCAGAGAAGGCTTGAAGAACCCCTTGTTTGGGAAGGTTGTCAGCACAAAGGAAATGGGTATTCCCTGGCCAGGGCACCCTTGGGAACGCTGTTTTCCCAATAGAAATAAATTGATTACCAGATATCAGGGGGCGCGGGGTGTGAAAACAGGTTTTACAAATAAGGCTGGCTGCTGCCTGGTGGGAGCCGCACAACGCGGTGACTTAAAGCTGATTTCTGTCGTGCTGAATTCTGCTGATATTTACAGTGATACAGAGAAGCTGCTCGATTATGGCTTTAATAATTATGAGATGGTTGTTCTGGAAGAAAAAGATAAAGTCAATCAAATCAATGTAATAAAGGGAACCGGTGACTTTGTACCGGTTAAGTTAGAGAGGGAAGCTGCAGCTGCTGTACTTCCCGCAGAAAAGACCGATCTGTCTTTTAAGACAGAGCTAGCGGAAACGGTCCAGGCTCCGGTTAAGAAAGGTGAGGTCTTGGGCAAAGTTAGAGTTATCTTGAATGGGGAAGAGATCGACCAGATCAACTACCTTGCCCAGGAAGATGTAGAAAAGAAGCCACCTTTTTGGATGGCTATTATTAACTGGTTTCAATCACTGTTTTCTTAAAGAGATGTGTTAAACCACTTACCACCATTTACCAACTACTAACGGCCAACCACTAACCACTAATTTGGTCTATTTATTTTACCTCCTTCATAAAGGTGAAAAAGGAAGCAACTGGAGGAGGGAAAGTAAATGCTCAATCTGATTTGGCTTTTTTTAATTCTGACTGGTATTGGAGTCGCCGCTTATAATGGCAGGATTGACCTGGTAACCGAGACATTTTTCAGCGGTGCAAATGAAGGTGTCAAGGTTTGTTTGGATTTGATTGGGTTGATGACACTCTGGCTGGGGATGCTGGAGATTGCGAAACAGGCGGGTTTGGTAAGAGTTTTGGCTCGTCTTCTGCGGCCTTTGACCGTTTTGCTTTTCCCTGGTGTGCCACCCAACCATCCTGCTTTGGGTGCTATTATCATGAATATCAGCGCCAATATCCTGGGATTAGGCAATGCCGCAACCCCATTCGGTCTCAAGGCAATGGAAGAACTACAAAAACTCAACCCTCACCAGGAGACAGCCACAGATGCCATGTGCACTTTTTTGGCTGCCAACACATCCTGTATCACCTTGGTTCCTGCAACAATTGTAGGTGTAAGAGTAGCCGCAGGTTCCGCCAATCCCACTGAGATCGTGGGACCGACCTTATTTGCCACGGGATTTACCATGATTGTGACGCTGTTTGCTGATTTTTGCTGGCGCAACTTTTTCCGGGCAAGGCGGAGGAGGGGAAGAAAATGATCGAACAGATTTTAACTGAGGTCTCACGCTGGGCAATTCCATTTTTGTTTGTCTTGTTTCTGGTTGTGGGTTGGTGCCGCCGGATTCCAGTTTATGAAGCCTTTATCCAGGGTGCTGCAGAAGGGTTTCAGATTGCTGTCCGCATCATCCCATATCTGGTTGCCATGTTTGTGGCAATTAAAATATTTCGTGTTTCAGGGGCCATGGATATTTTTGCGCGCATTTGTGCCCCAGTTTTAGGTTTGGTCGGTGCCCCAACGGAAGTGCTGCCTCTTGCAGTTATGAGACCCCTTTCAGGGAGCAGTGCCTTGGGTCTTGCCACTGAGTTAATCTACAGCCATGGTCCCGACACTTTTATCGGCAGGCTTGCCTCAGTAATGCAGGGCACTACTGATACCACATTTTTTGTTTTAACGGTATACTTTGGATCTGTGGGGATTAAGCGCTATCGTCATGCAGTGCCCCTTGGCTTGATGGCAGATCTCACTGGATTGTTTGCTTCTCTTTTTATCTGCCACCTCCTTTTTTAAAATGTAAAATATAGAAATGCGGCTGATATTTGGCAGGGAAATAGCAGATTTAGTCGAATTATTAATAAGGGATTAAGGGTGTCTAGGAATGAATATAGCGATTGTCGGTGCAGGAGAATCTTGCTGCACAGGGGAAAAACCTCGGTGATGTTGCAGATACTGCCAAAGAACATGTCATGGCTGTCTTCATCCAGCTTCCAAACCTCATCTGTAGCCATGACATGTTCTTTGGCAGTATCTGCAACATCACCGAGGTTTTTCCCCTGTGCAGCAAGATTCTCC
>DUMY01000141.1 GCA_012839645.1 Syntrophomonadaceae bacterium
AGCTTCAGTACCTCCGCTGGTAAAGATAATTTCCCCGGCCTCAGCTCCGATTAAGTCTGCAACTTGCTGGCGTGCCTCATCCACCCACTTCTTGGCCTCTCGACCAAAAGAATGGATACTTGACGGGTTCCCAAATGTATTTTTCATAAATTCACACATGAGGGAATAAACCTCTGGGTGAAGAGGTGTTGTCCCAGCATGGTCGAGATACACTTTTCGCATAGCAGATCACTCCCAATTTGAATTATGAAAGGTGTCTTGACACCGCCTCTCAGGCAACTTATCAACGATACATCACCCAATACTCAAACCCCTTTTAATAAACATCTATTCCTACTATACAGGTAGGATTACTAACTTATCATAGTATACTGGTATTCAATGTAGAGGTCAAGAGTTTTTTTCCACAAAGAAAGAAGCCCTACAGGCTCTTTTATTATTTTTAAAACCTATCACCACGCCCGTCAGTTATTCCCGGTGAGAGCCTCACCCGCTTCAAGCGCAGGGCATTGCTGACTACGGAAACCGAGCTCAGGGCCATGGCACCCCCCGCCACCACCGGACTCAAAAACCCCGCAGCCGCCACTGGAAGACCTATCATATTATAAAAGAAGGCCCAAAAAAGGTTCTGTTTGATGTTGCGCATAGTAGCTTTGCTGAGCCTGATAGCAGTAGCGATGGCCCGCAGATCACCGCGCATCAGCGTGATATCCGCTGCTTCCATGGCGATATCAGTACCTGTGCCCATAGCAATTCCCACATCAGCAGTAGCCAGGGCCGGGGCGTCATTGATCCCATCCCCCACCATAGCTACAATTCGTCCCTGATCACTCAGCTTTTTAACCTGATCGGCTTTTTCTTCAGGCAGCACCTCTGCCAGCAGATGCTCGATCCCCACCTGCCGCGCGATGGCCGCTGCGGTACGACGGTTGTCACCGGTAATCATCCAGACCTCGACATCAAGACTTTCTAATTCCTGGATCGCTATTGCAGCATGCTCCTTGACAGTATCAGCCACCCCAATAGCAGCAGCTATAACCTGGTCTACAGACATCAACACCGTGGTCTTCCCCTCGGTTTCCAGCCGTTCCACTACCGGCAACAGCGTTTCGACATCTACCCCCTGCTCCTGTAAATACCTGCGGCTGCCGATGAGGACACATCTATCCTCCAGAACAGCCTTTACCCCTTTGCCGGGCACTGCCTTGAACTCCCGGGGGTCAGTTATCTCCAAGCCAGGTAAACGTATGAAAGCCCCCTGGACAATGGCCTCAGCCACCGGATGCTCTGACAATTTCTCTGACATAGCAGCCCATTCCAAGAGTTTGTCCTCCTGTTCGGCAAACTGTTCTGCAGCAACAATATCGGTCACTTCCAGTTCACCCCGGGTAATCGTACCGGTCTTGTCCAAAACCACCGTATTCACACGGTGGGCGCGCTCTAAGTGTTCCCCTCCCCTAATTAAAATACCGTTTTCCGCTCCCCGACCAGTCCCCACCATAATAGAGGTGGGAGTGGCCAGCCCCATGGCACAGGGACAGGCGATCACCAGCACAGCAATGGAATTGATCAAAGCCTTAGAAAAATTACCTGCATCAAGTCCCCAATACCACAAGGCAAAAGTACCTAAAGCAATCAATACCACCACCGGCACAAAATAACCCGCCACAACATCAGCCAGCCGCTGAATAGGAGCCTTGGACCCTTGTGCCTCTTGCACCATCCGAATGATCTGGGCAAGTACCGTATCCCGCCCCACCTGAGTGGCCTCGAACTTGAGAGATCCGAACTTATTGACTGTGGCTCCAGTCACTGGATCGCCCACCTCTTTGTCCACAGGCACACTCTCCCCAGTGAGCATCGACTCATCCACAGCGGAATAGCCCTCTTTAACCATTCCATCCACCGGAATTCGCTCACCGGGGCGCACTACTACCAGATCCCCTGCTACCACTTCAGCCACTCGAACCTCTTGCTCCCGCCCCTCCCTGATCACCCGGGCGGTTTTGGGCTGCAGCCCGATCAGCTTCCTGATCGCCTCTGAGGTTCTTCCCTTGGCCTGGGACTCCAGGTACTTGCCGAGTAGAATCAGGGTAATCAAGACAGCACTGACTTCAAAATAGAGGTGGGCATTGGGGTTCAATAAACCAACAATCAAACTGTAAAAGTAAGCGGCACTGGTTCCCAGCACCACCAGCACATCCATGTTGGCGCTGCCACCGCGCAGAGAGGTATAAGCCCCACGGTAAAAGGGTAGCCCGGCAACAAACTGCACCGGAGTAGCCAGCAGCAGCTGTGTGGTATAGGAGGTCAGCCACCCTGGCAGAGGCAACCCCAGCAGATGCTCCAACATGATCACCAGGAACGGGAAAGAAAGAACAGCGGAAAACACCAGCAACTGCTTTCTCTGCTGTAATTCAGCGGGCTCAGATACCTTGCCTGTACCCTCTGCCAGATCTGATAACACCCGAGCTCGGTATCCGATGCTGGATATGGCAGCAGTAAGATCTTCTGGCTTAACCTCAGCCGGCCGGTATTCTATCAGAGCAGTTTCAGTCGCCAGGTTGACAGAGGCCCTTTCAACACCTGCTAACTTTTGCAGCCCCTTCTCCACTCTGGCAACACATGCCGCACAGGCCATCCCCTGAATTTTTATTTCTACCCGCTCGGGAGCCACCGAATAGCCCAACTGTTCAACCTGCTCAACAAAATCCGGGACACTTACAGTTTCCGGGTCATATTCTATTGTCGCCTGCTCCAAGGCTAGATTAACCTGGGCCTTGCTCACTCCAGACATATTATTTAGTCCTTTTTCGATACGGGCGGCACACGCAGCACAGCTCATACCCTTTACCTTCATGGAAAAGCGCTCCATCTGGCAGCCTCCTTAAAAACCATTCTTTCCGGTTAGCTTAACCAACCCGGCTGTTACAGAAACCCATTTCTTGAAAAGTATGCACGGTGACTGTCACCGTCAACTTCAGTTGCCCTCTATCTTTCTGTACCGTACGGTTACTGTCACCGGGGGCACCGAAAGGTATCACCTGACAATATTATACTGCTTTCTGAGCTGTTTTTTGTCAACTTTCCCGGTAGCTGTTTTCGGAAGGCTGTCGACAAAAATCACTTGTCGCGGGCATTTGAAGTTTGCCAGCACCCTGCGGCAATAGAGAATGAGTTCCTCTGCTGTTGTTGTGGCACCGGCTTTTAGTACAACTAAGGCCAATGGCACCTCTCCCCGCAGTTCCTCAGGTATCCCAATGACAGCAGCTTCAGCAACTCCAGGGTGCCTTAGAAGGCAGTCTTCGATCTCCCTGGGATAAACGTTGAAGCCGCCAACGATAATCATGTCCTTTTTGCGGTCCAGGATGTAAACATATCCATCCTCATCCACTTTACCCATATCACCTGTATAGAACCACCCATCCTTTATGGCTTCAGCTGTTGCCTCCGGGCGCCTTAAATAACCCTGCATAACATTGGGCCCCTTGATACAGATCTCTCCAATCTCACCTGCAGGAAGTTCCCTATCAGCATCATCAATAATTTTAACCCTCACACCATTCAAGGGTGGCCCCACAGACCCCAGTTTACGCAGTTTCGGATGATTTACATAAGCCACTGGTGAGGTTTCTGTTGGCCCATCCCCTTCAAGGATAATAATCTTGTATTTCTCCTCAAAGACCTGCATAAGGTCTACCGGTGTGGGTGCTCCACCGACTATACAAAGGCGCAGAGATTGAAGGTCATAATCATTCGGCTTCTCTAGAACTGACAAAAGAGAAGCGAACATAGTAGGAATACCGCAAAAAACGGTGACCCTTTGAGAAGTGATTTCTTGAAGAACTAAATTTGGATGGAACTGTGGTAGAACAACAATGCTACCCCCGGTGTAAAGAGGACACAACAAGGCAGCCATCAAGGAAAAGGAGTGGAAAAGTGGCAGAACACAGAGGTGTTGGTCCCGAGAATCCATCTGGATGCGCTCAGTGCTGGCCTGGACATCAAAGATTAGGTTGCTGTGTGACAGCAGGGCTCCTTTCGGCTTGCCGGTGGTACCGGATGTGAACAGACAGGCAGCGATATCATCAGGCTCGATGGCTACCTCTACAGGTTCAGCAGTCATATCAAGAAGATCTCTGTAAGATACAATTCGCTCACCGGTTTCGACCCCGTTGACAAGCACCCTTTGCAGTGTAGGAATATCATGCCAGATCCTCTTGATCGCCGGCAGGAAGGATTGCCCGGTAATCAGAAAAACAACTTCAGCTTGGTTTAAAAGGTATTTAACCTCTTCATCCTTATAGAGAGGATTCACAGGAACAACCACCCCGCCCGCCCTGATAATGGCAAAGTAGGAGTAGACAAAATCCGAACAGTTGCCCATAAGCAGACCAACCATCTCCTGTCGCTTAAGACCCAGGTTGAGCAACCCCCTGGCCAAATTGTCAACACCTTGGTCTAGACTTCTGTATGTTATAAGGAAATCATTAAAATAGATAGCTGTTTTATCAGGAAAAAGCCTGGCTGTATTACGTAACAATTCAGAAACAGACATAACATCTAACCTCCCTTTCCTATTAGGCTGGACTAGTATGTCTTGCTATATAATCCACTATATCCCCTACAGTTTGTATATTTACGAGATCTTCTGGAGGCATTTTTATATCGAACATATCCTCTAAATCACTCAATAACTGGACAATATCCAAAGAATCTGCCCCAAGATCCTCAAGAAAACGCGTTTTTAATGTCAAC
>DUMY01000142.1 GCA_012839645.1 Syntrophomonadaceae bacterium
CCATTGTAGCCTGCTTCCAAATTTTCTGTTCGGATTATTGTTACCACACCCTTCTTTTCTGTTTAGAAAAAATCAACCAAGCCAAGAAAGGTGCCGCCACAAAAGAGGTAATGACAGAAATAGGAACTTCTCCAGAGGGTAGATTGCGGACTATGGTGTCAATCAGCAGTAGAAAAAATGCACCAACAACTGCCGCATAAGGTACTACCTGTTTCTGGTTGGAGCCGATAATGGAACGGGCAATATGGGGAATAATTAACCCCACCCAAGCAATGTTTCCAACAGCAGCAGTGGAAACAGATACAATCAATGCTACAAACAAAATATAAATAAACCGCCACCTGGATAGATTAACTCCCAAAGCCTTGATTTCTTCATCGGTTTGACCCATTATATTTAAGCGCCAGCTGAATAAAATTAAAAAGAAGATACCTATACAGACAAGTGGCAAAACCGTAGCTACTTTCTTCCAGTTGGAAACATTAAACGCTCCCATCAACCAGTAATTAATCCTCAGCATGTCACTGTAAGGATCTGACATATACAAAAGCAGTGTCAGCCCTGCCTGAAACATAGCGCTGATAATCACACCGATCAGAACAAGCACGGTAATACTGCTGCCAGGCAGGCGGGAAACAATGGCAAAGGTTAAAAGTAAGGCCATCACCCCGAAGCAGAAGGAAACACTTTGGACAACTATGGTGGAACCGGAGAAAAAGAAGATGGCAATCCCCGCGCCTAAATTCGCCGCCTGGGTTACTCCGATAACATCAGGAGAAGCCAAGGGGTTTCTGTAAAGGGTTTGCATAACCGCACCGGCTACAGAAAGAGCAGCTCCTACTGTGCAGGCTAAGATAGCTCGTGGTAAACGAACATTCCAAAACACTGTCTTTTTTTGGGCAGTGATATCTGCAGCAAACCCCTGGCCAATTTTCATTTTCTCCAAAAAAATAGCAATCATATCGGCAAACGTAACATGAACCTTGCCAATATTGAGAGAAAGAAAGAAAAAAATAATGAGGATCAAAAGTGTAACAGAGAGAATAGGCCACAACCGTTTGCTGCGATTTGTCACAATATTACCCTCTGTATCACTCAATCTGATCAAAGTTCGCCACCTAATTCAGTGTAAGTATAACCGTAAATAAATTCGTATACAGTGTCCGCCATTTCCAGCATATCAATATCTTCATAGAGTTCGGGATGAATGGTTTTGGCCGTCCAGATGATCCCTAAGACAGATTGAGGTAAAGGAAAATCCCACCAACCCAAAGTGGAAGGGAAAATATGAACTTGTTTATTTTTTACTGCTTTCACATCCTGCAGAGCAGGATCCGCCAAAACACTTTCCACATCATCAACACCAAAGCTGGACCCAAGAACAATATAATCGGGATCCCAGAGGATAATATCCTCCGCGCTGATATTCGCCCATTTGCCCGTTAACTCGGCCCCTGCATTTATGCCGCCGGCTGTTTCCACCATTTCTTGCTGGAACATATCTGCAGTTGCAGCAGTATAAACACCGCCAGAGCCGCAGACCAGCACAACAGGTTTGTCCTTTTCAGCAACCTTTGCCGATCGGTCAGAAACCATAGTGCGCAGGTCTTCTATGAAGTCAACTACTTCTTCGGCTCTTTCTGGGCAGTCAAAAACCTTGCCCATAATGTGTGCTGTCTCGTAAACCTCCTCAAAGGTTTCGCCGCTGACTGCAATCGCTGTTATGCCGGCATTTTGAAATATTTCTGCATCCTCTTCCCCTTTACCCGCATCAGTAAAAACAACATCTACCCCCAGATCAAGCAAACCCTCAGGGCTGTCTGTGCCATTAGGTGCAGTTAGCACTGTAGGCAGAGAACCATAAAAATCATCAACCTTGGCGAGGGCTTCAGTATCGGCACCAATTTGCATTTGAAAAGCTATTTTTTCCTTTTGCCCCATGGCAAAAAGCATCTTCCCACCGTAAATATGGGTGGCGCAAACCTTGTCTATTGTTTCTGGGAGTTCTACAGTTCTTCCCAATTGGTCAACAATAACATTCTCCTTAGAACTGCTATCATTATTGCTGCTGCAGGATGTTAAAAACATTAGACAAAGAACCATGACCAACAAACACAATATAATCTTTTTCGTTCGCTGCTTCATTTTATTCTCCCTCCCTGAAAAATAGAAATCTGATGCCAGAAGTCAGAGGTCGGAAGCTGTCAAGACATACCTTCCCTGATTCCGCGACGCTACATGACTTAGGTTCATTTTCATCCTCCGATAGTGCCACCTAGGCGGTCTAGACATCCCCCTGGATCCCCCAGAAATAAAAAAAGCCGAACTCTATTCAATAAAACAAAGTTCGACAGATGATACATTCATGCTCTATTCCCTCTCCTTTCCACAATAGGAGATTATATTGTTTCCAATATAACCCTAACGCCTGTAATCCATAGTTAAACACCTTAGACCTTACAGGTTCGGAGCTATTGATATCTGTTTTTATTGCTTATTTGTATCCTATTTTAGCATATTTTTATATTATGTACAGAGCAAAATCAGATCACAAAATAAC
>DUMY01000143.1 GCA_012839645.1 Syntrophomonadaceae bacterium
AGCAATAAACTCCTGATGACCGAAGCTCCAAGCTTTTGCCTCCTGCAGTGCGCCCCAGATCTCCCGCAGCAGGCCAGGGTGCTGCTCAACAAAATTACGCCGCGCCACCCACAGAGCAAAAACCATCTGCTTCCCTGTGAACTTCTTCCACTCCGCCCCCAAATCGTACACAAAGCATTTTTGGTTTGCGGAATGCCTATGGATGGTCCTCAATGCTTCATCACCGATCACCAGAGTTGCCTTGGGTTCCCCCCACCAGGGCGGCACACCCAGCGGCCTGTAGAAATACTCAACTTCCAGTCCATAAAACCTGCTCAGGAGAATTTGAAGGAGAGCTATACTGGTTGCTGAATGCGGTGTCAGGGAAATGCGCTCCCCTTCTAGTTCAGGTAACGGAACCCTGCTCAACAGGGCCACACTCCAAACCGCGCCATCGCTGGCAATGGCTAAATCCGGCAAAACCACGCTAGACGAACATTGGCGGGCATAGGCAATGGAAGACACCGCTGTCACCTCGATATCCCCGGCAGCAAATAAGCTATTTAAATTGCTGGGATGACCCGCAACAATACTGCAAGGCAGTTTTATCAAACCCTTTTCCAGTGGGTAAAAAATAGGAAGGCAGTTAGCATACCCCACCCTTCCCAGCCGCGGCATTCCCTGTGTTTCCCCTCTTTTCATCAAACTAGCCCCCTACGATTTATAATTACTCTCAGGTACAGCGCTGGATCACATTGTAAATGGTATCTCTCTCCACTGGGATACGCCCCGCTTCCCTGATCATCCTCAAAAAAATCTCCGATGGCTGGTACTGTGGTGTAGTTGCTCCGGCATCATGGGCAATTTGCTCCTCTCTCACAGTTCCATCCAGGTCATTTGCCCCGAAGGCCAGGGAGACCTGAGCAAGATTTGGTGTGAGCATAATCCAGAAAGACTTAATGTAAAGGAAATTATCCAGCAGCAAACGAGCCAGGGCAACAGTTTTCAGGTCATCAAATCCTGATGTACGTGGCAGGTGGGAAAAAGAAGTGTTTTCCGGAAGAAAAGGAAGGGGGATAAATGCCAGAAAACCACCGGTCTTATCCTGAAGGGAGCGCAGTTTAAGCAAATGATCCACCCGATCAGCAGTCTTTTCTATATGCCCATACAGCATGGTGGCATTAGTTCGCAGCCCCAACCGGTGTGCAGTCTCATGAACTTTCAGCCAGCGCTCCCCACTGATCTTTTTCGGGCAAATCTCATGACGGACCTCCGGGTTGAAGATTTCCGCTCCTCCCCCGGGAAGAGAACCAAGCCCTACTTCCTGAAGGCGGCAGAGAACCCCTTCCACACCCAGCCCGGATACCTCTGCCAAAAAATCGATCTCCACGGCATCAAAGGCCTGGATATGGGCATCAGGCAGCGCCCTGCGCACTATCCTCAACATCTCCTCATAATAAGAAAAAGGGAGGTCCGGGTTAAGCCCCCCTACAATATGCACCTCAGTAGGCTGGTAAGCTTTGAGTTCATCTACCTTAGCGGCTATTTCATCCAAAGTCAGCACAAATGCACCTGGTGCCTCTGCTTTTCGTCCAAATGCACAAAAACGACAGAGATTTTTGCAGATGTTGGTGTGGTTGATGTGTGCGTTGTTGATAAAATAGACTGTATCTCCTACACATCGCCTGCGGGTATAATCCGCCATCAACCCTATAGTTATCAGATCAGGAAAATCCGCCAGGCGAATCCCCTCTTCCCTAGTCAATCGTTCTCCTTGCAGAACTTTTTCCGCAATATCTCCCAACGGCCCTGCTAAAACCTTTTCTCTGATTCTGCCGTCCCCCTCCGGCAACCCCCCGTCTGTAAACATTTAGAATCATCTCTTTCTTTTTCTAATAACAGATATAACTTATAAACTTCTGTTTATTAAGGCTGTTATCCTTCAAGATGGGGAATATTTCTGTTCACCATCCTCCCGGATTTTGGTGGTTGGTGGATACCCCTCCTGCAAAATTGGATAATACTGCAGGAATTTATACAGTCAATCGAGAACAGACTAAATTAGTGATAGAATACTTCCAGGAGGTGAAACAATTGGCCAACTTTCCACCCTTTGTGCAGGAACTTGGAAAGCGCGACAAGGAATTCTATGACGCGGTAACCAAAGTGATCGAAGTGGCCACCAAACCGGGTGCGGTGGATGAGAAAACAAAGGTTTTCATTTCACTAGCCCTTGATGCCTATATTGGATCAGAGCGCGGGGTAATGGTTTTAGCCAACCGAGCGCGGGAGTTGGGTGCAACTGAAGAGGAGATCAACGAGGTACTGCGCATCCCTTATTATGTTGCGGGATCACGGCCATTGATTACAGGCAATAACGCCTTTCCTAAAAAGGAATAGCGTTGTTTCAACATTACTGCCGGGACCAGGATAGAATATCTATGGCAGCCTGTAACTGATCCTCGGGGACATATATTTTTATTTCTGCCAGGGGACCAATGGCAATCCCCTCAACAGGAGCTATAGATTCGCGCAACTTCAAGACCTTAATTCCGGCTGTCTGTAAAACACCTTCGATAATGGAATCTTCAGGTGAATAAACAACAGCCAAAAGTGCCATTCCGTCCATTAGGGGTCCTCCTCTAAGTGTTTCTTATATTTTAACATTTCAGGAACCCCACGGGAAAGACCTGGTAAGTATTAAATGCCCCGGCAGGTGCATACTAAAGACAGATTCAAGTTACTAAGGAGGAATGTTTTTTGGAAGGGACAGTTAAATGGTTTGACGAACGCAAAGGTTATGGTTTTATTACCAGTGAAGATGGAACAGATGTCTTCGTTCATTATTCAGCAATTCTAGAAGAGGGTTTCAAAACACTGAGCGAAGGACAGCGTGTTAGGTTTGAGGTAACAGATGGGCCCCGCGGTGAGCAGGCAACCAATGTAGAGCCACTATAATGTTATCCAAAAAGTAAGTAATCCTGTATAGTTCCCGGGGCCCGGGGTTTTTGTTGCAGGACTCATATCTCGTCCTGCAACAATTCCTCGGCTTTATACCTGAAAGTGCAGGTCTTCCTTTTTGGGCAAATCTCACATGCAAAAACCCCTTTTTTAACTTTATCCACATCACCAATGCCAAAAACACCTGTTGTGGTTTTCACAGGCTTCATCACAAAGCCTTCATTTAAAGAGACCCCGATCTTCTCAGGAGAAACAAGCTGAAACAAAACAACCTGATCCCTTATATTCCAATCCAACTGACCAGGTTCCAAATATACTGTAACCCCATGCCCGGCATAACCCTTTTTTATGTTCTGGTAAAGACTTCTCATTAAAACACCGACTGCAGTTGCCCCATAAATGTCCAACAAATATGACATAAGGATATCTTTCTCTTTATTTAAAGTGCTTACTTTCCTTTCCAGGGCAGACCCTATGGTACAGCACATCGCCACCAGTCTTTCCGCGCCAATAAGTAGTTTGCAGAGATGTTCACTGTGAAAAACCTTGCCATTTTCCAAATACACTTTTTCTTCATTAATCTTATCGATGGTAAAAATATCATAAATCGTCCTGGGTTCCACCAAATACTCTCCGAGCGATATAACTTCTGGCAAATACTGTGCTATTCTCTCGTTTGAGGAGCCGCCCATCCTTTCCAGCAGCATTTCTTTTGTTACTTTGATCTCCATGTTTTTCTGCAACTTGATCACCTAACCTTTTGATTTAGCATTTTTTTCGAGACTTTCTATTCTTTGTTCTGTTCCCTTTGTAAAAAACATCTTACATCATCCAGATTGGTTATTTCCCGGCCGGGAGGAAGATTATTAAGAAAATGCCTGCCGTAATTGGAAGTCTTTACTCTAGGATCGAGTATGGCTACAATACCTCGATCCTGTTTTGTTCTGATCAGCCTGCCAAACCCCTGCCGCAAACGCAAAACCGCCTGCGGGAGGGAATAGTTGTAAAAGGCATTTCTCCCGGAGCGCTCAATGGATTTGATCTTAGCCTCTGTAAGGGGGTCATCCGGGACCGCGAAGGGGAGTTTGACCAGGATGACACAGGAAAGGGCCTCACCTGGAACATCCACCCCTTCCCAGTATGAGGCTGTAGCAAATAAAACAGAATGAATATCAGCTTTAAAAGTTTCTATCAGCTTATTTTTAGGAAGCTCCCCCTGCCTTAACAACTGCCAGGGGAGACGGTGCTCAAGTTGTTCCCACACCTCATTCATCCCGCGGTATGAAGTAAATAAAACAAAGGCACGCCCATCGGTTTGGTTAAGGATCTCCTCTATGAAGGGAGACACATTTGTATGAAAACCGGGCGTTCTCGGATCGGGCAGCCCCTGCGGTAGATAAAGAAGACACTGATCCTCATAGGAAAAAGGTGACCCCACAGAGGTTTCCAGTGCCCGGGAGCAACCGACATTTTGCCGAAAAAAAGAGAAATCGCCATTGACACTCAATGTAGCAGAGGTAAGGATAGCGCTGGAAAGCTCACCATTGTAAAAAAGAAGGCGATCCAAATTCTCTGAAACATTAAGGGGTGAGGCATGCAGTGTAATTAACTTGCGCCTCCTATGCTCGCTTTTCTCCACCCAGTAAACCTTTTCCGGATCAGCCGCTTCCAAAATCTCACCTAGGTCTTGATTGAAGCGCTCCAGGCATTTAAAGATAGCATTTTCCCGTTCACCGACCGCGTCTACATCAAACATCCTGACTGTGTCCTTAACTGCCCGCTTGAGTCCCTGACCGAGATCCGTGACCTCGTAATTTTGGGGAAAAAGATATTTACTGCTGTTGTCCATCTGGCTGAAAACTTCAAAAAACTTTCCATTAATGGCTAGGGCCTTGTTTAAGGCATCCAGGTGGCAGCCTTCCCTTTTGCGGAGCTGATTGAGAAGTACCTGTAGGCGCATATTGGAAACCTCAGTACTCATGGTACGCCGTGCAATAGACTCTATATGCTGAGCCTCATCAAAAACAAGATAGCGGTACTCCGGAAGCAGAGATGCTGTACCACCGCTGGAGTCCCGGAGATTGAGGTCCGTAAAAAAGAGGGCATGATTGCATACAATAACCCCAGCTCTCTGCAGCCTTCTCCTGGCTTTTGCAAAAAAACAGTCATTATTTAGATGGCACTTGCGCCCCGGACAGGTATCATCGGCACACACCCTGCCCCAGGATTCCCTAGGTTCAAAAGGAAGATCTGATCTGTCCCCGGTCTCCGTCTCATCGACCCAATCCTTGATACGCTCCACCAGATCATCTTCAGGAAATAGGCCCCTGCTCTGCAGTTCCTCCTTATAGCGCAGCAAACAGAGATAGTTGCCTTTCCCCTTCGCCAATTCTGCCCGAAAGTCTACCCCCAGTGTATCTTCTAAAAAGGGAATATCCTTATCGAGCAGCTGCTCCTGCAAGGCAATGGTAGCTGTACTGATAATTATCCTTGTATCATCCCCCAGGACAAAAGACAAGGGAATCAGGTAGGCATAACTTTTCCCGGTTCCGGTCCCGGCTTCAGCTATCACATGCCGGTCGTGCAGCAAGCCGCGTTCAACCGCAAGCGCCATCTGGATCTGCTGGTCCCGCACCTCATAACCGGAAACCACTCCAGGCAGAGTCTCCCGGAAGATATTTTCTACTGGGGAAAGGACTTTGCGCAACTTAACCCCCCCTAGGATCAGATATTACCTTAGATTAGTGGTTATTTATATAAATTTTACTACATCCCGCGTTTTTCTTCATCAACCAAGATCCTTTTTTACATTACACCTGGCACCCAGTGCTTTTTCAATTTGCTCTGATTCACCTTCACACCACCACTGGCGGTCAGCCTTGGTAGAAGTCACTTACCTTTCTAAATTCAACCAGATCATCGCCGTATTCCCGAAATATCTCCACAGCAGCACTGTCTACGGTGAGGTAAAACACCTGCCAACCCTTTTTGGCATAATCCAATAAGATCTTGATGACATTCCGTTTCCTGGTTGACGATGAATTCAACAGTGGGTCATCCAGTACCAAAAATCCTGGTTCTTCCCCTAAAATCCTTTCCAACAGGGCAAGACGCAGGGCTATCATCAACTGCGCCCTAGCGCCGTCACTCAACAGAGCCTCACTGTAGGCAGCGTCCTCATAGCTGACACTAAAGGTTACATCCCCTTCCTGTCGGGTGTATTCAAGGGTATCATAACGACCGGTGATTTGATGGAAGATCTCACCGGCACGGCTTAATGGCTCCAGGAGGATCTCCTCAAAACCATCCTTGGCAGCCTCCACCACCTGCTGCACCCAGATAGCTGCCAAAGACTCTCTGATGGCATCCTTGAGCACCTGTTCCGCCTCCTCCAGGCGCAAAACCAGGGTGGCCACATCTCCACACCCGGCAGCATAAAGGCCTTGAAATTCTTCCAACTCTTTCTGGCGCAGCTCATCATACTGCTGCTGCAGCTGATCCTCCTGGTTCCTCAATTCCAGGACCTTTGCCTCCAGCTGGAGCTTTTTTTCGTCAAGCTCATCCAAAGAGCGGGGATTAGTGTGCTGTTCCAGATAGGGCTCAAGAGCAAGCAGCCTCTCCCGCCACTCCTGCTCACTGCCCAGAAGCGTACCCAGGTGAGCCACGGTTTTTTCTATTTCCCTTTCCATAAGCTCCCTTTCTTGCAAAGCCTTTTCCAATGAATCACAATCAGGCTTCCCGGTTTTCTGCATCAATCTTTCCAGTGTTAGCTGAATCCCATCATGTTCTCTGGTGCACTCCTGTAAAGAGGATCTGTCTTTCCGCAGTACTTCAGAAAGCCTTTCCAGTTCCCTTTCACAAAGCAGGTTGTCTTGAACCAACTGCTGGAATTCCTCCCCCTTTTCTTCGTACTCTTTTTCCACCTCTACCAGGTCATCCCTTATTTTATCCTCTTGTTCTTGGATATGCTTTTCCAAGAGCAAAACCACCTGGTCCAATGTCCCTGCAGGCTTTATACCTGACTCTTGCGCCAATCGCCAAATCTTCTGCTCCGCTTCCTTGATAGTTCTGCCATATGTTACGGAAACCGCCAGCGCCCAACCTAAGATAGCCAGACCGGCAGCCAGGAATATCCCGCCTGGAAGAATCATTTCCGCAAAGAAGAGCATAACTGCAGCAACAGCAAGCAGCGGTCCAGCAGCCAGCGCCCACTTCATTTTATCCCGGCGATCCACTGATGATCTGACACTGTTCAACAGGGTACGTGCCTCTGCTGTGAGATCAGAGCGTTCCCTGCCCTTTTCTTCCTTTTCCTGCCGAAGCCGAGTGAGGGTTTCCTTTGTCGATGCACAGGCTTCCTCAGCTTCCTTTAAACATCGGGACACTTTCTCCTGCTGCTGATGCAGGTCAAACAGCCCTGCCTCATTATCGCTGATCCGGCTTTTGAGTGAAGCCTTTTTTTCCCTGAGGGAGTGCTCTATTGCGGCTGACTCACCCCAAAGCTGGAGATCCTCCCGAGAACAGCGCTCATACCCCCGCTCTCTGTACTCCGCTCGCAGGGCTGATAATTTTCTTTGCCATACCTTGGCTGTACTGCAGAGTGCAGCCTGATATTCCTCTGCCAGCTCCTTTTGCTCCTTTGTGACTACAGCCAGGGTATCCTTTACATTCTGCAATTTCTCCTGTACACCCTGCAGTTCCCGAGTAGTCTCTTCTTTGCATGCCATCAAAGATAAAAGATAATCCTTTTTGCTGTACAGGTCAAAATGCTTCTGGAGCTGCTCCATCTTCCCCTTGGTCCAGTGGTTTCTCTTGGCAGGAAGCCCTACTGCAGAACGGACATCAGCCACAATCGTACTTAGATTATCTTCAAAATCCGCTGAAAAATGCTGGATACAAGCTTCAATCAGGGGGCCTTTCTTTCCCCTGTTACTGGACCAGAGAAAATGGAGGTCACTCCCCCGAACGATAGGCAGTCGGGAAAATTCCGGAGGAAGGCCCAAGTGCTTGTCCAGATCAACACTGCCTGTACAGGTCACCTCATTTCCCCGGTGTTCCAGCTTCACATACCCTTTATAATTGTCAAAACGCCGGGATTGAAAGCGTGACTGGGCACTTCCTCTTTTAAATAGCATATTAACAATTATGTCAACCAAAGAGGTCTTTCCCGCCTCATTTTCATCATAAACAATTATACAGTTCTTCTTGTTTTGGAAAAAAACCGGTTTAGCCAGGGGACCCACAGGCTGGCACTCCATCTCCACAATCCTCAACTTATTTCCCCCTTCCCATCTGCTGCAGCAGCAAGGAAAGAGCACTGCGGTAAAGGTGCTGCCGGTCCTCACATACCTCCTGGGCTAGTTCCAGCAGGCACGGGTCACTGCAGTCCTCCAGGGCAAGGCAATCCGGGGGTTCCGATTCCCTCAAGAACTGCAAACACCGCAGGGCAACCCCCGGCAGCTCCGCGATACCGGTGATCTGAAGTGTTCCGGTGTTGACAGCTCTCCAGTGATCCCGGTATTTCCTGACCATCAATTCTACTTCCGCTGCACAGGCATCCTCACTGAGGCTCTCTACCCAGCCTGCTACATCCAGGTCGAGTATTACATTGGTGTCAGCACGCTGTTCCAAAAAAGAACCCATCTCGTCAAGTACTCTCATCTCTTCTCCGGGAACAAAGAAAAATGATGCTGTTTCTCGGCAAGGCACCCCTGGGATCTCCACTCCCTTCACCCCAATTTCCCCGGCGGCAACCTCGATGAGAAATGTTTGGCGTGCCCCATTCTCCCCCTTTGATATGGGATAAGGAGTTCCGCTGTAAGCCACCTGGACATCATTGATTTTGACCGGGGGAAGTGTGGGGTTGTGCCAGTGCCCTAAAGCAATATAGGTTTTTGGAAGATCCAGCAGATCGTTGTCCCATAAACAGGCACTGCCGGAATCATCTTCCTCCTCAGTAAAGTAAAGGGCTGACAAAGATGAGTTGAAGAAGTTGGTATGCATAAGAACTACAAGAGGTGAGTTAGCTTCACAAGCATGGGAACGCAGAAGATCTACCCCCTGTCTTCCTGGCAGATAAGGTATCCCAAGAAGGGGAACCCCTTCTACCTCCCATCTGGAGGCTTTTTCACTGCAGGTGTATACCCTTCTTCCATAATACTCACCAGATTGAAAAGCAGCTGCATCGTGATTTCCAGGAATCAAGAAAACCTCTTGGTCGAAAGAATCAAATAGCTCCCTTACCTCAGTCCTGAGAGCCACAGCATTCTCTGGGGTATCAAAGAGATCCCCAGCTATAAGCAGGGCAGAGCACCCCAAATCCTGAGCCAGTTGACACACAGCCCGGAGTGCCTCCATCCGCTCCGGCGCTGCAGCAGCCAGATGTACATCTGCTGTATGAAGAAACCTCACACCCATCCCCTTCTTCCCAAATAACTAACTAGGGATCTTTTCACTAAATCGAGCTGATAATCCTGCATCACCCACCTACACCCTAGAAAATAGAGGTTAGAGGACGGAGGTCAGAGGGTGTAATTCTTTAACCAATTAACAAAGCCATAATAGCCTTGTGGGCGTGCAGGCGGTTTTCCGCCTCATCGAAAACCACCGAATGGGGTCCATCGATCACCTCATCAGTGATCTCTTCACCGCGATGAGCCGGCAGACAGTGCAGAACAACCACATCATCATTTGCTTTCTTCAGCAGTTCAGTAGTTACCTGGTAGTGCTTAAAAACTTGTACCCTCTTTTCCTGCTCTTTTTCCTGCCCCATGCTCGCCCAGATATCGGTATAAACAGCATCAGCTTCCTTGACCGCCTCTACCGGGTCTTCCACTACCTGCAGCTGCACACCGGACTTGGCTGCATCATTTCTGGCCGCTTGTAGGGCTTCCGCATCAGGCTCATACCCCTGGGGGCAGGCAATGGTCATATGCAGCCCCATCTTGGCACAGATCTGCAGCAGAGAATGGGCAACATTGTTCCCGTCCCCGATGTAAGCGAGCTTTAAACCATCCAATTTACCCAGGTGTTCTTCAACAGTCATCAGATCCGCCACTACCTGGGTAGGATGAACAATATCCGTCAGCCCGTTGATCACTGGAATCGAGGCGTACTGTGCCAGTTCATCCACATCCTCCTGATCAAATGTCCTGATCATAATTCCATCCAGGTACCGCTCCAGGGTACGCGCTGTATCAGGAAGGGACTCACCACGGCGCAGCTGGATATCCTGGGAGCTCAAGAAAAGGGCATAACCACCGAGTTGGTACATCCCTACCTCGAAAGAAACCCTGGTACGGGTGGAGGGCTTGGTAAAGATCATCCCAAGGGTCTTACCCTTTAAAACCGTATGAGGGGTACCCTCTTTTAAGTCTCTCTTCAAATCATGGGCGGCATCGATGAGCAGCCGTATTTCCTCAGCGGTAAAATCAGAAATCGTCAGAAAATCCCGTCCTTTTAAACTCTTATCCAGGTACGCACCAGCCATTTTTTACATCTCCCTATATTATTAGAATATCGCTTTCCTAACCTCTTTCCTGAAACACCTGCAGTGCTTCATCCAGGATCCCTACTGCCTCGTCAACCTCTTCTCGAGTTGTGATCAAAGGAGGCAGGAAGCGGATCACCCGCTCTGCAGTGCAGTTGATCAGAAGTCCCCGCTCCTGACAAAGGGCTACCATATCTTGACCAGGCCGATCAAGCTCCATCCCCAGCAGCAGTCCCATGCCCCGCACCTCTTTAATAAATGAATACTTCTTTCGCAGAACCTCCAGGCTTGCTTTCATATACTCACCGGTGCTTGCTGCCTGCTCTACAAGCCCCTCTTCCTGGAGCACCTGGAGAACTGCCCTGGCTGCCGCACAGGCCACCGGGTTCCCCCCAAAAGTGGATCCATGGGTACCAGGCTGAAAAACCCTGGCAACCTCTTCCTGGGCTACCACAGCCCCGATGGGCAAACCTCCTCCTAGGGCCTTAGCAAGAGTTATGATATCAGGCTGCACCCCGTAGTGTTCATAAGCAAATACTTTTCCGGTCCTCCCTAAGCCACACTGCACCTCATCAAAAATGAGCAGAACCCCTTCTTCACGCTGTAGTTCAGCCAGGGTTTCCATCAGTTCACGGGAAGCTGGGTAGACGCCACCCTCACCCTGCAACGGCTCCATCAAAACTGCTGCAGTCTGTGGTCCCACCGCCTTCTTCAGATTCGCTGTATCATTGAAGGGGATATGGCAGAAGCCCCCTGGCAGGGGTGTAAATCCCCGGGAGAACTTCTCTTGGCCGGTAGCTGCGAGGGTTCCCAGTGTCCTGCCGTGAAAAGAATTTGTAAAGGCAATGATCTCTGGTTTCTCCCTACCATGCTCATAGGCGTACTTGCGGGCGAGCTTAATAGCTGCCTCATTAGCCTCAGCACCGCTGTTGCAGAAGAAAACCCGATCTAGTCCGCTTAGAGCTGCCAACTCCTGTGCCAAAACCACAGGGGGCTCAAACCAGTAAAGGTTGGAGCAGTGAATCAGGTGCTCTGACTGCTCGCGGATTGCAGCAACAACTCTGGGGTGGCAGTGCCCCACAGCATTGACAGCAATACCCCCCACAAAATCAAGGTAACACTTACCCTCATCATCCCAAACACGCACCCCATCCCCCTTGGTAATCACCAGAGGAAGTTGGGCATAATTTTGCATCAGGTATCTCTTCCCCATTTCCATTATTTGATTACCTGTCACAACATCTCCCCCTCAGATTATGGTTGGTGGTTATCTGGTTATTTATCTACCATAGTGCCAACGCCTTCGTCTGTAAAGACCTCCAGCAAGATAGAGTGCAGGATGCGGCCATCAATGATGTGGGTGCGCCCTACACCGTTATTTAAGGCATATACGCAGCATTCTACCTTGGGGATCATACCACCGGCAATCACTCCCTTGGCAATAAGATCGGGAACTTCCTCGGTTTTGATCACTGAAAGGAGACTCTCAGGGTCATTACGGTCGACAAAGATCCCCTCAACATCGGTAAGCAGCACCAATTTATTGGCATTTAAGGCTGCTGCCACCGCACCGGCCACATAATCGGCATTAATATTATAGCTTTTGCCATCAGTTCCTACCCCAATAGGAGCAATCACCGGAATGTATCCCTCATCCTTTACGGTTTGAATTATTTCAGGATTTACCTTTTCCACTTCCCCTACATGGCCAAGGTCCTCCCTCTCCTTTACTGAAGCAGGAAGCACCTTTTGGCATGCTGTAATCAGCCCGGCATCTTTCCCGCAGAGCCCAATACCCTTTCCCCCCAGTTGGTTGATCAGGGTAACGATCTCCTTATTCACTTTGCCGGCCAGCACCATCTCCACCACTTCCATGGTCTCCTCATCAGTGACCCGCTGGCCGTGTACAAAACGCGTTTCTTTGCCAAGCCGTGTCAGCATGGCATCGATGGCTTTTCCTCCACCATGTACAATAACCGGATGAATACCGACGAGCTTCAACAAAATGCAGTCGGCCATCACCCCCTGCTCCAATTCCTCGCTGACCATAGCCCTGCCGCCGTACTTGATAACCACGGTCTGGCCGGAAAACTTTCTGATATAAGGCAGAGCTTCAACGAGTATCGAAGCCTTTTCCAGTGCATGAGGGGAGGGAGAAGGATGGTTGTAACTGCACTGGAAAAGGCTTCGATACTCGTTGAAGCTCTGCCTTATATCAGAAAGTTTTCCGGCCAGACCGTGGTTATCAAGTACGGCGGCA
>DUMY01000144.1 GCA_012839645.1 Syntrophomonadaceae bacterium
AGTGGGGAGTTTCAAGATTTAGTCCTTATTGTGGAGATCATGGGCAAACACAGCAATCTCATCCTGGTTAACCCAGAATCAAACCAGATAATCGATGGGATCAAACGCTATTCTCATGCCTTAAGCAGGTACCGCGAAGTTTTACCAGGTCGCACATACTTATTACCACCTGAACAAGATAAGGTGCACCCTCTTACACTAAACGAAGACAAATTCATAAAACTCATGCTCAGCCATCCCCTTAACAACTCTCTACAAAAGGTTCTCTTTTCAGTATTGGAAGGCTTGGGACCTGTTATGGCGCGAGAGATCATCCTGCGGGGTGACCTAGACCCCAGCCTGCACTTAGAATACTGTGGAGCTCATGAACTCCAGTCCATATGGCAGGTTCTACAGAAACTTATTCATCCCCTTTACCGGGGAGAAAATATTGAGCCAACAATTGTTTTTCAAGGGAAACAGCCAACTGCTTTCGCCCCCATCCCCCTTACTCAATACCAGGGGCTAAAATTTGTTAGGTACCAAACAGTCAATGAAATGCTTGACCTGTTTTACAGAGCACGTCTAGAGCTCAACAGATTTCGACAGATTCAAAGGCACCTTACTCATGTAATTAAAAATGAACTTTCTCACTGCAGAAAAAAGCTTTCTTTCCAGGAACAGGATGAAGCGGCAGCTAACAGGGCTTTAAAACTTCGCTTATGGGGAGAGACGGTTTTTGCCCACCTGCACTTAATTAAACCTGGTGCTAAGGAGGTTAGTCTCCCAAATATCTACGAACCCGATGGACCTCACATCAAAATAAAGCTTGCCCCATCAATGACAGCAAGCCAAAACGCCCAGAGGTTCTTTCGGAAATATAACAAAGCCCGGGATTCTTTAAAGATTATTAAAAAGAATAAACGAAAAACAGCCGCAGAAATCCGTTACTTAAACAGCGTAAAAATATCCCTGGAACAGGCTGATATCCTGTTAGAACTTAAGGAAATCCAGACAGAACTGGAGGATTCGGGATATCTGCGCAAAAAAAAGAAAAAGCATAAAAAAAAGGGGCCCAAAAAAATGGCGCCCCAGGTAAAAAAAATCACTTCCCAGGATGGCTTTACAATTCTCATTGGCAAAAATAACAAACAAAACGACTATCTCACTATGCGGCTCGCCCACGATAATGACTACTGGCTGCATGTCAAAGATAGCGCCGGAGGCCATATTGTGGTTAAGAGCATACCTGGCCAGGAGGTTCCCCTCTCCACACTGGAAGAGGCAGCCGGATTAGCCGCCTATTTTAGTGAAGCACGGCTTTCATCCAAGGTTCCTGTTGACTGCACAAAAAGAAAGCATGTCAGCAAGCCCAAGGGAGCACGGCCCGGGTTCGTTATCTATAAAAATCATGAAACCTTTTATGTTGACCCAATAGCCCCTGAAGAACCGAAAAATTAGATTTATTACTCCCTGCTCCCGGGCTTTACTATGGAAAGCCCCTTCTGACATAAGGGGCAGCCATCCGGGGAATAGGTTTCAATATCCAGTTTGAGAAGTGGATAAAAGGGCACACCGAAATCAAGATCTCCGCTGTGGCGGTCTACCAGGGAAGCAACACCCACTACAACACCATCATATTCTTTAACCAAATCGATTACTTCCTTGGTGGAGCCACCGGTGGTCACAACATCCTCAACTACCACCACTCGCTCCCCTCTCTTGATCTCAAAACCGCGCCGCAGTGTCATCTTTCCCTCTTTACGCTCTGAGAAAATCGCCTTTACTCCCAGTGCACGACCTACCTCCTGGGCAACAATGATCCCCCCGATGGCAGGCCCCACTACCAAATCCACATCCTGCTCACTGAAGGGAGCAGCGAGTTTTTCCCCCAGCATTGCAGATAAATCCGGGTACTGCAGCACCTGGGCACACTGGATATAGCGGTTGCTGTGCAGCCCTGAGGTTAAACGGAAATGCCCCTCCAACAGGGCACTGCGCTCTATGAATAATTTTATCAGTTCTTGTTCGGTCATCTTTATGCCTCCTCCATTTCTCTAACGATATCCAATGCTGCCTGTCTGGGGTCCTGTGCCTGCAGGATGGGTCTACCCACTACGATGTAGTCCACCCCATTCTTCACTGCATCACCCGGGGTGCTCACCCTTTTCTGGTCACCGGTTCCGGCACCGGCAGGTCTGATCCCTGGTGTGACTATTAAAAAATCACAGCCACAGTGTTCGCGAATCGCTGATATTTCCTTGGGGGAGGCTACAACACCCGAGAGCCCACACTCCTCGGCCTCTTGTGCCCAGAAAACCACCTGTTCTAAAGGAGATCTATCGATTCCCAAATCCCTCGTCAGTTCATCTGCCCCCAGGCTCGTCAAGACTGTGACACCGAGAATCTTCGGTTGCTTCTCTCCTGCTGTCTCTTCCCTTACAGCTTCCACAACCGCTTTCATCATCTCACGGCCGCCTGCGATATGCACATTAAACATCTCCACTCCCAGCCGAGCAGCAGCACGCCCTGCCTGGGCAACCGTACGGGGAATATCATGAAATTTAAGATCCAAAAAGACCCTTCCGCCTCGGTCTTGGATTTCTTCCACAAAAGTGGGACCAAAGTTACAAAAGGGCTCCAGCCCAATTTTAAACATACCACAGCAGTCATAGAGCATGTCGACAATTTCAAGTGCTTTTTCTCTTTCAGGTACATCCAGTGCCACAATCAATCTATCTTTTGCCTGCATCCATTATCTCCTTCCATATCCTGCTTTATTATTTCCAAACAGCCCCTACAAGATCTTGCAGCCTATCTACCCCATGTTCACCACAGTACTCATCCAGTTCTTTGATGATTCTTACCGCAGCCAAAGGGTCATTGAAAAAGGCTGAGCCAACCGCCACCGCAGAAGCGCCGGCCAGAATGAACTCCAGGGCATCCCTTCCGGTGCAAATACCACCCATCCCGATAATGGGGATCTTTACAGCCTGCGCCACCTGCCAAACAGCCCGCACCGCAACCGGGCGAATAGCAGGACCGGAAAGCCCACCCACAACATTGCCCAGCATTGGCTTCCTCTGCTCCACATCGATCACCATGCCTAAAAGAGTGTTGATCAAAGAGAGGGCATCAGCACCCGCTGCAGCCACCGCCCTGGCTAGCTCCACAATATTCGTCACATTGGGTGTCAGCTTGACGATGACAGGCAGATCCGTTGACTCTACCACAGACCCCACTACCTGGGCAGCCACCTCCGGTGCTGTCCCCAGAGCCATCCCCCCGGTCTTTACATTAGGGCAAGAAATGTTGATCTCCAGACCTGCAACCCCTGTCCCGGAGAATTTCTCAGCTATTTCAACAAACTCATCCTTCGTACTGCCAGCTATATTTGCGATCACCGGCACACCAAAGTCAAGCATCTCCGGCAAAACATCTTTAATGAAAACATCAACCCCCGGGTTCTGCAGCCCCACGGCATTGAGCAGCCCCGCGGGTGTTTCACAGAGGCGCGGCGGCCTATTACCCACCTTGGATTCTAATGTTAACCCCGTGGTTACCAAAGCACCCATCATTCCAATATCAAAGACACTGTCATATTCCACACCGGAGCCAAAGGTTCCTGATGCAGACATCACAGGGTTCTCCATCTTGATTCCGGCAAGATTTACAGCAAGATCAGCCACTCAGCACCACCTCCCCTGCTTCAAATACCGGCCCCTCACGGCACACCCTGAGGTATGATCCATCAGCACTCTGACAAACACACCCCATACAGGCTCCTACCCCACAGGCCATCCATTCGTCCAGAGAAAGTTCAGCTGGAATCCCTTTTTCCTTGCTCATCCCCTGTACCCCCTTTAAAACAGCCACAGGTCCACAGGAGAAGAGTCTATCAAAGGATGACTTCTCCAATTCATCTGCCAAAAGTTCGAGAATAGAACCCTGTATGCCGCTGGTACCATCCTCTGTAGCAATTTTAACCTCACCATATTCCATAAAAGTATCAGGACGCAATATCCCTGATTCACTGCGCCCTCCCATGAGAATAAACAATTCCCAGCCGCGATCTACCAGTTCAGAGGCAAGAAAAAGAAGTGGAGCAACCCCTACACCGGCACCCACCAACAAACCCTTACTGCCTGGCTTAGAACAATTAAATCCTCGTCCCAGTGGACCCAAGAGGGAAACCTGATCTCCGCTCTGCCTCCGGGACAGCCAACTCATCCCCTTTCCTCTGACCTTGTAAAGGAAAGAGACCAACCCCAGGTGTTTATTCACCTGGTGTATACTCAAGGGGCGCCTTAAAAAGGGATCAAACCCTTCACCACAGCACAGCATAGCAAACTGGCCGGGAGATACGGTTTGTGCTAACACAGGTGCCTCCAGTTCTATCAGGTAATAATTAGTACCCAGGGACACCTGTCTGCTTACTCTGCAAATAAATTCTCCTGGTCCATTCATTGTTTCTACTCCTTTATTTGCTAACCCTAGATCTATTAATCCAATCAATATTACAAAGCACACTATCTATTCTGATCTGCTAAACTTGATCTCTCCTGCGGCAACAGTCATCACTGGCCAGCCACGCAGGACCCAATCATGGAAAGGTGAGTTTTTCCCTAAGGACACAAATTCATCAACCCTTACCGGCAGTTTCATACCCGGGTCGATAACCGTAAGGTTGGCTTCTGTACCAACTTTTATAACACGTTCAGGCAGTCCTAAGATCTGCGCAGGATTATATGCCATTTTTTGTGCGAGTTCTACAACACCTATAATCTTGCTTTCCACGAGGTATTCCCAAACCAGAGGAACAGCTGTTTCCAAACCAGAGATACCAAAGGGGGCGAAATTAAATTCTACCTCTTTCTCATCTCTCCGGTGAGGAGCGTGGTCTGTAGCTATAGCATCGATGGTCCCATCTTTGAGCCCTTTATATAACGCATCTACATCATCCCTGGTGCGCAGGGGGGGCTTCACCTTGACATTAGTATCAAAATCCTTGACCGCATCATCGGTCAAACAGAGATGGTGAGGAGTTACCTCTGCAGTGACTTGTATACCACGCCTCTTGGCCTCCCGGATCAGATCTACTGCTCGGGCAGTGCTGACATGGGCAATATGCAGGTGTGCTCCTGTCAGTTCTGCGACAACTATATCCCGGGCAACTTGAACATCCTCTGCTGCAGAAGGTATCCCTTCCAGACCAAGCAGTGTAGAATTCAAACCCTCATGCATCACACCGGCTCCTGTCAAATTCATATCCTCACAGTGACTGATCACCGGAATGTTAAACATCTGCGCATATTCCATCACTCTACGCAGAACCTCACCATTCATAATCGAGTCCCCGTCATCAGACAGAGCAACAGCACCCGCCTCTACCAGGTCCCCGATTTCAGATGGTTCTTCACCCGCCCTCTTCTTCGTGGCACATCCCACCGGGTATACCGGAAATGATGCCTCTTGCGCTTTATCTTTGATAAAGGAGATCACTGAGCTACTGTCAGCGGGGGGTTTTGTATTGCCCATACAGGCCACAGCGCTGAATCCTCCTTTTGCTGCAGCTCTGGTACCTGTGAGAATGGTTTCTTTTAATTCTTCACCAGGTTCTCTGAGGTGGCAGTGCAGATCCACAAAACCCGGGAAAACATAACAACCATCCAGAGTAAACACTTCACATCCCGAGGCATCAATTTGATGCTCTACAGCAGTAATTTCACCGTCATCCATAAGAATATCCAGCTTGTCCACTCTTTTAGAAAGAGGGTCAACAACCATACCACCTTTAAGCAGGTACTTCATCTTGTTCACCTCGACCCATTAGCAGGTAAAGCAGAGCCATGCGTACAGCCACACCGTTGGTCACTTGCTCATTTATTGCCGCATGGGGACCGTCCTGCACCTCCGGGCTGATTTCTATCCCACGGTTAACGGGACCTGGGTGCAGCACAAGCACATCGGGCTTGGCTACCTGCAGTTTTTTCTGGTCCAGCCCATATAACTGGGTGTATTCTCTAATGCTGGGGAAGAGGCCCTTCTTCTGACGCTCCAGCTGAATACGCAGGACATTGATCACATCCACATCCCGAAGCCCCTCTTCCCAATGATGGTAAACCTCTACCCCTAACCTATCGATTTCCGGCGGCATTAATGTAGCGGGTCCCACAACCCTCACCTGTGCTCCCATTTTCGTCAGACCCCAAATATTTGACCGCGCAACCCTACTGTGGGAAATATCACCTAGAATGGCAACCTTAAGGCCCTTGAAACCACCCTTCTTGTTACGAATGGTGTACATATCAAGAAGAGCCTGTGTCGGGTGCTCATGAGCACCATCACCGGCGTTAATCACTCTGGCACTCACCCAACGCGCCAGTTGATGAGGAGCACCGGCTGCGCAATGCCTGATAATAATCACATCAGCCGCCATAGCCTCCAGCGTTCTAGCAGTATCCCGCAGACTTTCTCCCTTCTGGACACTGCTTGCGGCCACCGAAACACTGCTGGTGTCTGCCCCCAGGTACTTGGCAGCTAATTCAAAGGAGGTTCGGGTACGAGTACTGGGTTCATAAAAAAGTGTAACAACCGAATGGCCACGCAAGGTAGGCACCTTTTTGATATCCCTTGTCATGATCTCCTTCATGGGCTCTGCTGTATCCAGGATTAAATTAATTTCTTCCGGGCTTAAGCCCTCTAGACCAAGAATGTCCTTCTGCTTGAACTTCATGACCTTATTATTACCCCCTTGTGGTATATAAAAAACCTCTTTGCAACCTATTTCAGGCTGACAAAGAGGTTTCTAAAACCTTTTTCCTACCCCCTTGCCAGCCTCACCGGACTAGATTTAAAGGGATATGCGGTTTTATGTTTCTTTTTCTGCGATTGTCACCCTATCTTCCCCATCTACTTCTTGCAGGTTTACATTGATCGTTTCTCTACGAGAAGTAGGAACATTCTTTCCTACGTAATCCGCTCTAATGGGTAGTTCTCTATGCCCCCGGTCAATCAAGACAGCCAGCTGAATGAACTCCGGCCTGCCCAGATCAACCAATGCATCTAGGGCAGCCCTGGCTGTTCGACCAGTAAACAGTACATCATCAACCAAGACAACCCCCTTGTTTGTAATGCTGAAAGGAACCTCAGTCTTTCTCACCAGTGGATGATAGTCAAGCTTGCTCAAATCATCCCGATATAGGGTGATATCCAATATGCCTAATGGTACTGAAGTGCCCTCAATTTCTTTGATTTTGTCAGCAATTCTCTTGGCAAGAGGGACACCCCGCCGCCTGATACCAATTAATACTAGCCCTTCTGTACCGGCATTTCTCTCCAAGATCTCATGAGCAATTCTTGTAAGCACCCTTCGTATCTCTTCTGCATTCATAATCTGGACTTTTTCTCGCGGGGACAAGTAATTTCCCTCCTATTACACACAAAAAATCCTGCTTTAAGGCACCTTGTCAGCAGGTGAATCCTGAAAAAATATTCTTCCTTACCAGTCTCGCAGGACCAGCTTAAAGGACCTTTTTAATAGAATAGTTCACCAAACAGTTATTGTCAAGATAACTCGAAAAAATTGTTTAAATCTGTTGGCCTTGACACCGTATCTTGGACAAAACATCAGCAAACACTGTAGGGGATGGTGCCTCACAGGTCAAGATTTTCGAGGTACGTGGATGCCGGAAAGTAATTTGATAGGCATGAAGAGCCTGCCCCGGCAGATTCAAGGGATTGCCGCGGTAACAGTAGACCCGGTCCCCAGCTATCGGATACCCGGCATAGGAAAGGTGCACCCGGATCTGGTGTGTACGCCCGGTTTCCAGGGAAACCTCCAAAAGTGTATACCCGCAGTATCTTTCCTTAACCCGATAATGGGTACGCGCCTCCCTAGCACCTACAGTACCCTTTGCTAAGACAACCCTTTTTTTGCGCTCCTTGGGATCCCTCCCCAGTGGAGCATCGATCATACCCCGTTCCTCCCTTACCTCTCCGTGCACCAAGGCCAAATACCTTCTCTTAATTTTACGTGCTTTCAGCTGTCGTGCCAATTCATGGTAGGTAAAATCGTTTTTGCTGACCAGCAGCAAACCCGAGGTATCCTTGTCTAGACGGTGAACAATCCCTGGTCTCAAAGACCCTCCGTCACTGGAAAGATGGGAGCAGTAGTTGAGTAATGCGTTAACTAAAGTGCCTTTTTTGTGACCTTTGGCCGGGTGAACAACCATACCCTGGGGTTTATTGATCACCATTAAATCTTCGTCTTCATAGATGATTTCCAAGGGAATCTCCTCTGGAACCAGGACAATCTCCTGGGAAGAAGGCGGAATCTGCATTTCAATGATATCACCCGGCTGTACCTTGTAACTAGAACGCTTAGGGACAGAATTGACCAGAACATGCCTTCCTTCAATGAGGCGTTGCACCTGAGAACGGCTTAATAAATGCAGTCGGCGGACTAAAAACCGGTCCAATCGTTTCCCTGCTGCCTGTAAAGGCACCTCAAAACAATATTCCTGATCCACCCATAACACACCCCATCAGCCTGCTTTTCGCAACAAAAAAATAAACAAAAAAACAGTTCCTGTAAAAATAAAAACATCTGCTGCATTAAACACCGGCCAGAAACGAAAATCAAGAAAATCAATAACATATCCGCTGCGCAAACGGTCAATTAAATTGCCCATGACACCCCCAGTAAGAACAGCCAGAGCACAGGTCAATTTGAGGTTTCTTCCAGGAAAATAAACCGGCAGGGCTACAACTATGAGTATAAAGAGAATAGCCAGTATAATAAAGAGCTCTGTTCGATAGGCAAGAATGCCAAATGCTCCTCCCGGGTTTCTCACGTATGTAATATGAAAGAAGCGTTCGATCACAGCAATTGATTCCCCGGGTCGCATATTATTAACAATAAGAGCCTTTGTCACCTGGTCCACTGCCAGAAGCACAAATGTAATAAACATAAAGAAAACAACATTTAATATTTCTTTTTTCAATCTTCCTCCCCCATTTGCCAAAGCTTTTCATGACTTCCATTGATCAGTGCCTGGTAGGCATCCTCCAGACGCATTGCCATCTTATCTGCTGACAAAGCCTCGGCTTTCTTCAGTGCTGACTCAGACATACGCAGCATTAATTCTGGGTCACTTAAAATGGCCAATGTTTTCTCTGCAAATTCATCCTCCTCACCTTGGCAAAGGTAACCCGTAACCCCATCATCCACCATAGCCAGAGAACCATAAGCGGCTTTGGCAATGACCGGCAGACCCGCGGCCATAGCTTCCACCAGAACAATGCCCTGAGTTTCCGTTACAGAGGGAAAAACAAAAATATCCGCGGATCTGTAGGCACCCGCAACAGTCTCAGGTGGAAGTTTTCCGGTAAAAACAACCCTTTCTCCAATTCCCAGATCCATTGCTGAATAGCGAAGCGTATCCTCCTCAGGCCCACTTCCTACCAAAACCAAAACAGTATCCCTCTCCTGCTCAGCGATAAGGGCAAAAGCACGCAGCAAAAAGGAAAGGTTCTTTTCTTTGCCAATTCTGCCCACGAACAACAAGACTTTTTTATTATGAGAAATCCCAAAACGTTCATGAAGAAATTCCGGATCACCCGCCTGAAAACGCTCCGGGTATACCCCGGTGGGAATAGCTATCACTGGTTTTATTACCCCTTGCCCCTGGACCATATCTTTAATAACTGACGTAGGAGTGATCACCAGGTCGCAACGGTTGCAAAAATTGCTTGCGTACTTGATCATCCCTTTTTTTGTGATCTGTCCCGCAAGAGGAGCATAGTGTAAATACTGATCATAGAGAGTATGATAGGTAAAAACAGCAGGTATATTTAAATAACGCGCCATATTGGTCCCTACCTGGCCTAGCATAAACGGGGAGTGAACATGGATCAGATCCAGACCGATCCCTGAGGCATATTTTCTGGCTGCCCATAAGATAGGCAGTGCTATATAAAACTCCGGATTAATTGGAGTATGAAAAGAAGGGAAACGAAATATATTGCGCTCTTTTTCATCCTTTACCTGGGGATAATCCGGTGCAAAAATAAATATCTCATGTCCCAGGCGTGCCAGCTCCCGGGAAAAGGTTTCAATGGAGAGTACTACACCACTAACATAAGGTCGGTAACTATCAGAGAAAATGCCTATTCTCATAACCGGATCAACTCATCAAGGTTCCCCTGGGTGGCTTTCATCGTCTTTACCGCGCAAATCCTGGTAGAGTCTCCCATCTTCATCCTCGTAGACAGATACATCTTCAACATCCTCAACAGTCCCCTCCTCTTCATCGCGGTTTTCAATGTCAGAGGAGGTTCCATAACGCTCCACTGCCTGCCAGGCATCCTCCCCATCAAACTGCACCTCATGCTTCGTATGAAGCCGATTCTCAGCAAACCCCCCAAAGGGTGGCATCACCACTCCCTCCTCAACCGGACGCCTGTGAGCTGTTACTTGATCATCAAGCTTCTGGCGACATTTATAACAAAAGGTTGTGGAAGGCATAGCCTCCAATCTTTTCTCAGGGATCTCTCCCCCACACCCTTCACATATTCCGTAATTGCCCTCTCTGATCCTTCCCAGGGCATCATCAGCCTCCTTGATCTGCCGCCGCGCAAGATCTTTAAGCCCTAAATCTTTGCTGCGTTCAAAGGTTTCGGTTCCAATGTCCGCAGGGTGGTTATCATACATGGATAATTCCTGCAGTGAATCTTTGAGCCCACCCAACACTTCGGCTTCCTCAAGAGATGATAAACTGTCCTGGGCACTCCTTTTCTCCCCCTCTAACAGCCAGCGGAAGTACGCAAGTTTATCTTGTTCCAATGCAGTTACCTCCATCATTATTATTTTAGACCTTCCCTTCTAGCTGCAGCTGCACCAAACGCACTAAAGTGGCGATAAAATCGCTTACCACAGGAAGGTTGAGAACAACAAGACGCTGCAAAATATAAAGGGCAAGTGCCCCCAACAGTGTAAAGCCCACAGCTATTCCTAATCCCCGGGCAAGCCCGGAAATGAAATTGATGTAGATGAGGCGCTTGGGCTTATTCAATAATTCCACATACTCAGCAAGCTTCATGCGTTCCAGGTTGAGAGACAGTTCGTCTATTTTCTGTTTCAAGGCTTCAACAAGATCCGCTGTGATTTCCCGCATCTTTTTCCCCTGAATTAAAGTGTTCCCCAAACCTCGTCCCCTTTATCCGGGGTCAAAGAGCCTTGCTGTACACTATTATTTAATTGGTAAGAGCTTGCAAAGGAGCAGGAATCCTGCCCCCCCTCTTAATAAAGCCAGCCGAACTAAAGTTGCTGACATCCATCACCGGGGCACTACCCAACAGTCCTCCAAATTCAACCCTTTCCCCCGTTTTTTTCCGCGGTGCAGGTATTAGACGCACTCCTGTGGTTTTCTTGTTGATCATTCCGATCGCTGCTTCATCTGCAATAATGGCTGCAACGGTTTCTGCAGGGGTATCCCCTGGAATAACGACCATATCCAGACCCACAGAACAGATACATGTTAAAGCCTCCAGCTTCTCTATGTTCAACGCACCTTCAGTCACTGCTCTGGCCATCCCCTGATCCTCACTTACCGGGATAAAGGCGCCACTAAGTCCACCCACATAGGAAGAAGCCATCGCCCCACCCTTTTTGACTGCATCATTGAGCACAGCCAGGGCAGCGGTAGTACCGGGAGCGCCACACCTTTCCAAACCCATAGCCTCCAGGATTTCTGCCACACTGTCACCTACCGCAGGAGTCGGTGCCAGTGATAGATCAACAACTCCAAAAGGAACCCCCAGCTTCCTGGATGCGGTGCGTCCAAACAATTCCCCCATGCGTGTAATCTTAAATGCTGTTTGCTTGATCAGGGACGCCAATGTGCCCATGTCTGTATCAGGCTGATTCTTGACGACATTCAGGACCACCCCTGGACCGCTGACACCCACATTGATCACACATTCCGGTTCCCCGATACCATGAAATGCCCCAGCCATAAAGGGATTATCCTCAGGGGCATTACAGAAAACAACCAGCTTAGCACAGCCTAGACCATCCTTGTCCGCGGATCTCTCTGCAGTTTTCTTGATCACTTTTCCCATTCTGTAGACAGCTTCCATGTTGATGCCTGACCTGGTTGTTCCCACATTAACTGCAGCACAAACATGATCGGTTTCCGAAAGAGCCTGGGGTATAGAGTTGATCAGGTTGCGGTCACCGTTCGTAAAACCTTTATGCACCAGTGCAGCATAGCCTCCAATAAAATTAATACCAATTTCCCGTGCAGCATCATCCAAAACCTGTGCCAGATAGCAGTAGTGATCATCCCTGGAACACTCCGCGATCAGAGCTATTGGTGATACAGCTACCCGCTTGTTGATAATGGGGATTCCAAAGCTGCGCTCCAATTGCTCTCCTACCTCTACCAAATTGCCTGCACAGCGTACAATCTTTTCATAGATCTTCTTTCCCGCCACCTTCAGGTCCGGGTCCGCGCAATCGCGCAGGCTGATACCCATGGTGATCGTTCTAATATCAAGGTTCTCCAGTTCTACCATACGTATAGTTTCCAAAATTTCGTCTTGTGTATAGGAAAAAGGCACTCTCTAGTCACCCTTTCTAGACCCGATGCATGTATTGAAAGACATCTTCATGCTGCAGGGTGATCTTTAAACCCATTTCCTCCCCCGCCTCTTCCAACTTCTGCCTCAGTTCTGCAAAATCATCCTGGGAACAAGAAAGATCCAGGATCATGATCATGGCAAAAAACCCCTGTAGGACGGTCTGGCTGATATCCAAGATGTTAACATTAGAACCCGCAAGGATTTCCGCTACTCTTGCGATAATACCAACTCGATCACATCCGACAACTGTTACAATAGCGTGTTCAGCATGTTCATCCTTGTCTTGGGACTCGGGATCAGCGTCCTCATCAAACTGTAGAGTAATTCCCTTTTCCTTAATAAGTTCCCGGGCCGCCCGGGTGATGATCGCCCCAGCAATGACCCTCAATTCCGCATGATCAGGCAGTGCCGCGATCTTGGCTCTCGTGATCACATCCTGCATTAAAGCCACCCCTTTTACTCTTCCCGACTTTCTTCCTTACAGTGTTCAACAACTTCAATACAGCGCTCACAAAGATCCGGGTGAGATGCAGATTGTCCCACGGTCTCTTTATATAGCCAGCATCTGGTACATTTCCTGCCAGGAGCAGGAGCTACCGCGATCTGCAGGGGAAGACCATTCTCCGGTTTCAATGCCCCTTGAGGAGCCGCTTCCCATACCTCATGCACCTTAACCCCGGATACGATAAAAATCGCCGGCAGCTCATCTTCCACCTGGTGTAAAAACTTCAGTACTTCTTCATTCTCCGGATAAAGGAAAACATTTGCCTGGGTCCCAGGACCGATAACTTTCTCCTGGCGGGCTGCCTCTAAAACTCTAGCTACCTCATCCCGCAGGCTGAGAATCCTTTCCCACAGCATTTCCAGTTCAGGGTTCAGGTAATCACGGTTAGCCTGAGGTAAATCAGTTAAGTGTACACTTTCAGCCATTGTTTTCATCCCTGGCAGATAACCCCAAAATTCCTCTGTGGTAAAAGGCATTACAGGAGCCAACAGTCGCACTAAGACACTACCGGCTTCGAAAAGCACAGTTTGAATGCCACGGCGCTCTGGATCCGCTGCTTCTGAGCAGTATAAGGTATCTTTGGTTATATCAAGATAAAAGGAACTTAGATCCACTACACAAAAAGTGGAGACGGCATGATAAACAATATGAAATTCGCTTTCTTCGTACGCCTTATTTACCCTCTGAATTAACTGGTGCAGCCTGTACAAGATCCAGCGGTCCAAGAGAGATAACTCCTCGTAAGACAGGCTGTCTTTGTCCGGATCAAAATCAAAAAGATTACCCAGCAAAAAACGAAAGGTGTTGCGAATTTTCCGGTAGGTATCTGCCAGCTGACCCATGATCTTCTTGGAAACAGCCATATCATTCCGATAGTCAGCTGAAGTCACCCATAACCTCAATACATCTGCACCAAATTTATCGATCAGATCTTGGGGATAAACCACATTCCCCAACGATTTTGACATCTTTCTTCCCTCTTCATCCACAACAAATCCATGGGTAAGCACAGCCTTATAAGGTGCTGTCCCTCGAACCGCAACAGATGTGCATAAAGAAGAATTAAACCAGCCCCTGTGCTGGTCACTGCCTTCCAGATAGAGGTCCGCAGGCCACCGAAGTTCAGGGCGCTGCTCCAGCACCGCCATGTGGCTGGAGCCGGAATCAAACCAAACATCCATCGTATCAGTTTCTTTGTGAAAGTCTTCTCCACCACAGGAGGGGCACCGAAAACCCGCAGGCAGCAGTTCTGCTGCAGAACGCTCAAACCAGACATCAGAGCCGTGCTCCGCAAAAAGCCTCTGCAGAAGAAGAATCGTCTCTTCATTGATTATTGTAGCATCACACTCTTCACAATAAAAGATGGGAATAGGGACTCCCCAGACACGCTGGCGAGAAATACACCAGTCACTGCGCTCAGCGATCATGTTGTGGATACGCTCCTTACCCCAGGAAGGAATCCACTGCACTTCATCGATAGCTCGAAGAGCCTCTTTCCGGAAGCCATCGATGGATGCAAACCACTGCTCAGTAGCCCTATACATCAGTGGGTCTTTACAGCGCCAGCAGTGCGGGTACTGGTGCAGCATCTTTTCTTTGTGATAGAGCATACCCCTCCCCTCTAATTCTTTGATAACCTCCACATTGCTTTCGAAAAC
>DUMY01000012.1 GCA_012839645.1 Syntrophomonadaceae bacterium
GCTCTCCCTGACCAAGCCCTATCACCAGTGAGTTGTTTTTTCTTGCAGCGATCAACCGGTCAGGTTGATGCTCACTTAACAGTGCCACAGCATAAGAGCCACGCACCTGTCGTAAGGCTGAGCGCAGTGCGACACTGAGGTCACCATTGTATGCATCCTCCACCAGGTGGGCGATCACCTCTGTATCTGTATCAGAAACAAAGCGGTGCCCCTTCTTTTCCAGCTGACTCCGCAGTTCATGAAAATTCTCGATTATCCCATTGTGCACCACAGCAAACTTCCCGGTGCAGTCACAGTGTGGATGGGCATTGATATCAACAGGTGACCCGTGGGTCGCCCAGCGTGTATGCCCAACCCCAATCCTGGAGTGAACGTTTTTCCAGCTCAGGTCCTCCTCCAGGGCATCTATTTTTTCCGCCTTCTTGTGAACTTTCAATGATCCCTCATTTAAAAAGGCAACACCCACGGAATCATAACCGTGGTACTCCAGTGTCTTTAACCCTTGTAACAGTACTGAAACCGCGTCTCTATTACCTAGATATCCAACAATACCAGACAACCTTATTCTCCTCCTTATATACCTCCTACGCGGTCTCTCCACTAGATGTCTCTTTGTAACAGAGATTGCTCTCCGTTTTTGGAGACATCCTTACGGTGATGGTTCACCGAGGGGCATCCGCCGATAACTTCGATTAACCCCTTCCTCGTCAACCAGCTGTTGATCAACAGCTGGTTCAGGCGCTTGTATTTGTCTTGTTCTTTTGCGCAGGAAGCTTCACATAATTTAGACCTATTATAACATTTTTAGCATGCATATTTTACCTAATCATCACATACACGCCGCTGTACTACATAACAGCCATGCACTTTAACTCTTCACCAGTTCACAGCCAAGATTTTCGGCAACCACTTCAGCTAATTCATTCACTACCTCTTTGAGCTTCTGTTCATCCAGTGCCTCCCCCATAACCCTTACCAGTGGTTCGGTTCCTGATGGGCGCACCAAAATCCTCCCCTGTCCCTTAAGCTGTTCCTCGGCACAGCTGATAGCAGCAGCTATTTTCTGGTTGGTTTTCAATTCTTCTTTATTGTCCACCCTTACGTTGACCATAATTTGGGGAAAACGCCTCATCTGTGCACTCAGACAGGAAAGCGGCTGTCCTGTTTCCCGAATAACCCGCAGAAGTTCCAGTGCTGTAACCAGTCCATCACCTGTTGTTGCGTGATCCAGAAAAATGATGTGGCCAGACTGCTCTCCACCGAGCACTCCACCATTTCTGCGCATCTCCTCCATGATGTATCTGTCCCCTACTTTGGTCTCCTGTACTGTAATGCCGGCCTTCTCAAAAGCCTCTTTGAGCCCCAGATTGCTCATAACTGTAACAGTAACCTTATTTTTATCCAGCATACCCTTCTGCTTGCGGAAAAGGCCACAGATCACCATTATATGGTCGCCATCCACAAGATTTCCCTGTTCATCAACAGCGATCAAACGATCAGCGTCACCATCAAAGGCAAGCCCTAAATCTGCACCCTGGGACTTTACCTCCTGCTGCAGTTCATCCGTATGGGTAGATCCGCAATTTTCATTGATATTGATGCCGTTGGGATCGCCATACAGAACTGTAACCGCTGCTCCTAGATCAGCAAATAGGCGCGGTGCTATATTGGATGCTGCACCATTTGCACAGTCCAGTACAATTTTCAACCCCTTCAAATCTACATTGAGTTCCTCTTTCAGAAATGAAAGATACTTTTCTGGAGCAGTTGTCTCATCAAAGACACGTCCGATATCCGCTCCTGTGGGGCGGGGAAAGGTAAAATCAGTTAGAACAAGGTTTTCAATCTCTTCCTCTATAGAATCAGGCAGTTTAAAGCCGTCAGCAGCAAAAAACTTGATACCGTTATCTGCCACCGGGTTATGAGATGCTGAAATAACAATCCCGGCACAGCAGCCGTAAGACCGGGTCAGGTAAGCCAGACCCGGAGTAGGAATAACCCCCACCCTTAGGCAGTCACCACCAACTGATAGTATGCCGGCAGTCAAGGCCGCCTCCAGCATGTCTCCGGAGATCCTGGTATCTTTTCCAATGGCAATCAAAGGGCGCCTGCCTTCCCTACCAAGAACGTAGGCCCCAGCCATTCCCAATTTAAATGCCAAACTTGGTGTTAATTTTTTGTTAGCAACACCTCTAACCCCATCTGTACCAAAAAGCACAGCCATTAAACACCCCTCCCACAGAATAACAATCATATTATATCATTATTCTACTCACTTGGTAATTGCTCTTCCTCTACAGGCTCAATTACAGGCTCAATAACAATGGTTACTTTTACCTTAGTTTGTCCCAGGGATATAACCCCGGCAGACAGCGCTACATCCACATCTTTAGTGATATTTGCCTTAGCTCCACTAATATCTATAGGCTTTGTCTGTATTTCTCGAAGATTTGCCATTACCTCTGCGGGGCCTGTCACCTGCAGACTTCTTGGCTCTACACTTTGACTCTTTACGACAAAACCCTCTGCAACTTCACCCTGCAGGACAGGAGTCAATGCTACTGTTTTGACAGGCCCACTTGTCACCACCGGAAGCTGTACCTGTACAGAACCAGGCTGGACTATTACCTGGTCCCCGTAATTTTTAGCCAGTTGTACCTTAACCTGTTGGCTGATATTGTTCCTGGCTCCCTTGATCTCTAAAACAGCTTGTACATCTAAGATTTCATGCAAAAGGCGGCTGGGACCTTTTACTGTAACTTGTTCAGGGTTAGCAGTAGGGCTGCGATATGTAAAACCGGTAGCTGTTTCCCCGCGCACCAGCACCCGTACAGGCACCTGCTTCTCTGCCATAACATCCAGGTCAATCTTAACTCGCTGTGGTGAGATGTTGACTACTTGTACACCAAAAGGAAATTCTACCTGTACGGGAAGAACCTTTACCCCTACTTCCTGATCGGGAAATTCCACATAAACACAAATATCATCCTCTTTGATATCCTGCATGATGCTCCTCATCCCTCTTGCGGTAACCCGTACCTCTGGAAGGGGTGAAGCCAGCACACATTCAGAAGAAAGGCCCCTGGGCTCCACAGTAAGCGTAAAATCCCGCTTGATAATCGGGTCACGCTGCCCTGCCACATAATACCAGAGCATTAATGCCAGCAGCAGTGCCAACAGTTTAAAACCGATATTATTCCGCGCAAACCATTTGTAAGCCTTACTATCTTTCATCTTCTTTCACTGCCTTACTGGGACCCAGAAGCCCCATAAGTTTCTGTTCGAGATCCCCTCTCCGGAGGCCGCGGAAAAGCCTGCCGCTTTCTGCCAGGGAGATGGTTCCGGTTTCCTCTGAGATTACAACCACTACCGCATCACTTTGTTCAGTAATACCCAGGGCAGCACGGTGCCTTGTACCCAACTGTGAGCTTAAAAAAGGATTTTCCGTCAGAGGTAAGTAACAGGCAGCAGCCAGAATACGATTACCTCCTATGATAACTGCCCCATCATGGAGAGGGGTATATGGCTCAAAAATATTAACAATCACTTCTTCGGAAACCAGGGCATCCATCTTCACTCCGCTCTCCACATACTCCAATAGCCCTGTTTCCCGGGTAAAAACCAGCAGTGCCCCGGCATGTCTACGGGAAAGGTTTTCTGCTGCCAGGGCTGTATTATGGGCAATATACCTGGCTTCTTCCTCAGCCAAAACATGCCTGCTCCTAAAAAGGCCTCCTCTCCCCAACTGCTCCAAGGCGCGCCGTAGTTCCGGCTGGAAAACAACCGGAAGGGCTACAGCCAGGGCTGTCCAAGTCTTTCCCACCAGCCAATTGATTGTGGTAAGGTGAAACTGTGCACTTACCGCACCGGCAATCAACAGTACAGCCAAGCCCTTTAGGAGCTGTACAGCACGCGTTCCTTTGATCCACATCAAAAGCTTGTAGATAACAAAGGCAACGATAAGAATATCGATAAAGGTGCGTAAATCAAGATAATTAAAATACGCTAAAAACCTGGATAAACTGGACATAAGGACTCACCTGCATAAGATCTTCTTCTAAATATACACTATACGTCATACACCTGACAAATAAAACCTACAGGAAAAATCATATATTGCTGACAACTTAGGACAAAAGGGTTAACATATAATATAAGTATAAATAATAACACAGCCGTGAATATCTATAACAGCAATATTTGTAAAATCATTTGGACAATCGGTCGCAAAAATTGGAGGGAGGAGCTGTGTGGGCAGGCCTGATGCGAGCGATCGCAGCATTAAAACACCGTAATTTTCGTATCTTCTGGACAGGCCAGCTGATTTCCCTCATCGGCACATGGATGCAGAACCTAGCTCAAGGATGGCTGGTGCTTACGCTGACGGATTCTCCATTCTTGCTAGGAATCGTCAGCGCAGTACAGTTTACGCCAATGCTGCTTTTTTCCCTGCTGGCCGGAGTAGTAGCTGACCGCTTGCCTAACACTCTTTCAACTGGTGTTAGCATTCAATCATTCTTATCCCATGGCAATACTCCTGCTGGGGTTAACCGGTATTGCAATGTTAGCCTTTATCACCTCGGTGAATACAACAATGCAGTTAAATGCCCCGGACCACCTTCGGGGAAGAGTACAAATAATAACTATGACAAATCCATATTCTGATTATTTTATAAATAATGACAGCAGGAGATCAATACTAAATCACGAAGAAATAACAGATCCTTTTTTAAAGATGACCAATAGGGGGTGTCCTGTGTGAAATTGAGGAACTGGCAGCTGCCCTTAGCAATTGTCCTGTTTATGACGGGGATTTTACTGGTATCAGCACTCAATGCTCTGCAAAGTGAAGCTGAGCCTGAGCCCCGCACGAAATCAAAGGCAGAAAGTTTGATTGCCATGATCGAAACACAGGAAAAAGAACTGAAAGATTATGAAAAAACTATCGATGCCAGGAGAGATTCATTGGCAAAACATCAAAAAGATATTGCTACAGGAAAAATTGAGGTACAGACTTTACAGTATGAGCTGGATCAGCTGAAAACCCTTTCCGGCGTAAGTGATGTGGAGGGTAAGGGGATCACTGTTTTTCTAGATGATAATAATAAAGGCTATGAAATTGCTAAGAGCAAAGCCCCTGAGCAAGCTAAACCCGAGGACTTCTTGATCCATGATAAACACCTTCTTTACATCGTTTATGAACTGCGGGTAGGAGGGGCAGAAGCCATCTCTATCAATGGGCAGAGGGTCGTATGTTCATCCGATATCAGGTGTATGGGAACAACCATCGGCGTGAATACCAGTGCTATAGGTCCACCCTTTGTGATCAAGGCCATCGGTGACCCTGATCGCATGTCTAAGGTTTTGGAAACGGACACCAGCCAGTACAACATATTGAAAATGGCAGGTTATCCAGTGCGTATTGAAAAACAGAAGAAGATTACCATCGGGTCCTATAAGGGCAGTTACCAATTTAGTTACACAGAACCAAAGGGGGAACAATAAATGTGGGTTCCAATTCTAGGGCTGGTGATTGGGCTTGTCATCGGTTCAGTCCTCAATGTACCCATTCCGGGAGCCTATGCCAAATATCTTTCTATAGCAGTTTTGGCTGCACTGGACTCAGCTTTTGGTGGCGTCAAATCCATCTTCGACGAAAAATTCAATGCGGCTATTCTGCTTACAGGTTTTTTCACCAACGCCCTGCTTGCGGCCCTGCTTGCCTATCTGGGTGACCAGTTGGGCGTTGACCTATACTTAGCAGCCGTCTTCGCCTTTGGCGTTAGGCTCTTCCAGAATCTGGCCATCATCAGGAGAGAACTGCTCTCCAGATGGATCGATAATCGAAAAATAGCAAAGGCAAAGAGGGATAACCATGACTAATTTAAAAAACTGGCAAATGCCTGTTTTTATTACTTTTTTACTGCTGGGTCTGCTCATTACAGTACAGTTTCGCTCCCAGCAAAACTATTTAAGAGATCTCCCGCAGCAGAAAACAGAAGACCTAATCCTAATGTTGAAAAAAACCAATACCAAAAAAGCCGAGCTGGAAAAGGAACTAGGAGACTTGGAAAGGCAGCATCGCTTGATTAGCACCAATGTTTCTGAAGAAGAAACTCTGATCAAGCAGCTGCGTCAGGATATTACCAGACAAAAAATGGCTCTGGGAATAATACCTGTTAAGGGTCCGGGGATCACTGTTACTATAGATACTCCCATTGCTTATTTTGATATGATTGATATCATCAATGAACTGTGGAACTCCCAAGCAGAAGCCATTGCCATCAACAACCACCGAGTTTCCAGTTGGTCGAAGATTTATTGGAGCGAGCAAACCAGAGCTCTCACCATCGATGGAGAAGCAGTTGCCTTCCCCTGCACTATCAAAGCCACCGGTGACCCGGAAAAACTTGACTCAGGACTGCATCTCTCGGGAGGTGTGCTCGACAATTTGGACATCTATGGTATTAACCCCAAGATCAAAAAAGAAAAAGAACTGGAATTACATGCTGCCAATCAACCCAATATCGAACACCTAAAAGCCACACCAACACCATAATTAACCAGAGACATCAGAGAGATCAGAGAGATCAGGGGTACGGATCCCTGATCTCTTTTCAGACAACGGGGCAATCCCTTTTTCCAACGACAAACCACCAACCACCAAGATCAGGGGGACGGATTTCCTGCATGACAAAAAGGCTGTTCCTCTGTCATGTTTAGAGAAACAGCCCCCAATATTTTTAGGAGAGCGTGACAAAAGGACCACCGTCCCCCTGTCACGTTTTTCTTGTCACACTACTGACGTCTCATCAGAAAGTAGTTCATGCTGTCTGTCAAAGCCTGCCAGCTGGCTTCGATAATATTCTCTGAGACACCTACTGTACTCCAGGTTTCTGTTGAATCTGCGGATTCGATGAGCACCCGTACCTTGGCACCGGTTCCATCCTTACCATCCAAAACACGCACCTTATAGTCTACAAGATGCATCTCTTTGAGGGCTGGATAAAACCCTTCAAGTGCTTTTCTGAGGGCGTTGTCCACAGCATTCACGGGACCCTCCCCCTCGGCTGCCGTATGCATCACCTGGTCACCCACACGCAGTTTGATGGTAGCCTCAGAGTTGATGATCTCTACCCCTCCACCATTATCCGGGCGCTTCTCCACCAAGATTTTCAGGCTTTCCAGGTTAAAGAACTCACCACTTTGCCCCATACTCCTGCGCAGTAGGAGTTCCAGGGATGCTTCCGCACCCTCGAACTGGTAGCCCCGGTATTCCAATTCTTTGATTTCACTGCTCAAGCGGCGGGTTGATTCACTGTCTTTGAGTATATCCAGCCCGAATTCCCGGGCTTTAAAGCTGATATTGCTCGCCCCAGCCAGCTCAGAAACCAGGACACGCCTCTTATTCCCAACCAGTTCCGGAGCCATATGTTCATAAGTACACGGGTCCTTTAATATAGCGTTGACATGGATACCCCCCTTATGAGTAAACGCGCTGGAACCCACAAAAGGCTGGCTGCTTAAAGGGGTCATATTGGCAATCTCACTCACATAGCGGGAAACCTCAGTAAGCTGCCGCAGAGAATCACTATCCAGAGAACGAAACTCCATCTTCAGCTGCAGATTGGGGATTACTGAACAGATGTTGGCATTACCACACCTCTCACCAAAACCGTTAACCGTCCCTTGGACCTGGCGAGCCCCGCACCTGACAGCCATCAGGCTGTTGGCTACAGCCAGCTCCCCATCATTATGAGCATGGATGCCCAGGGGTGTAGTGATCTCCTTCCGGAGCACGGTCAGCACCTGCTCAATCTCCTGGGGAAGGGTACCGCCGTTGGTGTCGCAGAGCACAATCCAGTCCGCTCCTGCTTTAGATGCTGCCTTCAGCGTCTTGAGAGCATAGGCCGGGTTGGCTTTATAACCATCAAAAAAATGCTCAGCATCATAAATCACTTCCCTGCCCTGCTCTTTAAAGAAGTGCACACTGTCCCAAATCATGTTTATGTTTTCCTGTAAAGTTGTTTTTAAGGCTGTAGTAACATGAAAATCCCAGCTTTTGCCGAAGATAGCCACTACCGGTGTCTCCGCTTCCAGCAGAGCCTTTATGTTGGTATCATCCTCAGTCCTGGTCCCTACCCTCCTGGTGGATCCGAAGGCAGAAATCTTTGCCTGTTTGAGGGGTTCTTCCTGTATTCTTTGAAAAAATTCAAGATCCTTGGGATTGGAACCAGGCCAACCACCTTCAATATAATGAACCCCCAGTTCATCAAGCTTCTTTGTGATCTTCAGTTTATCCTCTACGGTCAGACTGACTCCTTCACCCTGAGTCCCATCCCTCAGTGTTGTATCGTAAAGATATACTAAATCCCCAAAACATCTCATCCTTTCAATATGTATTCTGCAACCAGGTCCCCCATGTCAGCTGTGGTAACCTCTTTACCACCAGACTGCATGAGATCCGGGGTGCGATAACCTTCTTCCACCACATGGCGAACCGCATCTTCGATACTGCGCGCCGCCTCCGGCATGTTAAATGATAGCTCAAGCATCATGGCAGCGGACAGAATCGTGGCCAGCGGGTTAGCCTTCTGCTGCCCGGCGATATCCGGGGCAGAACCATGTGATGGTTCATAGAGGCCTACATCCCCACCAATGCTGGCAGAGGCCAGCATACCGATGGATCCTGTTAAAACACTGGCTTCATCGGTCAGAATATCCCCAAAGGTGTTCTCAGTGACGATCACGTCAAACTGTGTGGGCTTACGTACCAGCTGCATGGAACAGTTGTCTACATACATGTGCTCCAGCTCCACATCCGGGTATTCCTTGCCCAATTCAGTGATAACTTCTCTCCAGAGACGTCCGCTAGCCAGGACATTGGCTTTATCTACAGATGTCAGTTTCTTGCGCCTCTTCTGTGCCATCTGGAAAGCAAGACGGCCGATGCGAACGATCTCCCCGGTATTATATACAAGAGTATCTACAGCCTGCTCCTCATCATCCACAACTTCCCTCTTCTTGGTACCAAAATAAAGCCCCCCGGTCAGCTCCCTTACCACTACCAGGTCGAGTCCGTCAACAACCTCTGGTTTTAAGGGAGAGGCATCGATCAGACCTGGATATAGAACAGCCGGCCTGATGTTGGCATAGAGCTCCAGCTTCTTGCGCAGGGGAAGCAGTGCCCCCATCTCCGGGCGCAAGTGTACCGGGAGCTGCTCCCATTTGGGTCCCCCTATGGCACCCAAAATAATGGCATCGCTTTCTTTGCAAAGGCGCAGTGTTTCCTCAGGCAGGGGATCACCGCAGTCATCATAGGCCGCTCCACCGACCAGTGCTTCCTGAAACCGGAAGTCAACCTGAAAACGTTCTCCCACAGCCCTCACGGCTTTCGCTGCTTCTGGTACAATCTCTTGTCCGATCCCATCTCCAGGTAAGAGTAAAACATTAGGCACGTTCCTTCATCCTTTCCTGCACATACTTGATTAAACCGCCTTGCTTAATAATTTCCTGCATAAAAGAGGGAAATGGTGCTGACTGGTACTCCCCAGGCCGTGTAAGATTCCTGATGATACCCTCAGCCAGGTCTATTGTCACTTGATCTCCCGCCTCCAATGCCGCCGCAGCTTCCGGACACTCCAGAATAGGCAGTCCGATATTGACTGCATTACGGTAAAAGATCCGTGCAAAGGTAGAGGCGATGACACAAGATACCCCTGCTGCCTTAATCGCAATTGGTGCATGCTCCCGGGAAGACCCACAGCCGAAATTCTTTCCTGCTACCATCACTGCACCAGGTTGGACAGCCGCAGCAAACTCAGGGTCCGCATCCTCCATACAGTGGGCAGCCAGTTCTGCAGGGTCCGTTGTGTTCAGATGGCGTGCCGGTATGATCTGGTCGGTGTCAACATCATTTCCGAACTTATAAACAGTTCCCTTAATTTGCATCATCCAGCACCTCCTCAGGAGAAGTAATCATTCCGGTTACAGCAGAAGCCGCAGCAACAGCAGGGCTGGAAAGGTAAACTTCACTCTCCGGATGCCCCATGCGGCCGACAAAATTGCGGTTTGTGGTAGCCAGGGCTTTTTCCCCTTTCGCCAGAATCCCCATATGTCCACCCAGGCAGGGTCCGCAGGTAGGAGTGCTGACTGCAGCTCCCGCCTCAACAAAGGTTTCTAAAATCCCTTCCCTCATAGCCTGCAGGTAAATCTCCTGGGTCCCGGGGATAACAATCACTCGCAGGCGAGGAGCCACCTTTCTCCCTTTAATAATGTGGGCAGCGATACGCAGATCCTCGATCCTTCCATTGGTACAGGATCCGATCACCACCTGATCCAGCTCGATCCCCTGAGCCTCACCCACCGGGCGGGAGTTTTCCGGAAGGTGTGGAAAAGCCACCTGGGGCTCGATCTCAGATACATCATACTCCCGGACCTCCACATATGAAGCATCTGGATCACTTGTATAAAATTGATAAGTCCTCTTCGCCCTTTTTTCCACATAGGCTTTTGTCTTTTCATCCGGAGGAACAATACCGTTTTTGGCACCTGCCTCCACAGCCATGTTGCACATGGTTAATCTTCCTTCAACAGAGAGGTTCTCTATGGCTTCCCCGGTAAATTCCATGGAACGATACAATGCTCCATCTACTCCGATGTCCCCAATGGTGTAGAGGATCAGATCCTTCCCCCCCACCCAGGGGCGCAGCTTTCCGTGGTAAACAAACTTCATGCTTTCAGGCACTTTAAACCAGCATTCTCCCAGGGCCATCCCCGCAGCCATGTCCGTGCTTCCCACACCCGTGGAAAAAGCACCAAGTCCCCCATAGGTACAGGTATGGGAATCCGCTCCAATGACCATATCACCGGGTAGAACAAGGCCCTGCTCAGGAAGCAGGCAGTGTTCGATTCCCATTCTCCCAACTTCAAAATAATTGGTGATCTTAAAGCTGCGCGCAAACTGTCTTACATAGTTAGACTGCTCTGCAGACTTAATGTCTTTATTGGGTGTGAAGTGATCCGGGACAAGCGCTACCCGCTCAGGATCAAAAACATGATCCTGTCCCAGCCTGGAAAATTCCTTAATGGCAACCGGAGCAGTGATATCGTTAGCCAGCACCAGATCCAGGCTGCAGTTGATCAGTTCCCCCGGTACCACCCGTTCCTTTCCAGCGTGTTTTGCCATAATTTTTTCAGTAATCGTCATGCTCATAAGGCATCCTCACCTACTTCTTGGAGTACTTTATTCAGTGCATTCAAATATGCTTTGACACTTGCTTCGA
>DUMY01000289.1 GCA_012839645.1 Syntrophomonadaceae bacterium
ATTATTGAGCATCCTTGGAAATAATGCATCTCAATTAAAGCCAAGTTAGAAACAATTAAGCCAGCTTGACCCAATTTGTACCCCCGTTAGCACATTGTACAATACGGGGGAAGCCAGCTGCCGAAGCCTGTCCCGGGTAAAGTCCATCTTTCAACCCTAGCTCCAGTTCCTCAAAGATTTTGCTCAATTAAAAAAGCCTTCCCTATATTCTACCACATCTGAGGAGTTGTTCCATCATCACTCTCTTCTATTTCATTGGTTAATTTCAGTGGCGGCAGCCGCATCAACAAAATCAATATAGCAAACTTAACCACTAGCTACAAAACAGAACAAAATATAACTTATAAAATAGCAGAGCATACTTAGAGTAAAATTATCGTAGGCAAGTTATAAGAAAATATGGGAAGAAGTTTAAAAACCTCTTCCCATAATCACGTCTTTCCTGTAGTTTGTTAGTTGAACGACCATCAAACGAGGTGACGTGATATGACCAGTTTACATGCAAAAGACCTGACATTCAAGGAGCTAGAACGTAATTTTTTTGAACTGGGTTGTGAAATTGCTAGAGAACTAATGCAACAAGTCTTAGGACATGCAGACCAAGAGCTAGCAGAAAACAGAAACAAGGCAGAATTAAGGCATGGGGGCAAGAAAAAGACCACAATTAAAACCCTGATGGGCGAGGTTATTATCAGAAGAAACATCTACAAAAGAGTTAACGAAGATGGTCGAACAGAATATAGATATCTTCTTGATGAAGCCCTTGGCTTTGAAACCATAGGAGTTGTATCCCCTAACCTTGTAGAAAAGATAATAGAACTCAGCTGCCAGAAGTCCTATCGTCAAGTAGCCCAGACGGTTTCGGAACTGACAAACCAAACCATAAGTCACCAGGGAGTTTGGGACATTATCCAAGCTGTAGGCCAAAGGCAAGCAAAAGCAGAAAAAGAACTCATCAAAACCTATAAAAACAATGAACTGTGTGGTTCTAAAGAGGTTCCCGTCCTTTTCGAGGAAGCAGATGGTATTTGGCTATCCATGCAAGGGAAAAGCAGAAATAAAAGAGGCAATGGGCGTCGGGAATTAAAAATAGGGATAGCTTACGAGGGTTGGCAGCCCAGATATCCATCATCAAAAGAATACAAAACAGTAGGCAAAGTGGCCTATGCCGGCTATTACCAAGCAAAGGAATTCCAAGACTTAAGAGAAGCAACCATAGCAGCCAAATACAACGTAGACGAAATTAGATACAGGATATTAAACGGGGACGGTGCAAGCTGGATCAAACACGACCACGACCCGGAGATATGCATATTCCAACTAGACCCTTACCACCTTTCCAAAAGCATAATCAGAAACGTAAAGGATAAAAGGGCTGGAAATCAGATTAAAGGGTGGCTTAAAGAAGGGCAATTTGACAAAGTATACAACAAGATAGAAGCTTTGAAATATCAATGTGATGGCCTTGCCAGCGAAATAAAAAAACTCACTGATTTGGAGTCATACATCAGAAACAACCAGGAGGGCATCATCAACTACAAAGATAAAAAAGAACTGGAAATACCCCTTCCACCTGAAGGGCTGGAATACAGAAATCTAGGCACCATGGAGAAAAACGTAGATTTATTTGCCAAACGCATGAAAGGAGCAAAAAGCTGGAGCAAGCAAGGGGCCACTAATCTGTCAAAAATTATAGCACTCAAAATAGGAGAAAACTTTAACGCTAAAGTTGCTGCACTAATATCAGGCAAAGTATCGGAACAATTGACAGAACGCTTTGAGGAAGCAGTAACTAACACAAGAAAAACAGTAGATAGAGCCATCAAAAAGAACATCTATCCATTACACCGGGGGGCGATACCCTTCTCTAGCTGCAAGATGACCAATGGCAGACGGGTTATCCGCAGCCTGTTTAATATGCGGGATTTCGGTGAGCTAATTTACCGCTAGGCTAGAGTTGCTAAGGAAGTGTATTAATCAACAGGACCATAGGTGAGGCCTTTTTGTGGCTCCCTGGCGTGTCGAAACGGCTTGACCGATGCTCTATGTCAAAAGGCTGGCTGAAAGGCCAGCCTCAGGGCTTGGCTTTGGCATGGAGGTGGCAAGATGTTACCCTCTTACTGGGCGTACCCACACTAGGCCGAGCACAAAATTAGTCTTATTTCAGGAAAGACGAAAAACTTGCACACTTTTACTTGACACTAACC
>DUMY01000145.1 GCA_012839645.1 Syntrophomonadaceae bacterium
GAATTGCTTCCCACAGAAAATCAACATCTTCTTGTGGTCTTAAAGGTGGGTTACATACATATTTTGCCCCTTCGAAATTCGGTTTTTCTAAATTCTTGTCATTTAAGCTCAGATAATGGGTACAGGTTTCTCCAAAAGCTTGAACCCCTTCAGCACGAGCTTCCCTTAAGACTTCTGTGGTTGCCCTGTTGGTCACATGGACTACAAAGAGTGGCGCATTAGCCATTTTTGCCATATAAACAGCCCTGGAAGTAGCTTCTGCTTCACATAGAATAGGTCTTGATAAAGAAAAATACTCCGTACCGGTTTTTCCTTCCGCTAAAAGCTGTTTAACTTTAACATCAATTATGTCTGCATTTTCAGCATGAACCATAATGGTTACGCCGCATTTTTTAGCTATCTGCAAAGCTTTAAAGATAGAATCATCAGTAGCATAATAATCCATACCTTTATAGGCCATAAAGAGTTTAACTGAGGCAACCCCAACTTCAGGCATAGAAGGTATATCGTTAAAAGATTGGTCAGTGGGATCCATGATAATGCCATGCAGCACATAGTCGACCATGGCTTTTCCTTCTACTGCTTCATTTTTATATTTAATTATGGAGTCTTTAAGTCCTATACCTTTAGGCTGAACAACGAAATCCCCAACTGTTGTAGTACCGCCCACTGCAGCAGCATCAGAAGTTTCATAACCAAGAGAACTAAAGGAATTATAGTGCAGGTGCTCATCTACACCGCCAGGGAAAACATATTTACCGGAGGCATCTACTACATGATCGGCACGATCTTCTAAACCTGTGCCAATCGCTACAATTTTTTCGCCTTCGATAAGCACATCTGCTTTATATTCATTTACCGAAGTTACTATAGTGCCATTTTTAATTAAGATACTCATTTTTTCCCCTTCTCCTTTCTAAAAGTTCAATAAGTTAAGTCTGAAAAATTGCTCCAATTCTCTTTTTTCTCCCATTTCTCTGCCATTGATGTCCACCCTTTCTTTTTTTATATTTTTATATTGGAGAAACCATTAATAACACGTATCCACATTGGGTATAGTTTAGTTCTCCCATTCCCTATTGAATTAACGGCCGTTAATCAACTTGCTACTATATTTAGCAATTACCATGCCAACCTTCCAATACCCATGGTTATGCCGTTTAAGGGTAGGATCTTGAAGTTTTAGTGTTGCTTGTAGGCAACAGTTATTTATTTATCTGTGTTTTATCCTGCTATAATGCTACTTTGGCAGATTTGCAACAGTTTTGAGTCCTGTTGAATATTTGCAACGGTCTTAGGAAAAAAAAGAAATGATAGTTCAAAACAATAATTAATTTTGTGGGATAGGGTTGAAGGGATTGCGTTCTTGCAACAGCTTGCCGAGTAAAACTTTACCTCAAATTCAGGTTATTTGAAGCTTATTTTTGCCCACAGAGCCCCCAATTGTAAGGCTCTTTCCCTGTTGATCAATGCCATATTTTTTTAATTTCCTTGATAATGTTGACGGGTTAATACCTAGAGCTGATGCTGCCTTCCTGATAGATGGGTGGATTTTAAGTGCAGAGAGCAGAATGTCTTTTTCGAACCGTTCCAATAGATAATTAAGTTTTCCTGTTTGTTCTGCCTCTGGTAAATTGCGCGCAGATAAAACATGGTCAGCTACAAGCTTGGCGGGAAGGTCTTCCATGCCAATCTCATCGCCGGTATTAACAATAAATAAATACTCGATCAGGTTTTCCAGCTCTCTTACATTACCTGGCCAGGAGTAATATATTACTATCCGATATTTCCGATATTAATCAACACCTAATAAGTTCAGCACCTTTGTGGAGGCTCATTGTAATATCTCTCTAATCAATAAAATTCTTTATATTTCGAAACATTCCTGCAATATTCGACATAGAAATGTTTTATATATACAATAACATCTTATTTGATAGCCATAGAGGGCACATTTACTTGCCCTCTATGGCAGCAACATATCAAAGGGTGACAGAGAACCGTTCCCTGTCACCCTCAGGATTATTCAAAGTGTGTGATCTCTGTAATTTCAGTGGCCAGAGCATTCAGTGCTCTATTGACCAGCTCTTTTCTTAATGCATGCTCATCCTCGGAGTTGAGCTGGGGATTGCCCACCGGGTGCGGGATAGCAACAGTAGGAACTATCCTGTTTGCACCAACAGATTCGGAAATTGTAGTGATTGTAGCCATATGAACAATAGGAATACCGTATCTTTCGATTTCTTTTACCATCGTTGCACCGCAACGAGTACATGTCCCTCATGTGGAGGTGAGGATAACACCGTCCACCCCCGCATTCAGCAATTCTTTACCGATTTCGGTGCCGAACTTTTGTGCATTGCTGACTGAGGTTCCGGTTCCTGTTGTTGTATAAAACCAGTCGTGGACCTTGCCGATAATCCCTTCCTTTTCAAAATCCTTTAATAGATCAAGAGGAACGACCCGGTTCGGGTTCTCATTGGCATAAGCTGTATCATATCCACCGTGGGTGGAGTAGAAGTCAGGGGCATTTAAGCCGTTCATACCACTGACATCGTATTTGCCCCATTTTTGGGCACTGGCAGACTGGATTCCGTCCGGGTTACCCTCCGGAACGATACCACCAGATGTACATACTGCGATGGTTGCTTTGCTCAAATCCTTGATGGCAGGAGCAGGATCAACCTGGTCAAAGACCGGCATCGGCATCTCTGTTTCGAATTCTTCCCCTTTGAAGCGGGCGATCAACATTTCAACTGCACGCTGAGACCCTCTTTTTTCCGTAAATAGGGTCTTTCTTATCCCTTGTGGGATATAACCTTCTTTTTCTGGTTCATCTAATTCAATCCCCTTAGCCAGCTTGGATGCAATTGCTGCCATGGCCGGTAAGGCCTTCCTCATACCAGCAGCGGAATCAGCTGTGCTGACTACGATGGCTTTATCTTTACAAACATCAACACCCGGGTTTTCTACATACATACCTGTCACAACCGGGATCTTCAATTCCGCAGCCACCGCTTTAGCCAATTCGCCGCAAGCCATACCATATCTACCGGCATTGAATGCAGGACCTGCAACAACCACATCAGGAGATGTTTCCTTAACAGTGTTAAGAATAAATTTCAAGGATTCTTCTTTGTTCTCATTAAAATAGTTGTCACCGCAGATGATAGTACCAACTACCTCACCCTCACCCTTGAGAGCGCCTTCAAACCCCATAGCAGGGCCAACTTTTCCTGGGCGGTGTTCCGGAGACATTCCTGCTTTATCCTCCCCACCAACCTGCCCGAAAAACTGGTTAACATAGTATAGAACTTTGAATTTGTCAGACATGCCATATCCTCCCTTCATACGAAATTAGTATAATCTACAAGTAACATTGTGGTATCCGATTTCCGAAGTAGCACCGATTACCGCATTCAGCTCACACATCATTGTACCGTCTTCTAAAACAGCGCCTTTCCAGCCGCCTGCCAGTACAGCGATAGATTCTGGATTACCAATAACCTTTTCAGCGGGAGGCAGGGTGACCACATGGCTCACATTGCCGGTGGAAACCACAGCAACCGCTTCGGCAGCTGTATCAGCCAAAGGCTGGGAGAGGCCATCTCTACCTGCACACTCATCAGTGATCAAAACGGTTTTGATTTTGGCATCTTCAAGCTTCTTGCAGATCATCAGCAGGTCTGAATCCGGGTTGCCGTATCCCTCTTCAGAAACAATAACTCCATCTGCACCCAGCATCTTGGCCAGCTTAACTGTGTAATCCGCGACACGCAACTTACCGGAGAGGGTGGTATGTTCGGGAACCATGATCACACCCGTGAAATTGAGCTCTTTGCCGTGCTGTGCATAGAGATCAAGGATCACACTGTTGTTTTGGTGCTGGTATGTGGTGATCTTGTCACAGGCTGCCACACAGTTGCCGCTGATCACAGCATTATCCAGCTCTTCATTAGGGTGCATAACCGAGGGAAGTATTGTCTGTGCGTTAACACCGTAAATATAGGTATCATGTAGGAGTCCCTGGGTAATCATCATTTCAACATAGAGCACTTTGGGCAGGTTCGGGTATTTTGCAGTTTCCTCAAACATTCCGCCCAATTCGTAGGTGAGAACCTCATCCGGTTCTACTTCTTTACCAGCCTGGCCGATGAATTCTGCTGCTCTCAGCCCTGCAAGGCGAACGGTTTCCTCATGAGTATGAACTTCCAGGCCTTCCACAACTTGAATGTCAACGGTCACATTATAGGTTTTGGAGAAGGGTGTCCACTTGGCACCTTCCCCCCACATATCGATAACTCCCTCCTGGAAGCCGACGATATCCCCCACTGTAACCACAGCGGCCCCATATAAAACATGGGTTCTCCCTTGACCACACTGGGTGGTTTTTGAGGTTACTCCTGGGAAGCCTGCACCAGTGCCCTCAACCTTTACTCTGGGTTCAATAACATCTTTGACAGGTATGATCCGCACTTTTTCTCCAGGCCTGGCGATATCCACCTGTACATCCTTGATCCTTTCGTCTTCTTTTAAACTGGCAATCAAGCCTGCCTTGTCAACCGTCAAAACACCGTCTTCAACAAATGTACTGTCGCCAAACTGAATATCTTTAATATGGATTCTTCCGATTTCCAGTTTCAAAAGAATTCACCCCCTGATGATTTTACTGATAGTTGTTTGATAAAGTCTACTGTTTAGCCATCTACCACTTAAGTTGAAAATATACCTTATTGTGGTTCTATACATTTTGTTTTTAGTATGCGTATGTTAGATACTTTTTTGCGCTAGTATAGCAATTCGTTCTGTATACTCCTGTTTTCCTAATAAAACCATTATGCAGCTAATAACCACTGAGCATGCTATTTACCTGTTCATCTTTTAAAGCAGATTCCAGGAGGGTGAGATCAATCATCTGATAGTCTTCATTGTTTTCTTTATCTACTTCCCGAACATCCATGTGCTTTTTATATTTCAAAATACTGTTCTCAACGATCTCCACCTGCAGAGGGTTAATATCACCATTATTTCTTCCAATAATGACCGACCGATAAGGGGAAAACAATACCCTTAAGCTTGCTGGCAGAGGATGGCTTATCAGTCCATGCTTCCGGTGGACCATATCCCTTACCTTGATCAGGACCTGTTCGACAGATCCATCTATAAAAAGCACCCTTTCCGAATATTTTTCAACAACTAATGGATTATTGGTGATTATCATTTCCCTCAAGGAATCTCCTCCTTCGGCATCAGGTGGCTGTCACCAAAATAACGACTAACCACCACTTACAGGTATCCGTTTTTCTGCAGCAGCTCCACCGCTCTCTCTTTGTCCTCCGGGGCAACCATAATGATGGGGCCAGTGCAGCCCATACCGCTCTCTGCATAAATGTCTTCCTTCCATAAAACCCGAACAGCATCTTCGATTTCCATTACTTCAATCCCCGGAATATCATCGCTGACCAATTTCTTGGGCGGAGGAGCTACCTCTTCTGCCTCACCCTTTTTAGCCGCGTCTACCGCAGCCATAGACTGGATTAGCTCATCCCAACCTGCCTTTTTTACTGCACTAAATTCTGCCTTAGCCTTATCCAAAAGCTTACCCCGGGCACATTTAGCGGCAAAATGAATAGCCCCAGCAATAACCGGAGCGCCGGAGGCACGGGAGATAATACAGATGATCCGGTCATAGTTCTCCCCTACTCCAGGACCATATCCGAGACCAAGTGACTCGTAATTTCCGCCGCTGCTGTAAGCAGAAAAAACCTTCATCATTACATTACCGGTTAAGCTGTCGGTGACCATTACATCCGGAATACCCATCAACAGGTCATTTCCCCTCATCACTATCCCACCATCACTCCTGGCGGACTCTGCAAGAGAGAGGGGGTACCCTGCCTCCTTTAATTTTCTTAGCTCTCTTTCCACCTGTCTGGCACCATCTACATTTAAAATACCCACAGTAGGGTTTTGCCTGCCACATGCTTTTGCGGTGGCAATCCCGTAAAGAGTGTTCCTCAACATTGCGGTTACCCTTTCAGTGGCAGAAGTACCTGTGGTAGTAGCCAGAAACATCTCTTTTCCCTTGGCCGGGGTGACTACCATCCCTACAGTAGATACCCCGATTGGAAAGGGGTAGTGCATGGTTACTGCAGCATCTAAATCCCCACTGAGCAGCAGTTCATCCATTTTAGCGTGGGCCTCTTTTTCATCTGCGGCTTCCACCAATTCCAAATGACTCTGTGCCCCTTGGCCAATGAGCACAACTTCTATATCAGGGTCTTGTTTTGAGGCAAGCTCGGCCCCGGCTGCCAGTTCCCCTGCTCCATGCTCACTTCCCAGGATGGTGAGGCCAACTCTGACCTTTTTATCAATGGATCCTGTTTCTAGAGCTTCTGCAATATCTTCAAATACTCCAGCAATGGTGGCTCGCATCATCTTTTCGTCCACTATTTCACCTTCCTTCCAACCACTGGGACGGTTCTCGCGGCTGGTTCACCGTCCAGCTCCCATTAGGCTAGCTATTCTCTGAAAGCTTTTGCAAAATCCCGCATTGCATCAGCAATCATTAAACGTACTGCTTCCTGGTCAAAGCCCGTATCTACCTTGCCATCGTTTTTTTCCATGAGCAGAGAAACCCCGTCAAAGAGGTTACTCAATCTTCCAAGGAAAAGGCTTCCTTTGCCAATAATCATTGTTCTGGTTATCTTGCCTTTCAGAATCATATCCCGGGCATGACCAATAAAAGGAACCCCGGAGGGAATGTGTCCCTGAGTGGGCGCGAAGCCTGGCATCCCGAAGCTGTCCACAGCTTTCAATAGTTCTGTTCTCTCTATTTCTCCTCTTTTCACTGCCAGGGCACTGATCATTTTATAGTTTGCCTGGGGGACATCCCCTGCACCTGCAGGCTTCGTAATTTCCGGGTTCTGCATCTCCGGAGCATAACGGTCAACATCTGTGATCTTATAGCCTGCCTTATCAAGGGGATCGGTCACTATGGCAGTCATTACCGCTTGTGGAGATGCCCCGGAACCGATTCTATGGCGTCCAATGGCATCTGTTCTGATCACTGGATTTATACCATCATTTTCAGAAATATGGACCGCAAAGGCTCCGAGCATATCCTCCAATGCCGGCATTTCCTTTTTCACGTGGTCTCTGGAGTTCATGCCCAGCTTAGCTGTACAACCGCCACCTACTACAACCACATTAGCAAAAATCCCTGACTGTACAAGGGCTGCGGCCTCTACCAATGCATGGGCGGGACCTGCGCAGAAACTCCTGGTATCTGAACCTGTGGCATTAATACAGCCGCACATCTCCCCAACAGCTTTGGCAAAGTTGCCGCCACCCCGTTGGTTCATATCACCACACGCTTCTTCTGAGCACTCGATAATATAATCGACATCCTCAGGGTTTAGATCTGTTTTTGCCAGCATCTGTTTTAAAGCAAGAACTGCTGAGGCCTTATTAGCTATGTTTCCCAGCATCACTTCAGAGGAGAGGGCTTCATCGAATTCATGGGCTCTTTTCACACAGCCCACCAGTTTGCCATCAAAATAAAGTGGTTGGGCTGATTGCTCAGCAACAAGTTGTTCTAATTCATCCGAAGTGCCGGGTGTTTTATCCAGCTTAGTGATATCTTCAATATCATTAAGTACCGGGTGTGTTTGTAGTTTTTCTTTAACACCGGCCTGAAAGGACTCTTCCAAAACAACCAGTTCAAAACTGTCAACGATCTTCATCAAACCCAAGAACTCGTCTTCTGGCATAATTTCACCGTGTTTTCCGTCACGCGCTCCAGTTACCGGGTTCTCATACCAGGGTTGTGGTATTTGTTTTAAATCATCAGGAGTAATATTACCGATATATGCCTGGTTAGGAGGATAGCTGACAGCTTGATCAAAGCTCCTTAAGTGTTCCGGCAATTTTTGAAGGTGTTCTGATTGTGAGTTTTTGAGCCGCTCTGATGTTTGCGTTGTCCCCTGATAAAAGAGCATACCGTTTGCCTGAATCAAGGCGTAGGCGGCTCCTTTGATAACTGGAAAGTTCATTTATATCACCTCCGTAATTGTCATAAAGGGTAATGGGCGGGGGGTAGGGTTGTATGTGCCCATTACCCTTTCCAAACCTGCATTTTCTATTGAGCAAATTATTTTCGATAGGTCTTTACTTCATCGACTATCTCGTCAACATCCAGCACCATTTCCATCATGCTGATCTGTTCTTCATAAACATCAGCAGGAACTTCATCTTTAAACTCAAAGATGTGGTACGCCTTGAGTCCCAACGAGACCCCGGCTAGTGGACCTGCAAAGGTCGGATCACCTGTAGCTACGGTTTCGGCAGCGAGTCCGGAAGCCTCTGCTTCTGCTCCGCCGAGAACAACAATTAAATCTTCATTGCCGTACTTGTCATTGAGATCCTTGATCCGTGCCTGATTTTCCAGATCCATCGCTCCCGCTGCTGTTCAAACGAAGCACTCGGTAGTTGAAAATACTACCTCAGCACCGGCAGCTTTGATGCACTCTTCGATGGCTGGGCCAGGAATGCCATCGCGGTCACCGAGAATAGCTACTTTTTTACCCTTCAGCATCTGGTATTGCTCCTTTCTTTTTTTATTTAAATAAAACAATATCCAGCATACTTGCACATGTCCTACCGCTGATCTGCGTTTATCCACGGGCTTTACACCACTTATCCTCAAATGCACTAACCCGGTAATAGCTTTCCTTTAAATAATCTCTTTTAGCTTGGCTTCTACGTCCTCGATGGCAATGTCTTTGGTCAATTCAGCAACTTTTTCTCCGTTTTTGTAAAAGGCAATGGTGGGCAGCCCCATCACCTTCTGGCTGATGGATAACCTCCTGTTGGCTGCAGCATCGAGCTTGCAGAACTTGGCCTTGCCATCGTACTTTTCCGCCAGTTCCGCAACATAAGGCATCAATTCCTTGCAAGGCTCACACTTGGGGCTCCAGAAGTCAACCACAACTAAGCCCTCAGCTTTTAAAACCTCATCTTCGAATGTTTTTTTATCTACTTCTTTCACTATGTTCACCTCCTCCTCATTGCTTCATCATTTATTATTCAGGGAATTGAGCTGGCTTATAACAGCTTCCTCACTAAAACCACCGCTAATTTTGGCTGCCACTTTTCCTTTGTTAAAGAACAACACACTGGGGATCTCTTCTATCCCATATCTTTTGGCAACCCTTTCATTTCGATAAGTGTCCATTTTTACTAATTTGACCGAATCGCCTAGCTTATCCACGATCTTTTCCAGCTGGGATACCGCTGCGATACTGGCTTCCACCTGAGGAGCCCAGAAAGCGACCATAACCGGCTCAGTATGATTTAAAACCTGAGATTTAAAGC
>DUMY01000146.1 GCA_012839645.1 Syntrophomonadaceae bacterium
ATGGCTTTGTGGTCGGTGTTTTAGCGGTGCTGATTATGGAGCATCTAATCTTTAGGGAAAAAGTAGGATCCCACCAGGATTAATATTTATTGGGGCAAATGGCATTCTTCCTCCTTATTGTGACTTCTATGATTACAGGCTGCCTACAGATGACGAGTGGAAAGCTTAGTATTTTTGGAAAAAACACTTGACACAATTTATGAATCAGTATATTATAATAATTGAATATTGATGATTGTTTCAAATCGAGGTGAGCAATTTGCCACAGTTAGAAACATTTACAACAGATCCCAAGCTGTTTAGGGAAAAAGCAGACCTCTTGAAAGTTTTAGCGCACCCGGTGCGACTCTGTATCGTCAGGGGTTTGATGGCTCAGGATGAGTGCAATGTTTCTCATATACAAAACTGTCTGGATATGCCGCAGTCAACTATATCACAACATTTAGCCAGACTTCGCAGTGCAGGTATCGTGGAAGGGAGACGCTGTGGGCTGCAAGTATATTATAGTGTGATTAATAAGGATGCACGTAAAATTGTGCGGGTACTATTCAGTTAAATATCTTTGCGGTTAATTTTTATTTTTTACACTAATTATCATATTATATGAATATATAAATATATCGAGGACTCTACGGGTAAGAAGATTGTCATCGTTGGTGGAGTTGCAGGTGGACTGCCAGGTACAGAACGGTTTTAGTAGAGTCAGAAATTTAAGGTGATGGGTGGTTAACTTACAAAACCGTGATCGATGAGAAGCAAAATAAATAGATGGGGAGGAGTGATTTGCATGCCGATGTACGAATACCAGTGTGAGAAATGCGGTGAGAAATTTTCGGTTATTGTCAGTTGGTTTAAGAGGAACAAGGTCAACTGTCCGCAGTGTGGCAGTAAAAATGTCAAACGGCTGGTATCAAGATTTTCCGTTAATTCTCTTGGCTGTGGAGATAACAAGAAACTTCCCTTCGGCTGAGGGTTCTAAGCGGGGGCAGTTGCCCCTAAAGACTATGCAGGCATGGGAGCAAGAGGTGTTCCTGTGCCTGCATGTGTAGTGGTTGGTGGTTAACCAATAACTTTTTTCGTTTCGTTTAGTATTTTATCTACTTCTTCATCTGAAAACTCGGCAAGGCGCACGAACTTACCGTAACCTTTTTTTCTAAGATAAATGAGCTCGCCATTTTTCGGGCGAGCCTTTTAGTGCTCTTTTTATTTACTGTTCCTGCTGTTCAAAAACCTTGTATTGCGGTTCCTGTTCTTCCAAGTAATTCACTCGGCCCTTAATTCCGTTTTTAATCTCTTCCAGCTGTTTGGAATAGTCCGAAAACATCTTCTGGGCATTATTATCCTGTGTGTCCAGGGCAAAGGTTTTTAATTCTGCTGTGGCACTTTCCAGTGAAGCCAACACCTGGTTTACTTTTACTCCGATTGTCACATCTATTCCCCCTATAAAATTATTATTACTTCTATTTTGTGCTGTTAAGTAAAAATCAATTCTGGTTAAACCAGGTGTTTGTAACAAAATGATGATGATAGCTTCCGTACGCAATAACGAATTTGACAGAGTAACAAAACTTTCTTCCCAAAATACATGCAATAGGAACCGTCTCCGTTGCATCCCTCCACAAATAGCGCATCATCTAAAAAAGGAAGTTGCTCTTTACATTGCGAATAATTGTTATGGGAGGTGACAGCAGCGGCACAATATCGCTGTAAATAAATATGCCAGTTTGGAAATTTCGCAATACAAATATCATTTATCCTACTTATAATCTCCTGGACAGTGTTCTCGCAGCCAGGGGTTTGAGTTTCAGTGATCTATCAAGTAATACCCGAACGCCTTCTCCCTTTCAGATTCCCGGCATGGAGCAGGTAGCACGCAGGATCGCCCAGGCGGCTGCCCATAAAGAGAAGGTACTCGTATTCGGTGATTATGATTGTGATGGGATCTGCAGCACGCTGCTCATGACCCAATTTCTGGAACGCTGTGGTGCAATTGCTGCATTCCATTTGCCGTCACGCCAGGATGAGGGTTACGGTATTCGTCCTGCCCATGTAGAGCGGGCAGTTGATGAAGGCTTTGACCTGATTGTAACTGTTGACAACGGCATTTCTGCGTTTCACGCGGTAGAAACGGCACAGGCTCTAGGAATCGATTTGGTTGTGACAGATCATCATGAGCCCCAAGAAAAAATACCGGATGCGCCTGTTGTAGACCCAAAACTACCCGGGTCCAGCTGTTACCGTGAGTATTCTGGCGCGGGTGTTGCCTATATAACTTGCTGTGCAGTTGCACAGATGCTCGGCCGCCCGGAGCCGGATGATTTTTTGGATCTGGTGTCACTGGCTACAGTTGTCGATGTTTGCCCTTTGACAGGAGATAATTTCGTTCTGGCGAGGAGAGGCCTCTTACAGATGCGAAGCAACTTGCGCCCGGGACTGCAATCCTTATTTAACGGTAATCAGTATCAGATTACGGGACGGACCATGGGCTGGATCCTGGGCCCGCACATCAATGCCGCTGGGAGGTTCGGTGATCCTCTCCTTGCGTACAACCTACTTTCTGCAAAGACACCGGAGGAAGCAGAGCCCTTTGCTGAGGAATTAAAAATAATTAATACAAAGCGCAGGAGTGCGGTAGAAGTAATCAAACGAGAATGCCTTTCCATGTATGATGGCTCCTATTTTCCCCTCTTGGCTTCACCGGACTGGCATGAAGGGCTCGTCGGTATCGCTGCAGGTCGGCTTGTAGATGCTGTGTCACGGCCGGCAGCGGTCGGTGCTATCTGCGGGGATGAAGTGCGATTCTCGGCAAGGTCACTAGGTAAATTTGACCTGGTAGAGGCCCTTGCTGAGTGCCAATCCCAAACAGGGGCTTTGCTTAGATTTGGTGGGCATAAATTGGCAGCGGGCTTTTCTCTTAACTCAAATGATATTCCTGAGGTGAGGATATTTTTGAATAATTTTGCTCAGAAATGTCTGCGGCCGGAAGACAAGGCACACTGGATCGAAGTAGATGCTTCTCTTGCTGCTGTGCCATCACCCAGTGAAGTGGCTTGTCTGGATTATCTGGAGCCACATGGAAAGGACAACCCGGAGCCGACCTTCTATATCAAGGACAGCGCAGTTGATGTAAAAAGCGGTCCTGGGTGGACCCTGGTGAGGCTGAATTCCGGCTTAAAGTTTTTTACTTCGCAATCTGTGGATGTTGGGGAGCGAGTTCACGCTGCTCTCTCTCTCTCGGTTAACGAATACAAAGGCCTTCAGGAGAGCATCGGTCATGCTGTAGATGTACGTCCCTTTCTCTGTTCCAGAAACAATCTGCTGCATCAATACCTGAAATGGAGACAGGGTGAAGAAATCACAGAACTGGCAGAAAAAATATTTTGCGAACTCGATCTTGAGCGTACAGGAAAAAACAACAGGACAAACCTTTACTTGAGCCCTACTTTTCTGCGCTTTGGAATCGTGAAAGAGAGGAGGAAAAGATAAGTGAACCTTTTTCTTTCATCGCTGGCCAAGGTATGTGAGAAATATCTGCTGCAGGAAAAATGCCTTATTGTGCCTGGCTACCAGGCAGGAAATGTTCTATGTAAAAACCTGATTCGATCTGGGGTGAATTGGGTCAATCTGCGCCCGGAGACACCCACAGGTCTTGCCCTGCGGGTTGCGGGGGAGCACCTGGCTAAGCGTCAAACCTCTGTGCTTTCAGGTTATCTTTCCTTAGTTGTAGTGGAAGAGATACTGCAGAGGCTTCAGGAGGAGGGAAACCTCCGGTATTTTGACAGGCAGAATATTACACAGGGCCTGGCAGCATCCTTATCTTCAGCAATTCTGGAATTGAGGATGTGTGGCATCAGAAGTAATTCTCTTCTGGATGAGCATTTTATATGTATAGAAAAAGGCCAGGATATGAAATTGTTGTTACAGGAGTACGAAGATTATCTATTAGAGCACAGCTGTTTGGATTATCCAGGGTTACTCTCATGGGCTCTGACCCTGATACCCGATTACCTGGCTGAAGATTCTGAAGATGATCAGCCCATCTACTTGGTGCCCTCTTTTCACCAATGGAAACCTCTGGAGAATGAACTGATCAGAAAACTTGCCAGGGAACATTTGATCTTCTTGCCTGTTGAAACAACTGCAGGGGAAGAAGATCTACCCCTGAACACAGATGTTGAGCTCCTGAGCTGGCTGAACCTGCCGGATCTGGCTCCACCCCCTATAGGGGACGACTCGGTAAGCTTTTTCCACGCTTACGGTATCACCAATGAACTCCGGCATGTTCTGCGGCTGGTACAGGAAAATAAAATATCCTTGGATCAGGTCAGTGTGGCCTGCACAAAGGATGAGTATATACCGGCACTTTACTCATTATCTCGTGTGATGGGATTTGGTTTAACTGTTTTTGAAGGGATCCCTATTGCTCTAACCGGTCCTGGGAGAGTTCTGCAGGGGATTACTGCCTGGATTGCCAGTGATTTTTCAATCAGCACCTTGATCAATTTGTTTACAAGTGGGGATGTGGAGGAAATACCCTCAGAGACAGCCATCAATCTGCTGAAAAGTTCCGGGATCGGGTGGGGAAGGGAACGCTATGTATTGCTAGAAAAGTATGCCAGGCATCACCAGGAGAGCGAAAACGTTTACAGGCTTTCTTCTTTGATACAGTCTCTGTTCGATCGTATCCCTCTAGAAAATAAAGAGGGAAAAGTGTATTTTTGTGATTTCTGCAGTGGTCTTGCAGAGATACTACAGATTTTGTCCAATGTTAAAGACGAACTGGACAAGGGAGCATTAACAACCATTACCTTTTGTCTGGAACAGATTGCAGCCTTTTCATCCCTTGAGTTAGGTTTAGAAGAAGCAGTGGAAAAAGCAGCTGATATACTGGAGAGCCTTCGGGTGGGACAATCTGGCCCAAAACCGGGAAAAATACATCTTACAAGCTACCGCAATCTGATCTGGTCGGGGCGTCCCTACACCTTTGTAGTAGGTTTGGATGCTGATACCTTTCCCGGTACGTTCCGTCAGGATCCCGTGCTTCTGGACTCGGAACGACAAAAAATCCACGCAGATCTGCTTCTTGGGGCCAATAAGCTGGAGGAGAAACATTATCTGATGGCTACAGCATTAGCATCCCGAAAGGGTCATCTGGTATTAAGCTACCCTTCTTATGATGTTGTGGAGAACCGGGATGCATACCCAGCCTCGGTTCTTTTGCAGGTATACAGGCTGCTGCAAGGAGACCCGGACTTGGATTATTCGGATCTCCTTAATTTCCTGGGACACCCTGTCGGATACTGCAACCAGGAGGGTGAAAGCCCACTTGATGAAGTGGAATGGTGGATCTCCCGGAAGCTCGCAGGGGACCTACAGGATACCGCAGTTGTGGAGGAATGTTATGAGGGTGTTGCGAGAGGGCAAATATCTGCTCTGGCCAGGCAGGAAGATGTACCAACAGAATATGATGGAGCTCTGACGACCTACGTTGACAGCGTGCCCTGGGGTGGGAAGATCCTCTCCTGCAGCCAGATCGAGTATCTGGCCAGCTGTCCTTTTGCCTATTTTCTCAGGTATGTGCTGGGGGTATACCCTCCGGATGAGGTAACTTTTGACCCCACAAGGTGGCTTGACCCTTTAGAGCGTGGCAGTCTTCTTCACAGTCTTTTCTGCAGCTTTATGCGGAAAACAGCTGCTTCAGGGGAAGTTGTGGATCCAGTAAAGCATAGAGACTTTCTTTTTGAGATGGCCGGTGAACTGGTTGAACAGTACAAGGAAAAGATTCCACCACCCAGTGAACTTGTTTTTCAAAGTGAAATCGAGGAAATACACGAGTGTTGTGATGTCTTTTTGACAACAGAATCACGCAGGGGTACTATTCCCTGTTATTTTGAGGTTCCCTTTGGTATGGGGCAAGAAGAAGTAGAAAAAGCGGGCTGTGGACTGGCAGATCCGGTTTGCTTGGATCTGGGTCAGGGTCGAATTCTTGCTTTTCGCGGCAGGATCGACAGGATTGACCAGATGGCAGAGGGAGACTACTGTGTCTGGGATTATAAAACTGGGAGTGCCGCAGGTTATGGAGAGCAGCTGTTTTTCAACAAGGGGCAACAAGTGCAGCATGCTTTATATGCCATTGCTGCAGAGGAGATCCTGAGGCAGATATTCCCTGATAAATCTGCAAAAGTCCGGTTTGCGGGCTATATTTTCCCCAGCAGAAAAGGGGAGGGTAGGGAGGTATCCCGACCTGCAGAGAACAGAGAGCTGCTGGTGAGTTTATTAAATACAGCATGCGAGGTTGTGGAGAGCGGCACTTTTGTGGCATCCCCTGAAGGTTCAAGATGCCGATACTGTGAGTATGCAGCGGTCTGCACTCCGGAATCAGCAGTGCCACGGGCAAAATATCTTGTTGGCAACCTCGCTGCTGTACGGCTGGACCCCTGGAGGAGGTTACAGGAATATGTCTAGGGTTGTTTTAAAAGATGAAGCAGCACGCCAGGCGATAATAAGCGATCTGGATACCTGTATATTGGTGGAGGCAGGGGCGGGTTCCGGAAAAACCACCAGTCTGGTGCATCGTATGGCTGCTCTGATCAAAGAGGGTCACTGCCAGGTTGATACCTTAGCTGCTATCACCTTCACCCGTAAAGCTGCCGCAGAGTTGAAGGGGAGATTCCAGCTTGCCCTGGAGGAGGCTTTTGCTGAAGAGTGCAATCCGGTAAAGAAGGCAAGGTTGGATCAGGCTCTGGGAAAACTGGAACGCTGTTTTGTGGGTACTGTTCATTCCTTTTGTTCCACTCTTTTGAGGGAACGCCCCGTGGAGGCCGGAATCGATCCTGATTTTGAAGAGCTGGAGGAACTCGATGATGCTGTTTTAAGAAGCAGGGCCTGGGATGATTACCTGCTGCAGGTGCAGTTAACAGATCCCCAGTCGCTAAAAGTTTTGAGCAGTATCGGCTGTGACCCCGTGGAGCTTAAGGATTTTTACGAGACACTGCTAAACTACCCTGATGTTGAAATTGTGCGAAAGGCAGTTCCTATACCGGACTTTAACGAGATCCGGCACGAACTATACAGCTTTCTGGACTGGGCGGAGGGGTTCCTGCCAGATCAGGTGCCGCCAAAGGGATGGGATGCCCTCCAAAAATTGATCAGAAGAGGGCTCCAGCACCGTGATGTCTTCGATTTAGAGGAAGCCTTGAACCTTCTCGAAATCCTGTCTGAACTGGACCGGAAGCCAGGGATAGTCAAAAACCGCTGGGATGAGCCCGATAACGCCCAAGATGTTCTGGAAGCATTCGAAAAATTTAAAGAGGATCACCTCTTACCTTTTTTGCAGCAGTGGAGGGAATACTGCTATTGTGTTTTGGTGGAATTTGTAGAGCCGGCCCTTGAGTATTATCGAGAATTGAAGGATGAGAGGTCAAAGCTCAACTTCCAGGATCTCTTGCTGCGGGCAGCGTCTCTGCTCAGAGATAACCCTGAGGTGCGACGCTATTTCCAGGGGAGATTTACCCATCTTCTGGTAGATGAGTTCCAGGATACGGATCCCATCCAGGCAGAGATTATGTTCTACCTGACAGGAACAGATTTGGCTGAGAAAAACTGGCGACGCTTGATACCGCGACCTGGTTCTCTCTTCGTGGTAGGTGACCCTAGGCAGTCCATTTACCGCTTTCGGCGCGCTGATATTGACATCTACAATGAGGTAAAAAAACTGCTGGAGGAGAGTGGTGGTATGGTACTGACCCTGACGACAAATTTTCGTTCCGTACATGCTGTGGGGAAATGGGTTAACTGTGTTTTTCGTGATGTCTTTCCCCAACAAGCCACACCTTACCAGGCAGCCTTTGCTCCTATGGATACAGTGTGCTCTGATGGGGAGGGATGTGATTCTGGCATTAGGGTGATCAGCATTCCAAAGGTAGCCCGCAATAACAGAAGAGAGATCATTCGAATAGATGCGGAAAAGATCGCCTCTTTTATCTGCAGGGCTTTAAATGGTGGACTCAAACTCTCCAGAACACCTGAGGAAAAAAAGATGGGTCTTACTGAAAACCCGCGGCCGGGTGATTTTTTGATACTGATGCGTTACAAAGCATATATGGATATCTACGCAAGGGCTCTGGAAGATCAGGGTATCCCCTTTAGAATTGCTGGGGGCAGTGGTTTTTCCACATCTCAGGAGATGAAAGACTTGCTCCATGTTTTTCAATTACTTCTTGATCCGGAAGACTCGGTCAAGCTCTTGTCAGCACTCAGGGGCAGCTTTTTTGCAGTCAGCGATGATTCTCTGTGGGAGTTTAAAGTGGCTGGGGGAGAGTTCCATATTTATTCACAGATCCCGGCTGCACTGAACACCGAAACAGCAAATATTTTTGGCGAGTCCTTTAAACGGCTGCAGGTTTACCATGATTGGGTAAGGACGCTTCCGGCAAGTGCGGCTGCAGCCAAAATCATGCAAGACTCAGGGATCATCCCCGCTGCACTAGCAGGTGAGCAGGGTAAGGCTCAGGCGGGTTATCTAGTGCAGGCACTGGAATTTCTAGCTTCAGCTGAACGCATGGGGGTTACTTCCTTTGCCGAACTGGTATCCTTCCTGGAAACATTAATGGATGCAGGTATCGAAGAGGAGATAGATCTTTATCCCTGGGATGACCAAACTGTTAGGATTATGAACCTGCACAAAGCCAAGGGTTTGGAGGCCCCGGTGGTAATCTTAGCTAACCCTACCAAAGGTGTTGACTTTTCCCCCTCAATACATATTAGCAGGGCAGGAGAAAAACCATGCGGTTATTTTCTTATTCAAAAAAGAAAATTTTATAGAAATGAGGTTCTGGGACAACCCGCCGGTTGGGAGTGTTTCTCCCAGAAGGAAGAAGAGTACCTGGAAGCCGAAGAAAACCGCCTGCTTTATGTAGCTGCTACACGGGCAAAAAATTTGCTGGTGGTGAGCACCTATCCGGATAAACCAACAAACAGTCCCTGGTATCTCTTCAATGAAGACCTCATTTCCACGACCGTATTGGATGATCAGGTAAGTAGTGGTATGATCAGTTGTGAAAAAAATGTTTCTTCCCTGAAACCCGGTGACCTAGAAGAGGCAAGAGGTAATTTCCTGAATCATGAGAGCAGCATCAATGTTCCCAGTTACCGGGCAGCAGCTGTTACCTCCCTGGTTAGAGACAGCGGCAGTTTCCCGTCGAGGGAGATGACAGGGCGTGGCTTCTCGTGGGGAAGAACAATTCACCGTGTACTGGAGCTTTGTGCAAAAAAGGATAAGATTAACCCGGATCTTTTCATAGAAAACATATTAATTGAGGAGGGGCGGGTGCCGGAAGAGAAGGAAGAAGTACTTGAATATGTGAAAGGCATACTGAGATCCCCCTTCTGGGAAAGGGTTATGAAAAGTAAAAACAGGTTTGTAGAGGTCCCCTTTGGGCAGCAGGTCCCGGGATCACCCGGCAGTAATGACACTCTGGTTTCAGGGGTAATCGACCTGGTTTTTCTTGAGGAAGATGGATGGGTTATTGTAGACTATAAAACAGACACAGTGAAGGATGACGAAGATCTCTATAGACTTGTGGATTATTACAGCCCACAGCTCCATTTATACCGCAGTTTTTGGGAAGAGACAACAGGTGAAAAAGTAGCGGAAACGGGGTTGTATTTTACCTCTGTTGACCGGTGGGTTTCTTTAAATTATGAGGAGTAGCAAGCCAGGACTTTATAAATAAACGATAACAGGAGGCGACAGTAATGAAAACAGATGAGGATCTCCTCAGTCTGCAGGATGCTATGCAGCTTAACCGCAGAGATGTACGCAATATTTACAAACAGTACGCCAATCCAGGTCTGGCAACAATGATGGGCCTGATCAACTTCGACAAAAAATTTGTGCGAGCTCAAGGGGTATCTGTATGGGATGATGAGGGAAATGAGTACCTGGACTTTCTTGGGGGATACGGTGCACTCAACTTCGGGCACAACCACCCACAGATCATAGATGCAGTACAACAGGCAGGGGAATTGCCCAATTTGCTTCAGGCATCTTTAGGTACACTTTATGCTGCCCTTGCCCATAACCTGAGCCAAATCACACCGGGGGAACTCTGCCGGTCATTTTTTGGCAACAGTGGGGCAGAAGCAGTGGAGGGTGCTCTCAAATTGGCCAGGGCTGCTTCCCAGAAATCCAAGATCATTTACTGTGAGGGGTCATTCCATGGAAAAACATTAGGTGCTCTTTCGGTTACAGGAAAGAGCAAATACCAGGTTCCCTTCAAGCCCCTCCTTCCGGGGTGTGAGGCGGTTCCTTTTGGAGATCTCAATGCTTTGGAAGCAAAGCTGAAAAACAGGGATGTTGCTGCGTTCATCATTGAACCCATTCAGGGAGAGGGCGGTGTACACATACCGGAACAGGGTTATTTGAGGCAGGTTCGCGACCTCTGTGCTCAGTATGAGACACTGTTAATTTTCGATGAGATACAGACAGGTTTTGCCCGCACAGGTACAATCTTCGCCTGCCAA
>DUMY01000147.1 GCA_012839645.1 Syntrophomonadaceae bacterium
TCTACTTCAATTAGGTGTCCCCGGAGATCTCGTTGGTGAGTACATTGGCCATACTGCACATAAGACCCGGGAACAGGTTAAAAAAGCCATGGGAGGTATTTTATTTATTGATGAAGCATATTCCCTGGCTCGCGGCGGAGAAAAGGACTTTGGCAAGGAAAGCATCGATGTGCTGGTCAAAGCGATGGAGGATCACAAGGATAACTTGGTTCTCATTCTTGCAGGTTACAAACGGGAGATGGAGTGGTTTCTGCGCAGCAATCCGGGGCTTTACTCCCGTTTTCCCATTCATATTACTTTTCCCGATTATAGTGTAGAAGAACTACTGCAAATTGGCACCCTGATGCTCAAGAAAAGGCAGTACCGCTTGCTGGCAGAAGCACGCATTACCTTGCGCAAGATTTTAGAGGAAAAAAAACGGGAAGGCAGTTATAATGATGGAAATGCTCGTTTGGTTCGCAATCTAATAGAAAGAGCTATCCGCAGACAGGCAGTGCGGTTGGTGAAACACCGGCGTCTGACAAGAGAAGAATTAATGATCATACGACCAGAAGATTTTGAACAAAATAGAGGGTGAGAAAAATGCCGGATTTATGTAGCTATCTTCAGGAAAAATATCAAATGGATCCTGAATTCTGCGATTTAGCTAGACAAGCAGAACAGAAAGCAAGACCTGAGTTTGAGCAGATTGATGAAACCGCGAAAATAAACCAGGCGCGGGTTCTCAATGCTTTCCGTGAAGCAGGAATCTCTGAATATCATCTTAGGGACGGGAATGGCTATGGTTATGGGGATCCTGGGCGAGAGGGTTTGGAGGAGGTCTATGCCCTGTCATTTGGAACAGAGGCAGCTTTAGTACGTGCCCAGATTATTTCTGGAACACATGCCATCTCTCTTGCCCTGGAGTCCATTCTCACGCCAGGAGACCTACTGCTTTCCGCAACAGGAACCCCTTATGATACCCTGGCTAAAATTATTGGAGTTTCTGAGGCAGAAGGGCGATCTTTATGTGGACGGGGTATCATCTACAGAGAGGCTTCATTAACTAAAGAAGGAAAGCCAGACTACGAAAAGATCCGAAAGCTACTGATGGAGAAGCCCCGGGCAGTGCTTATACAGCGTTCCCGTGGTTACAGTTGGCGCCCGGCCCTGAGTGTTCAGGAAATTTATGATCTCGTCAGGTTCATCAAGGATCATGATAGTAATATAATATGTTTTGTCGACAACTGCTATGGAGAATTTGTTGAAGAAAGAGAGCCCACACATGTAGGTGTTGACTTTATGGCAGGTTCACTGATTAAGAATCCGGGTGGTGGATTGGCTCCATCAGGGGGGTACTTGGTGGGGAGAAGAGATTTAGTTACAAAGGCCGCGGACAGACTTATCGCTCCTGGTCTAGGTCAAAACATGGGCACAAATCTAGGGTTGGGGCCGCTTTTATACCAGGGTTTTTTTCTGAGCCCGCATATTGTAGCTGAAGCCCTCAAAGGAGCGCTGTTTGCCTCACATCTATTTACTATCTTGGGTTTTGAGACATCACCTGCTCCTGGTTCTCGACGTTCAGATATCGTACAAGCAATAAAACTTAATGATGAAGAAGGAGTGAAGGCCTTTTGCCGCGGGATCCAAAAGGCGTCCCCGGTAGATTCCCGTGCAGTACCTGTGGCAAGCAGCTTGCCAGGATATCAGGACAAGGTGATTATGGCAGGTGGAACATTTGTTCAGGGATCTTCCATAGAACTGACTGCAGATGCCCCCATGCGCTCCCCATACATCGTTTATCTCCAGGGCTGCTTATCATATGCCCACGCTGTAATAGGGATCCTGCAGGGAGTACAGGAGCTGCAATGTTTGGGAAAGAAGGCAACAGCAACTTGGTAACAGTCACCCGAGCTATATCTGTATAAATAGATATACCAATTTGGTGACAGTTACTCGATATAGGGATCAGGTATACCTGTATACATTGATCTGCATGTTTGGTGACAGTCACCTGAAAAATAATCGAGCAGGCACAAGGATGATTCCTTTGCCTGCTTTTTTAGTTGATAACGTTGCTGGTGAAAGTTTAGATTTGGCAGATCGGTAACAGCTACTCGTTCTCTTTTATTTCCCTTTTGAGGCATTATTAGGTATAATATTTTGTGCACACTTATGTTGACAACGTATTAGGAATAGTGTATTTTAATTGCTAACATCCCCGTTAAGTATTTACTATACTGGAGGATATATGTTGAAAGTACAGATATTAGGAACAGGATATGATGTGCCTGAAGGTGTTTTATCCAATAATGATTTGGAAAAAATGGTACAGACAAGCGATGATTGGATAACTAGTCGCACCGGGATCAGCTATAGAAGAATCGCCGGCAGTGGTACTGCCACATCTGATCTGGCGTACCAAGCATCCAAGGCAGCTCTGGTTGAGGCAGGGATTGCGGCACAGGAGCTGGACCTGATCATTGTGGCAACTATGACACCGGATATGCCCATGCCCGCTACTGCCTGTTTGCTGCAGCATCTCTTAGGTGCCAATAGAGCGGCGGCTTTTGATCTAAATGCTGCCTGCACAGGATTCATCTACGCATTGGCAACAGCTGAAAGCTTTTTACTAAGCAATAATAAATATCATTATATCCTTGTGGTAGGAGCAGAGGTTTTATCACGAGTGGTTGATTATAAAGATAGAAATACCTGTGTTCTTTTTGGAGATGGCGCAGGGGCAATTGTATTAGGAAAAGGGGAGGGGAACAATGGGATTTTAGCAGCTTACATTAGTGCTGATGGAGAAGGCAGCGGGCTGCTTAATATCCCAGCAGGAGGTTCCCGTTATCCGGCATCAAAGGAAACCCTTGCCCGGAGGATGCACTACATGCAGATGCAGGGCAGTGAAGTTTTTAAATTTGCTATTAAGAGCATCCCTGAGTGTGTTGATCGGGTGTTAAAGGAAGCGGATCTGTGTACTGAGGATGTGGATTATATAGTAATGCATCAGGCCAATTTACGTATCCTTCAAGCTGCAGCAAAAAGATTAAATATGTCCTGGGAAAAGGTGCTTGTCAATATTGATCAATACGGTAATATCTCAGCTGCCTCTATCCCTTTAGTTCTGGCGGAAGCAGTTGATGAAAACAAAATCAAAGCCGGAGATTTACTGCTCTTAGTGGGTTTTGGTGCAGGACTCACTATGGGAGCGGCTCTGGTGCGCTGGGGTAGGTGATAGGCGATGATAACAACTAGAATATCGAAGTTATTGGGTATCAAATACCCTTTACTTCAGGGAGGTATGGCCCAGATCGCCACAGGAAAACTGGCTGGAGCTGTTTCCGAAGCCGGTGCTCTTGGCATAATTGCTGCTGGATCAGCAGATGCGTGCTGGCTGCAAAAAGAGATTGATACGGTTAGAAATATTACCAGTAAGCCCTTTGGTGTCAATGTTATGGTTATCTCACCGAATATTGATGAAATTATAGACCTCGTTATCAAGGAAGAGATTCCTGTGATCACTATCGGTGCCGGTAATCCGGGGAAATACATACCGCGGCTGAAAGAGTCAGGGAGCAAGGTAATTCCCATTGTGGCTTCAGCTGCCCTTGCGCGGCGGCTGGCGCGGCAGGGAGTCGATGCTCTGATAGCAGAAGGCACCGAAGCCGGAGGCCATATCGGTGAGACCACAACCATGTGCCTGGTTCCCATGGTCGTAGATGCCGTAGAGATTCCGGTGATCGCTGCCGGGGGCATAGCTGACGGCCGCGGAGCTGCAGCAGCTTTTGCACTGGGGGCAGAGGGGGTGCAGATGGGCACACGCTTTATCTGTGCTCAGGAATCTCCCGTCCATATGGATTATAAAGAGAAGGTGCTCCAGTGCCGTGACCGGGATACCGTTGTTTGTGGAAGCTCCACCGGACATCCTGTGCGTGTAATAAAAAACCAGTTTTCCCGGCTTTATCTGTCTAAAGAAAGAGAGGGTTTGGAACCTTCGGAATTGGACAGGATGGGAGCGGGTAGGTATCCGGCAGCTCTCCAGGGGGATGTGGAAAACGGTTCCCTTTTGTGCGGGCAGTGTGCCGGACTGGTAGAAAAAGTAGAACCTGCTGCAGATATCATAGAAGATGTCATGGAAACAGCAGTAAAAATACTTAAAGGGGTTAGGAACCAATATGTCTAGGATAGCTGTTGTTTTCCCTGGCCAGGGTTCACAGTATCCTGGGATGGGTAAAGATTTGGCGGAGTGCTATCCCCGAGCATACCAGGTTTACAAAACAGCTGATGAGGTTTTGGGGTTTTCTTTGAGCACCATCTGTTTCGAAGGAACCCAAGAGGAACTCAACAAAACAGAAATCACCCAGGCTGCTGTCCTGACAACCAGCCTAGCTGTCTTTACGGTGCTGAAAGATAAAGGCTTGATGCCTGTGATAGCTGGGGGGTTAAGCCTGGGTGAATACAGCGCTCTGGCTGCCTGTGGTGCCTTGAGGTTTGAAGATGCGCTGAGGCTGGTGATTAAACGGGGACAGATTATGCAAAAAGCTGTACCTGCTGGGCAGGGGATGATGGCAGCTGTTATGAGAGCAGAGGGGAGTACAGTTGAGCAGGCCTGTCATGAGGCTTCTAGCTGTGGAATTGTTGAGATTGCCAACTACAACTGCCCGGGACAAGTAGTTATTTCAGGTGAGCGACAGGGTGTTCTTAAAGCAGGTAAACTTCTAAAAGATAGAGGTGCCAGGGTGGTTCCCCTGGCGGTCAGTGTTCCCTCACATTCCCGACTGATGATAAAAGCAGCAGGGGTTTTTAAGAAAGAGCTAGAAAAAATAAGCTGGTCAGAACCGGATATACCAGTTGTCAGCAATGTAAAAGCCCAGGAGATAGATCGATTCGATTTACCGCAGATATTGGTGGAACAGCTTTACAGGCCCGTAAAATGGGAACAATCCACTGCATATATGTCAGAGAGGGTTGACTATTTTATTGAAGTGGGGCCTGGTAAAGTGCTCTCCGGCCTGATCAAAAAAACAGCAAAAAACAAAGCACTGGGGAGTGTCCAAGATCTCGCTTCCTTGGAGAGAATATTAAAGAGAATAAAGGTGGGATTGGAATGAAGGAAGAGGTAGCTCTAATCACAGGAAGCGCCAGGGGTATCGGCAGAGCAATCGCTCTCCGGCTTGGCAGGGAAGGTTATAAGGTGGTTGTGAGTGACCTGGCAGCCAGTGAGACCTGTGAGCAGGTCGTACATGAAATCCGGAACAGGGGAGGGGTTGCCATTGCTGTGAGCTGCGATGTTACCGATCCCTTACAAGTTAAAGAGATGATCAAACAGGTTAGTGATACCTTTGGGAGGCTGGATGTCCTCGTAAATAATGCGGGAGTTGCCAAAGACAACCTACTGCTGCGCATTTCCGATGAGGAATGGCAGCAGACGATTAACACCAATTTGACAGGAACATTCCTTTGTACCAGAGCCGCGATCCGCCATATGATGAAACAAAAACATGGACATATCATCAATATCTCTTCTGTGGTTGGGATCTATGGGAACCCCGGACAAGCTCACTACGCGGCTTCCAAGGCAGGTATCATCGGTTTTACACGGTCAATAGCAAAGGAATATGGTTCCCGTGGAATTACCGCCAATGCAGTTGCACCGGGTTACATTGAAACACCCATGACCGCTGACATGAAGAAAGAATACTGGGATGAGATCCTGAAACAAGTGCCCCTAGGTAGAGCCGGTACTCCGGAAGATGTTGCAGGTATCGTGGCCTTCCTGGCATCACCGGACGCGGATTATATAACAGGGCAGGTAATAGTAGTTGATGGCGGCATGGGGTAGGAAACCCGGAGGAGAAAGGTGGTGTTGTTATGTCAAAAAGACGAGTGGTTATTACCGGATTGGGTGTCATCAGCCCGCTGGGAAATGATATAAGCAGTTATTGGAACAATTTGATCAAGGGAAAAAGCGGGATTGACTTTATTGACAGCTTTGATACAGATGCCGTACCCGCAAAAATTGCAGCACAGGTGCGCGGTTTTAAAGCGACAGATTATTTGAGCCGCAAAGATGCCAGAAGGATGGACAGATTTATGCAGTTTGCCTGCGCCGCAGCGCGGCAGGCTGCGGAGGACGCTAAACTGGCGGTCAATCAGGAAAACGCCGAGCGGGTAGGGGTATGGATCGGCACCGGTACCGGCGGGCTGGAGACCCATGAAAAACAGCATAAAAATTTACTGGAAAAAGGTCCCGGCAGTGTCAGCCCTTTTCTGATCCCGATGATGATTTGCAATATGGCATCAGGGCAGGTATCCATTATGCTGGGTGCCCGGGGTCCCAATAGCTGCACAGTAACAGCATGTGCTGCCGGAACAAACTCCATCGGTGATGCCTTTCGCATCATTCAAAATGATGAAGCAGATATTATGATCTCAGGAGGGGCAGAGGCCTGCATCACCCCTCTGGCTGTTGCAGGTTTTTGTGCCATGAGAGCTTTGTCTACCCGTAATGATGACCCACAAGGAGCGAGCAGACCCTTCGATGCACAAAGAGATGGTTTTGTCATGGGGGAGGGGGCAGGGATTGTCATCCTGGAAGAGATGCATCATGCCTTGGAGAGAGGAGCAAAGATCTATGCTGAGCTTGCCGGGTACGGGACATTAGGTGATGGCTATCATATTGTACAGCCAGATCCGGAAGGAAATAGCGCTGCACAGGCTTTTATCCGTGCCCTCAAGGATGCAGGAGTTACTCCGGACCAGGTGGACTATATTAATGCTCATGGCACAAGCACAGAGATCAATGATCCTATGGAAACTAAAGCGATAAAAAAAGCCTTAGGTGATCATGCCTACCAGGTTGCAGTAAGCTCCACAAAAAGCATGACCGGTCATATGTTGGGTGCTGCAGGAGCTGTGGAGTGTATTGCGGCAGCTTTGTCTTGTCAACATAACCTGATGCCTCCAACGATAAATTATCATAATCCAGATCCCGCTTGTGACCTGGATTATGTACCCAATAATGCCAGAGAAAAAACAGTAAATGTGGCTGTTTCTGATTCTTTGGGTTTTGGGGGCCATAATGCTGTTCTAGTGTTGAAAAATTTTAACGAGCATGGTGATATTTTTGCTTAGTGTTGATAAAATTATGAAGATACTACCACACCGCTACCCATTTTTGCTGGTTGACAGGATTTTGGAACTGGAACCCGGTAAAAGGGCAGTGGGCATAAAAAACGTGAGTATTAATGAACCCTTTTTTCAAGGGCACTTTCCTGGCACACCGGTTTTCCCAGGTGTTCTAATCCTAGAGGCCCTTGCCCAGGTAGGTGCCTGTGCTTTACTCAGTGAAGAGAAACATAAAAATAGCCTGGCTTACCTGGCGGGTATCGATAAGTTTCGCTTTAGAAAAGTAGTAGTTCCTGGGGAACAACTGCTGTTGGAAGTAGAGCTTCTCAAAATGAAGGGCAGCATCGGCAAGGCTAGGGGAAAAGCCACTGTTGAGGGTGCTGCTGCTGCAGAAGGCGAATTTCTCTTTGCTTTGGAGGAGAAATAATGTTATTAAAAGATCTCTTTAACCCTAAGGCTAGGAAAAAATACATTACCCTTCCGGCACACACTAAGGATTCGAAGGACTCACCTGAACAGGGACCGGCGATTAAGACATGTCCAAAGTGTGGAAAACCTAACCGGGAGGAGGACATGGACAACAGTTATAAGGTCTGCCTGGGCTGCAGTTATCACTATCCGCTGACTGCCGGGGAAAGAATTTGGATTATGACAGATGAAAACAGCTTTTCAGAATTTAATAAGGGATTAAAGACATCTGATCCCCTTGCTTTCCCCGGTTATGCGGAAAGGGTGGCCAAAGCAAGGGAGGATACAGGGCTTGATGATGCTGTGATCACAGGAACAACAACGATCAATGGGGAGAAGGCGGTCCTTGGTGTTATGGACAGCGGATTTATGATGGGGAGCATGGGTTCTGTGGCAGGAGAGAAAATCACGGCAGCATTTGAAAATGCCATAAAAGAAAGGGTCCCGGTTGTTTTTTTTACAGCTTCAGGTGGAGCCCGTATGCAGGAGGGGATGCTTTCCCTGATGCAGATGGCGAAAACCAGTGCTGCGGTCGCCCGGTTCCATGAAGAAGGCTTGCTGTATATTTCGGTCTTGACTCACCCAACCACAGGAGGCGTTACCGCCAGCTTTGCTACCTTGGCTGACATAATTATTGCAGAACCAGGAGCCCTGGTTTGCTTTACCGGGCCCCGGGTCATAGAGCAAACAATTCATCAAAAAATACCCGAAGGGTTTCAAAAGGCGGAATTTCTCTTGGAACATGGGATGATCGACAAGATTATCCACCGCAGAGACTTGAAAGAGTTTCTCGGTAAAATGATGGCGCTGCACAGGTAGACACCCACGCCCATGCCGCCAGATACATACAGGCGGAACCAGATGTGGGGATTACTCATTAATCGGCTTTGGCGGTTCGCGTAAACTTTCGACATCCTGCGTACATACCGCGTGTCAGCACCATAAGCTAATGAAAACTGAGGCCGAAATTAGGAGTGTAGCGGAACCATCGGAAGACAGGTCTTATGTAAACTACCGACCTCCGACTTCCGGCCTCCAACTTCCATTACAGGTAGGGAGAACAATGTCATATAAATATTCTCTGGAATTTGAAAAGGATTATAAAGAACTAGAAAGAAAACTCAATGAACTAAAAGAGATCGCCCTCAACAAGAAGATAGACTTCTCACAGGAGATCGCCACTTTAGAAACTAAATTAGAGAATTATAAAGAAGAAAAATACAGCACCTTGAGCGCATGGCAGAAGGTACTGATTGCACGCCACCCCGAACGCCCTGCAACCATGGATTACATTGAAGCTATTTTCGATGATTTTATTGAGCTGCATGGTGATCGCTGCTACAGGGATGACCCGGCCATAGTGGGTGGAATAGCAAGATTTAACGGGGTTCCAGTAACAGTTATCGGGCATCAAAAAGGGCGAGATACCAACCAGAACCTTAAAAGGAACTTCGGTATGCCCCATCCGGAAGGTTACCGTAAAGCCTGCCGGCTGGTCAAACAAGCAGAAAAATTCAAGCGGCCTGTTATCTGCTTGATTGATACTCAAGGCGCTTATCCGGGTGTCGAAGCAGAAAAACGTGGCCAGGGTTGGGCCATCGCTCAAACCTTGATGCAGATGTCACTCCTGAAAACACCGATTATCAGCCTAGTCACAGGGGAGGGGGGAAGTGGAGGAGCCCTGGCCCTGGGTGTTGCTGACCGGGTATTGATGCTTTCATATGCCATCTACTCAGTGATTTCACCGGAGGGATGTGCCTCTATATTATGTAAAGATGTCAGCAAAAGCCATGAGATGGCCGATTATCTGAAATTGACCGCTGAAGATCTACATGAAATGGGAGTGATCGATGAGATAATCTCTGAGCCTCTGGAAGGAGCACATACCGACCCAGATAAAACATATAAGATAGTAAGAGAGAAGCTGCAGGTTCACTTTGATGCTCTCCAGTCTAGTAACATCGATGAGCTTTTGGAGAAAAGGTACAGACGGTTGAGGAATATGGGTGTTTTTGAAGAGGTTGGGGTTTAGTGAGTGAAGCGATCAAGATCATTACGACTTTCATCCTGGGTGCAGAGGTGCTCATATCGGTGCTTCCGATAATACCAGGAATCCCTATTATTTTTGTGACCATGTTGATCTATGCATTTATTGATGGATTCCAACAAATATCTCCGCTATTTCTGCTGATTATGCTTCTTATAACGATTTTTTCCTTTTTTATTGATAATATTGTAGCCTGGATTGGTGCCAAGAAATATGGTGGAAGCAGTGCCGGTTTATGGGGAGCTTTCTTTGGTGGGATAATAGGGATTTTTATTAACCCTCTTTTTGGGCTGCTGTTAGGGCCATTTATAGGAGCTATCGCTGCAGAGTTGATTTTTTCACATCGGAGGATTTATGATGCAGTAAAAGTGGGAATTGGTACAATAGTCGGTATTTTTGGTGGATGCATCCTTAAGTTGCTTCTCTCCCTCTTTATGGTAATTGCTTTTATTACAAAGGTTTATTAAGTTTAATCTAATTTTCTGAAGACACCAATTACCTTGCCGAGAATCATCACATCTTTGCTTCGAATAGGTTCCATAAGGTCATTTTCAGGCTGGAGCCGGATGCTGTCCTCTTCCTTAAAAAATCGCTTTACTGTAGCATCTTCACCATTCAATAAAGCAACAACGATGTCACCGTCTTCTGCTGTTTGCTGTTGGCAGACAACAAGGTAATCCCCATCATAGATCCCGGCATTAATCATGCTGTCACCCTTTGTAGTTAACATAAATACGTCTTTTTTACTTTTTAAAAAGCTGGTAGGGAGGGGGAATGTTGATTCAATATTCTCTATAGCTAAAATCGGTTTGCCGGCAGCAACCCGTCCCACAACAGGTATCTGGACCACAGAAGGTTTGTTTTTTAATACCTCAATTGCACGTGGCTTGGTGGGGTCCCGACGGATATAGCCCTTTTTTTCCAAATTGACAAGGTGAGTATGGACAGTTGAACTGGATTTGAGACCGACTGCTTCTCCTATTTCACGTACAGAAGGGGGATAGCCGCGATCTTCTATAACTTTTTGTATGTATTTTAGTATGGTGGCTTGGCGGGACGTTAATTTCTTTTTCACTCTTCAATCTCCTCCATAAAAATAAATTTGCACACATTTTCGATTATTGTATGCATACATACATACGCTTTTCTACATTATACCAAAGATCTTTGCTGGTTTCATCCAATCTTTAGAAAATAAGTTAATTCATTTGCTAGCGAAAAATGTACCCATCAAAATAATAAGACCGCCAACAATAGTATACATACCAGGTATTTCATGGAGGAAGATGAAAGCTACGACAGCTGCAACAACAGGTGAAAGATAAAGATATGCACCGGCGGTTACAGCAGGAACCTTTTCCAGGGCAGAATTCCAAATCAGGTTTCCTAAAGCTGATGCCAACACTCCCAAGTAAATAATGTTTATCCATCCTGCAGAGTTAATAGCTAAAAAATTAACCGGATATTCTGATAAACTGAAAGGTATTAAAAAAATCGTACCGGCAAAGGTGCTGTATGTCATGATTGTAGTAGGTGGGTAACGCATCAGGAGTTTCTTGAGAGTAATACTGAAGATTGCCCAAGCAAGACTACTCAACAGCACCAAAAGGTCACCGTAAACCCTCAATTTGTTAAAACCAAAGTTATTAAAGGATCCATTTGTGGCAACCAGTACAGAACCAGCAAACGCAATAACGATACCTATTACCTGTAGTTTAGATATCCTTTCTTTTAAAATAACCCATGACAACAGAGCGATAAATACCGGTGACATAGCTATGAGAATCGCAGCATCTGTAGCACCGGCATAGCGCAACCCCTGGTTTTGCAACACATTGAAGATGGCAATTCCAGAAAAACCGCTGAGCAAAATACCCGGTAAATCTTGTTTTTGAAGTCGCGGCTGTTTAGTAATGACAAGAAAAAGCCCCAAGACGATACTTGCAATGATAAAACGGAGAAGAGCAAGTGTATTCGGTGGAACTTGAGGTAAGATGATCTTAATGCTGGCAAAAGTGCTCCCCCAAATGATGATTACTAATAACAGGCTAAGGTGGCATTTGATCAAAGCTCCTTTTTGGTCCTGTTTTTGGTTCTGATTGATTTGCACGTCCGGTTCTCCTTTTATTGCTGGATATCGTTTGAATAAACTCAATGTATTCGATTATATATTAAAAACGAAATTTAAGTTGGTTTTATTTAAAGTCTATATCTTTCTTGTTTTTTCAAAACTTTTTTGGCTCCTCCCCAACTTCTGATAATAATAATTATGTCAACTAGGTGGTTTTTCTGGGGGGGGGTCTCTCTTTAGATTGCTAAGTTTGTGTTCTGCATTTGAGATACCCCCCTCCATCATTTCAAACGTCTATGATTTTAATGAATCTCTCGCTGTAATTTAATTTTGTCTGAATTGCTGTACTTTCTCCAAGAATAATTAGATAGATATTAAAAAACAACCCCCACACTTAATTTGTAAGCAATGGAAAACATTTCAGGTTAACCACAGGATTTCCGTGATTAGTATGACTATAGATTAGTTATGTCACTTAAAAACTGGTTGATTTGTGGTTTTAACTGTGTTTTCACCTTCGGAAGCTATTAATTACGTCCAATTATGCTTTATTGTGGCCAAAAGTTTACGGAAGATAAGGACATTAAACAGCGGGAGTATTTTTTATGATTGTGTGGCTTCTTCTCTTTCATATTCTGGTTTGTGCTTTGGATGTATCTTATTTGCATAGAGAGTGTAAAGTGTTATACCAATAAAAGCACCCAGGGTATTAAGCAGAATATCATCTATATCAAAGGCTCTCCCCATATTTCCTAAATAACAAGATAAAAGCTGCAGAACTTCTATAGTTAAAGAAAAAAGAAAAGCAAACAGCGTTACCTTCCCTGCCCTCCTGAATTTACTCCATATTAATGGCAGAAATATTCCCATGGGTAGTAATAATACCGTGTTTCCTCCAATATTTCTGACCCAAAATTTTATCATATAATTACGCATATAGGGATCATTGATTGAATTTACAACTCCATTTATTGTTCCTACAACTGGTATTAAATTAGCAGATAAAATAACATTATGTCTGTCGGTTATATATAGCGGAAACAGTGTGATTGATATAACACAAAGCACATAAACGTAAAATACGAATAATAAGGATTCTCTCTTTAAAGAAATCCTATATCCCTTTCGTTTATTAAAATAAACTATAATCGATCTGATCAATATCCAAATTGGTATTCCTAGAATTAGTAAGGCTTGGCCATGGATTACCATTTCACATTGTATCTCCCTTTGATTTCCCTACAAAATACTCTCTGAAAAACAATATGGCAGAAAAGCGTCCTATAAACGGTTCCCTGACTAACCGTCATTTTAGTTAAATTAGTTAAACCCCCTGCTATCTAGGAATCTGGTTAAGCCTATCGTACACTTCCACCATCATCATATCCATCAATGCCTTGGCGAACTGACTGTCATCCAGGACTTTTATGTATAATTTCTGGTTCTGATAGTACCATGACCACTGGGGCAACTAAACAGATAGTGATCCACCTTGATCTACTGTTTAGTTGCCCCAGTGGTCATGGTACTATCAGAACCAGAAATTATACATAAAAGTCCTGGATGACA
>DUMY01000148.1 GCA_012839645.1 Syntrophomonadaceae bacterium
TCTTTGAGCATTTGCCGTAGTTCGGCGCGGCTGGTTGCCTGAACAGGGGACTGCCGCAGCAGCCTCTGGGAACGGCTGAAGGTGGTAAACAGCTGGTCATCTAAATCGTTGCGGTCGGTGATCACAACGATGGTGGGATTATTCATCATCAGCACAACTTGACCCGAATAGAAAACCATGGAAAGGCTCTTGCCGGAACCCTGGGTGTGCCAAATAACACCGATCCGCCGGTCGCCCCCCTCCATAGCTGCACGCTCAGTACACTCAACAGCCTTCTTCACTGCATGATACTGATGGTGGCTAGGTGTTCATATTTAACTAGAAAACTTTCCGTAGGTCTAATAATACATTGATTCTTTATATCTGTTTGTGTTATAAGTGGTTGAGTCGAACCTCGATTTAGAGAACTATAATCTAATCCTGACATCCATTGATAAATGCTGTGAAAATATTTGCTTTCAACAACTAATGTATTATCTGAAGGCCACGTTTCCCCTGAATACCTTCTAACAACACCATGTGTTCCCACTCTCCCTGTAACAATTATCGGCTTATTATATAAGTACTCATCAACATAACCCATAATCGTTCTTGCACCAATAAGAGGATACGGGTGCGTAGAGGACTTAGTAGCTTGCCTGCTTTTTGGCCTTTTTCCAGAGCAAATATCGATAAGTTCTCCCAATGTATCAACAGTCCATCCCTTCGGTATCGGCCCCAATTCGCTGTCCTCCATCTCTCCACCAGATGATTTATACGGCTGACCATTCTCATCCGGAAATTCAAAATCAACAAACCAGTGTTTGAAGATGGCCTGGGCTATTTCCTCGAGGGTTTTGTTGATGCGGTTGTTGAGTTCGATTTTATCGTCTAATGCAGACAGGATTCTTGCTATTTGTTCTTGTTCATTTAGTCCCGGCAAAAACAACTCAATAACTTTTAATGAACTAAGTGGTCTAGCGATGGCTGGAACTCCTGTTGTTACAGTATTAGCCAGGAGTGCATTACGTCCATATTCAGACTTAAAATAATAATATATAAATAATGGGTTGGCTACAATCTTATCACATGTTAGTCTCATTTGGCTTTGTGATACAACATAACGCTCATATTTCCCAGTACACGGAATTATCCCAACCTGCCCTAGCGTGCCTCTGTGAGTCAATATTATATCGTTTGGAAAAGCATTACTTTTTTTGAGTTCATCTGCCTTCTGATCTGTGACAAAAACAAACCCATCTTCCTTAAAACGACCTTCCGATAAATTAACACCTCTAATTACTGGTACCCCTCGGGAAACAAAATTATCACTTTTAATGTTTGAACCAAATGGCCCCATAGCAACACTTTCTGCAATGTCTTCAATTCTAACTTTCTTCCATCCTTTAACTCCCACACCTAATCCTCCCTTACCCCCTCCTATATACCTCCACACCCTGCTCCTCAATCCTCCGGCGCAGTTTTTCATCCAGGTTGCTGTTCATGCCCACCACATCGATCTTATAAATCCCCGCTGCCTCGTCCAAATCCACCCACAGTCCCGGGGGCAGTTTCCCCTCACAGTAGACGGCAAGATCGATATCGGAATTGTATTTGTAATCATTGGAGGCTCGGGAACCGAAGATAACTGCCCTGGTAATGTTTTCCCTCTTGTGCAGTTCTCTGATGATAGCATGTAGAA
>DUMY01000257.1 GCA_012839645.1 Syntrophomonadaceae bacterium
AGTTGCAGTGGCTTCCTGGATGTCCTGCTTGATAATGCTTTCTTCTTCAAATGCGCCCTCACCAGGTGGAGACATCTTCACCTCTTCCAATGCACCGTCTAGGCTGTCAAGCCATATGATCCCCCCTGGCCGTGGGACCAGGTCAGCAGGGTTAAGTCCGCTATCCTTCAAGGCTTTCCACATGCCGTATATCGCCATATTGTTGGCATCCACCCGCTGGTTTCGGGTGGTGTTCAGTTCTGCCTGGAGATATTCCATCACCTCAACCAGTGATACCCCGTAAAACTCACCATTCAAAGGGTCAAACTGTGCAAGGCCAAAAGGTTTCTTCCCATGCCAGAAAGGGTTTTCTTCATCCCGTATAATGCGAACCTGGTTAATAAGAGTGCTAACATGATCATCTTCCCACATCTCCAGGAGTTCATGACGCTGACTCCCGACTTCATCTCCTGCGGTTTCGTGCGCTGCACCTATGGCCGCAAGTCTGTCCTGCTTACCCTGGTTTATCTGGTCAGCACCCTGGCGAATTTCTTCCCAGTCACCACTAGTAACCTTGTATATCCCCTGCTCAACCTGCTGTTTTAATTCTGGTTCAGAAATATACCTTCTCCGAATTACCCAGGAACAATCGTCTATACTAGTCCCTTCCGGGTCAGGAAAAAGGTCATCAATGGAAAAAGGCTGCCAGTCTGGGTCATCCCATAGGGGAACCTCAACCTCCTGAATGTCGTACCCCATAAACACTCCCTGCTGCTCCTGGGGGATTCTCCGCTTTACGGTCCTGGTCTCATACCGCCAGCCGGTTTCAAAAGGACACGCACCATACAGGAGCATATCCGTAATAAGAGTATAAAACCGCTTCATGCTGTCTGCATCTGCTCTGGACAGTTGATGGTCAACCAGGGATTCCATGTTTCTGCTGTTCTCCACATCGTCCTCATCCTTGGGGACAAATGAAATCCATGGACGGGTTGCAAATACTGCATTGAGTAGTCTGCTCCTGATTGTATCTACTGTTGAATAAGTATACGGTATATGCAGGTTACTCCTGTCCCTCTCCCACTCCGGCAACTCCGGCACGCTCCCCCTGTACATCTTGTACCAGCGCAGCCACTTCATATCCCAGGGAGCACGCCACCTACGGGACCAGCCGAAACGAGCCATGATAAGGTTTTTCTTCTTTTCAAGGCGATCTGCTTTGCTCAATGGCTTTTATCCCCCCAATCTCCACCAGACTAAAAAACCAGAGAATGGCGTTCTCTGGCCTGGCCTTAATTTGTGTTTTTGTACCTGGCAATCTCCTATGTGTCCAATGATTCTGATGTTTCTGTCCTTGTCAAAAGCGGTAACTGATAACATAGCCTCACCCCTTAATACCCTGTATAATCGCTCAAGCGGCTCCTGGGAACACTCTTCGGCATATCATCCGGAAGATTGGCCGCCGGTAACTTCTTCTGCCTGGCGGCCTCAAAGTATATATTCGCATGGACGAAGTGATCGGGGCCCGCATTCTCCCAGGTTCTGATCACATTCCCCATCTTGTCTTTCTTCACCAGGTTCACATCCTGGCCGTCTCCTCCAATCACATATAAGGTTTCCCAGTGGTCACACAAGCAGTTTTCAATCACTCCTGCCCTCTGCTTCCCCTGAAGCTGGGGATCATCCTGGCGCAGATAAACCGCAACCTCTGACTTTTCATAGGTTTCGATCAGGCTGTCAATGGCTCTGGTTCGATGGATATATACGATGCCGGACTTTTCGCCTCTTTCGATGAACTCAACGGCATCCTTGCGCTTGTCGTTGTAATCGTAAATCGCTCTATACGCCCGCCCTGGATGTCGTTGGACAAACTTGGACGCATCATCTACATCAGGCGCATTGTCTACAACACAAAGATTTATTCCCTGCTGCCTGAAATATTTTTCTAGTGCTTCCCAGTCCGGCAGGGTGAAAACCTTGGTTATTCCCCATTCGTTCCCCTGGACGCAGTGGAGCACCTTGCCGACATCAACACCAAGAATATTGAACCGGGGCTTTTTCTTTATGTCCTGGGTGCAGTTCTGGAGGATGATATGCCGCCCCACACTGTTGGCCCCACCAATCACAGGCAACCCCAGGACGAAGTTGTAGAAATACTCCTGCGATTTCGTCTGCTCCTGGTCAATGATTTCCGCAGCAGTTATCCAGGGTGCAATCAACTGGGATATATGGTACCCTGACCAGTCCCTGCCTGGGTACTCCGCCACCCACTCGCCGTTGAGCCTGGCATCATCATCAATAATCCCCTTGCACTTGCGGCAGATGTAACATTTCCGCTCCTGGCATACGTTCTCCCAGTAGTCCAGGGGCTGCCACTCTCCGCAGTGGGAGCATTTCACATGCCATTGCTTTTTGTCTGACCGCTGCCAGTACACATCAACCCCCACATTAGGGCGGCTGGGGTTTGAGAATATCCACTCACCCTTGAACTGGCTATGGGCCAGCCGGCTGTGATAAGTCTCCACCTTGCCAATGTCTGATCTGTCAAGCTCATCATGGAAGTTGATGTCGCTGGTAATCATAATCCCCTTACTCTGGCCTTTCGTCCCCTGGTAGAAAATGAATGATTCCCCTACCTGTTTTTGATAGATGTTATCGGTCATTCCGATCAAAGTTTCCTGGATAACCGGATTCTTTTCAATAATCGG
>DUMY01000149.1 GCA_012839645.1 Syntrophomonadaceae bacterium
ACCTCGATTTGAAACAATCATCAATATTCAATTATTATAATATACTGATTCATAAATTGTGTCAAGTGTTTTTTTCAAAAATACTAAGCTTTTCTTTTGTTCTGTTTTGACAGCAAGCAACTATAAAGCCTGTTTACCACATTATAAGAACAAGGGACAACCTTTTGATTGTCCCTTGTAAGATCTAAATATAATTTATATTTTCTTTTAGTCTCGAACACAGCGGAACCCAATACTTGGGCTTGCCCATTCCGGTTGGGCGCAGTCAGTTTTCCAAATCCGGGCATCAACAGCACCGGTGGCTTTGCTGCCCCCACGGATGTTACGGTAATGTACCTGGTAATGAATATTTCCCGTCCATTCACCGACATTACCAGCCATATCATATACCCCGTATGGACTCTTGGCATCAATGGTCTGAAAATCTCCATACTTTTGTCCGTTATAAAACCCCACTGGAGTTGTATCGCTGTACCCAGATTCTGTTTCAAAGGGATCACTGCTATCTAGATAATTTAATTTACCCTCACTTACCCCTTCACCCCAGGGGTAAGGACGATCATCAGTGCCCCGGGCAGCTTTTTCCCACTCGTCATCTGTAGGCAGCCTGTAACCATAGAAGTCACAATAAGCTTTAGCCCCAAACCAGGTAACCATGGTAACCGGATGATTTTCATATCCTGGTTTCACACTGAATCGATCTCCATCAAAAGAGATCCTGCAGGCGGTATCTTTCAGATCCATATGCAGGTAGTCCCCCGCCTCAATCTTCTCTTCATGTTTACCTCCATTGTACTTATCCCCAGGGTACGATCCCAAAACTTTCCCGTCTTTGATTTTAATCTTCTCAGCCGCCAATGCCTCTCCAAGGTACTGAGCGTATTGGGTATTGGTAACTTCTGTTGCCATTATCTCATAGTCATAATTAATCTCAGTTGGATGATTGAACTGCCCCTTGAAAAAGGAACCGGCTGGCACTTTGACCCAGGAATCAGGAGCAATACCCGCATCTGTATATAAGCTTACAGCCTCCGGCATTTCCGGTATGGAACCACAGCCAGTAAGCAGTGCTAAACAGCATATTAGAAAACCAATAAGCATAACCTTTTTCTTTTTCACGAACTGAACACCTCCTGCCGCTGCTCTGTTAATACCTTTTACATACTTGCCGACTTGCCGGTAAAACTGTTTGTATCCAGTTCTTGCAGTTCTTGTTTCCAAAGACCATCAGCTTTGAACAGGTCCACCAAACGCCAGATTAAAAGGAGGGCAAGGGAAACCATTGTCACCCCAAGCCCAATCTCTGACAGCAGCATGGTCAGGTTCACAACAGGCTGCTGCATGTATTCACTGATAAACAGCCGCTTCATGGCAAAGACCGTCATTGCTGCGAAGGCAAGATCTGCTCCAATAATAACGGTCCATCCGAACAACTGGCGGGGTAAACCCCTCAAACTAAGTTGATCTACAAAGTAGAGGAGAAGCGCAATGGCTATGATGGAAGCCAATATGTGCCAGTGCCCTGCCAATTCGATGCGTTCTTCACGCAAGGGCCAGGTGCGGAAAATTTTATCCAAATTGATGGCCATGAAGATCCCCACAAAAGTTGTAGTAAAATTCATAAAAATTATCTGCCACAATGCACCGAATTTCAGGGGATCATAGAGAAGTGCCTTGATCTTCTGCCCAGCAGTTGCATTATTGATCTTCCATTGGTGTAGATGGTCTTTCACCAATGCGGGTATACCGAAAATTACTAGAAAGAGTGCCCCTGCCAGAGCAAATAAAGAACCTGTATAAATGATTATGTGGGCAATACTCTGAAAGGAGACAACCCCCCAACAACCAATTGTCATGGTAATGGATCCAATGATCAACAAGGGCATGGCAAGACGATGCCAAAAACCCTGGAAATCGAACCAGCGTCCTAACAAGAGAATCACAGTGATTCCAATCAAGGACAGCATGATGTGCAGGTGCCCGATGACCGCAAGTTCCAGTGTTGTTTTGATGGGTTGCCGAACAATATCCTCTGCCAATACTGTTTCAAAACCACTGCCGTAGTAAGCACCGGCCCAAGCTCCCAATGCAGCGGATCCAAGTGTTGCTACTGTGACTACCCAAAAAGCAACCCTTTCTAAATCCACTCCTCTTCTGGTATGGGCATACGGAGAATCAGATGGTAGATAATACTCTTTGTTCCAGGGCCAGAGAGCCACCGCGAGCATTACACCTGCAAAAAACACCAGTGATAAGCCAACCAACATCAATCCATGTAGGGCAGGACTATGTCCAAAATAAGCATACCCAATTCCTGAAAAAACAGCAGTAATATACCCCACAGTAACTGTGCTGTTAATAAAGGCTTTCCAATTCTCCTTTATGCGGATGTTGGCTGTGATGAAGTAAACAAGAATGGCCACCACCGGCATGAAAAGGGAATGGTAAAGCAGGACAACCCTCCCCTCTCGCTCTGCCTCCACAAGCTTCATACCTAATAGTTTGATGGTAATCTCTCTAATGCCCCATTCGGCCATGGGACCAGACAGAGTACTCATCAAGGCAGCTAGCAGTCCGGTAATAGCAACAGCAGTTAAAACAAGTCCATTAGTAGAAGTGAAGAGGTATTTCAATCGCCGTCCGATTGCAGACATTTAATCCCTCCTTTACAGATAAGAGAAGTGTATTAAGCGACAAAGATATTTAAATATATATTTAAATATCCATACAAGACAATGCTAGTCCACAATAATATTTTTGTCAATATTTATTTTCCTCTGCGGAGGAATGCCATTTGCCCCAATAAATATTAATCCTGGTGGGATCCTACTTTTTCCCTAAAGATTAGATGCTCCATAATCAGCACCGCTAAAACACCGACCACAAAGCCAT
>DUMY01000150.1 GCA_012839645.1 Syntrophomonadaceae bacterium
GCCAGCAGTGCGGGTACTGGTGCAGCATCTTTTCTTTGTGATAGAGCATACCCCTCCCCTCTAATTCTTTGATAACCTCCACATTGCTTTCGAAAACCATCATACCGGCAAAGAGCCCTGCCTCTGGAAGAAACCTCCCCTGTCCATCAACCAGCGATAGAACGGGAATTCCATGCTTTTGGCAGACATCGAAGTCCTCGATGCCGTGGGCGGGTGCAGTATGAACAGCACCTGTACCCTGTTCTAATGTAACATGTCTCCCTGTGATGACAATGGAGTCCCTCTCATAAAAGGGATGGGAGCAGCGGATTCCTTCCAGCTGGCTTCCCTGCCAGGATCCCAGGATACACGGATTTTTCTCCCCTTTGATTTCTGCAACTTTAGGAAGGAGTTCTTCAGCTATGATCATCTTCTTGCCATCTATTTCTGCAAGAACATATTGGAAATCAGGATGTACGGAAATAGCCATATTCCCGGGTATCGTCCAGGGTGTGGTGGTCCAAATAAGAACATATGTCTTCTCGTCAACATCAAAAAGCCCCTTGCTGTCCCTGACCTGGAAAAGCACATAGATGGATTCGCTTTCATCCTCCTGGTACTCCACCTCTGCTTCAGCTAACGCAGTTTCACAATCTACACACCAGTATACAGGCTTGAGTCCCTTGTAAATAAAGCCTTTCTCAGCCATTTTGCCAAAAAGCCCAATCTGCACAGACTCATAAGCCGGCTTCAGTGTAAGATAGGGATCTTGCCAATCCCCTGTCACTCCTAAGCGCTGAAACTCCTTTCGCTGTATATCTACATACTTGAGGGCATAATCTCTGCATAAGCGGCGAAATTTGAGTGCACCTAATTTATGGCGATCGACTTTCATGGTTTTGATGACCTGCTGCTCAATGGGAAGACCATGGGTATCCCATCCCGGCACATAAGGGGCATCATAGCCGGCCATAACACGGTATCTAACAATTATGTCCTTCAGTACCTTATTCAGCACATGTCCCAGGTGAAGGTTTCCATTGGCATATGGGGGACCGTCATGTAGAATATACTTTGGCTTTCCCCGGGAATTATTACATATCTTGTCATAAAGGCCAATCTCCTCCCAGAAGTCCAATACCTCAGGTTCTCTTTTGGGAAGATTAGCACGCATGGGGAAATCGGTATGGGGCAGGTTTAATGTCTTTTTATACTCCAAATTGCTCACCTCATTTATGTTTGGAAAAAATATATTTAGAAATGAAAAACCCTCTCCCCTTAGGGGCGAGAGGTTCCCGCGGTACCACCCTTCTTCCTTCTTATAAGAAGACTCTATGATAAGGAGTAACGCTCCTCGAACGGCCTTACTTACTCATCTCATCAAACTGTTTTCGGTAGGCAACTCCCAGGTGATATTCTGCTGTTCTGGCTACCGGGCTCACACCTTCCCCGGCTCGCTGTTTTAACCTATGACAGCATACTCTTCCTGATCATCGTCTTGTTTGATTTTATTGTATCAAATATAGTAGTAATTATACGGAATTTCCGAAGTCATTGTCAAGAAAAACAGATAAAGAATCACCTTTCCTTCCTTTCATAGGACACCCCCGGACCAGCAGGGGCTGCATTTCTCCCGGACGTTACCAACACCAGGATAGTAAAACAGCACCTACCAACATCATGCCTTCTACACCAAGGTTCAAGACACCTGCCCTCTCTGAAATCAGCTCCCCTAAAGAGGCATAAAGTATCGGTGTCCCGGCGGTAATAGCCGCCGCAAAAACTACAGTAATTAGGGAGACCGCCCTGGTCACAATATGGCCTCCTACACTAAGTCAGCTAATTCTCAATAGTGCCATCGACACCCTCGACAAACCAGTCAAAACCAAGCATATCCTCATCACTCATTTTTTCGCCCTCAGGTACCTTAATAGTGCCCTTCTGGTCCTTGATAGGGCCTGTAAAAACATCCCATTCGCCTGAGATAATCTTCTCTTTCTTGTCCTCTACTATTTTTTTGACATCACCCGGTACCAAAGGACTCATAGGTGCCAGATCTACAACCTGATCAGCCATCGAACCCCAGTATTCTTCACTATTCCATGTTCCTTCTTTTACAGATTTGACTACCTCCACATAGTAGGGTCCCCAGTTCCAGACAGGAGATGTCAGATAGCCATTTTGTGCAAATTTAGACATATCACTATTATAGCCGATGCTGTAAACTCCCTTTTCCTCTGCTGCCTGGAGTGGTCCTGGTGAATCCTGGTGCTGAACGATGATATCAGCATTTTGTTCTAACAGTCTTTTTGCTGCATCCTTTTCCTTTGGTGGATCAAGCCAGGTCTGCGTCCAGACGACTTTAACCACAGCATCTGGGTTAACCTCCCGAACACCCAGAGTAAAGGCATTAATACCTCTTACTACCTCCGGAATATCAAAGGCTGCCACATAACCGATGACATTGGTTTTTGTCATCTTACCTGCTATAAGACCCGATAAATAGCGCGCTTGGTAGATCCGGCCAAAATAATTCCCCACATTGTCTGCTGTTTTAAAGCCGGAGCAGTGCATAAATGTAACATCCGGGTACTTCTCAGCCACACTAATCGTAGGGTCCATAAAACCGAAACTTGTTGTAAAGATCAGCTTATTACCTTGTTCCACCAATTGGGTAATTGCCTTTTCCGCATCGTTGTCACTGACACTTTCTAAAGTTGTAGTTTTCACATAGGGAAGTTCTTCCTCAAGGTATTTGCGTCCCTGGTCATGGGTGTAACTCCAACCATGATCCCCGGCAGGGCCCACATAGACAAACCCTACTTTCAATTTATCAGAATCTCTGGTATCGGAGTCAGATCCGCATCCCATAAAACCGAAGGTAGTGACCATCACCAGAGCAATCAATAATACAACAGCTTTGCGTAGAGAGAACATCGCTTAACCTCCAAGCTCAATAGTTTACCTCGCTCATACTCTAAATAAAACTATATATAATTCCTAATTATTCACCCCCGATCAGATTGATCAGTACAGGAAACTTACTTTCAATAAACAAAGCTAAAATCCTGCCTATAGTTTAAAAAACAGTTTATAATTGAACAAAATAAAAAAAGGCACCAAATTGTGCCTTTTTCTCAAAGACATGGCAGATTATTCCCTCTCGCTTTCGTTCTCCACCAGTCCTTTCTTCAGATCATCGAAATTGGTATACTCTGACGCTGTTTCGATATCTGTCTCCAGGGGTTTCATCTTCTTTTTAGCGCGACGCTGTTTTCCCTTCTTACCCATGGACCCCACTCCTTAATAAATAGTTTGTATCTATTATGAGTGGAAAGGTGATATATTATTCTCTCTTTCGGCAGCAGTCACCCACCCGACGCCGTATCTCCTCCTCTGTTACCCCAGTAATCTCCAGAAGCTTGCGCCGACTGGTAGCACCCCTGGTAATCCGTATCTTGCCAGCACCACAATCGAAAACCTGCCCTAAAAATTTAACAAGCTTTTTATTTGCTTTTCCCTCCACAGGTGGAGCGGTTAACTTGATGCGCAAGCAGTCTCCTGTAATACCCATAATCTCATTCCTTGATGACCGGGGCTGCACCTTTACCTGGAGCCTTGCCCCTTCTGAAAAAGATGTTACCCAAGACAAATAAATCACCTCTAAAAAATAGTTCCCATCAGATAAATCAGAAAAAATCTTATAATTTCCAAAAATATAATGGCTATAAAAGGGGAGAAGTCCACATTCATAACTGTTCCAGGAAGTATTCTCCTGCAGAATCCCAACAGGGGCTCGGTTGTATCATATATAAACCTCACGATAGGATGGTAGGTACTGGGTCGCATAAAAGATATGATAACCCTTGCCACTATCAGCCAGATATAAATATTAATTGCTACAGATATAAATCTTATTATGAAATAAGCACTCATTGCAGTTCCCCTGAACGCTTGGTTGAGGTCTCCACAGCGCTGATTAATAGTCCCCTTAGGCCGCCATTCTCTAAAACATGAACCCCACTGATGGTACTCCCCCCAGGGGAGCAAACGCGATCTTTTAGTGATGCGGGATGCTCAGCGGTTACCTGAATCATCTTGGCAGTTCCAATCATGGTTTGCACAGCCAGCTGCAAGGCAACTTGACGGGAAAGCCCCATCTTTACCCCACCATCAGCCAGGGCCTCTAAAATAACAGCCATATATGCAGGACCACACCCACTCACTCCGGTCACAGCATCAAGGTCACTTTCCTGTAGAGTAAGCACCTTACCTAATGCGGAAAAAAACACCTCAACAGTTTCCTGATCATCTTTACCGGCCTTGCTCCCTAAAGCTAAAGCAGTCATCCCTTCACCTATTAATGCCGGAACATTAGGCATCACCCTGATAACCGGAACACCAGGAGGTAAATGTTTTTCTAGGTTTGAAATTCTAATCCCTGCAGCAACGGAAACCACCAGATGCTCCGGGGTAGTAAATGGTGCAATTTCCTTTAGGACATTTTCCACTAGCCCGGGCTTTACCGCAATAATGATCACTTGACTCCTCTGGACCACAGCAGTGTTATCCGAAGTTATATTGACAGAAGTTGATTTCTTTAATTCCTGAAGGAGATCATCTCTGGGGTCACTCGCTATTAAATCTTGAGGTTGTACAAGCCCTGCTTTCAGAAAACCTCGAGTCATGGCACTTCCCATAGCACCGGCACCGATCACGCCAACCCTGTTCTTGTTAACAGTCATGTGCACCATCCCGGTCCAGCCTCACTAAACATGGGTCCTTTGGTATGCTCCCTTGAATATCCGAGTATACCTTCATATTGCTGGGAGCAAAAAGAAATGTATCATTACTTACTCTCTGCATATTTCCATCCAAGGCAAAAACTGTCCCACTCAAGAAATCAATGATACGCTGTGCTACCTCTTTTGTGGTTTTATTGAAATTAACAACCACCGGTTTCCTATTTTTTAGGTAATTAGCTACTTTTTCTGCTTCATCAAAGCTACCCGGTGTCATGATAATTATTTTTACCTCCGGAGAGCTGTGCAAACTCAAAACGGGTGCACGGGTCCGCCTCCTTGATTCCTCCTCATACCCCTCTTCAAAGCTTTCAAATTCTTCTTCCTCATCTGAATACCCTAAAAAATTTATGATCTTTTCAAACCAACTAGAAGTCAAAAACAGCTCACCCCTATCTACTGATAATAACCGCCAAAGATGGCGCTTCCTACTCTGACCAGTGTCGCGCCCTCTTCAACTGCAATTTCATAATCATTAGTCATGCCCATGGAAAGATGATGCAGCTCAAAATGTGGTCTTGTCTGAGCCATTTTATCCCGAAGAAGGCGAAGCTCTTTAAATACTGGGCGCACCCTTTCGGGGTCATCCACATAGGGTGCGATAGTCATTAAACCACAAACACGAATCCCCTGTAAGTCCTGTACAACATCAAGAAATTCCGGGAGTTCATCCGGAGAAAGTCCGTACTTTGTCTCCTCACCGGATACATTAACCTGCACCAGTACCTGCCAGGGATACCCTTGGTCTTCACTCAACCGATCAAGTAAGCGGGCCAATCTTAACCTGTCAAGTGAGTGAATCATTTCCACCTTTCCCGCCAAGTACTTAGCTTTATTGCGCTGCAAATGCCCAATCATATGCCACTTGACATCTTCATCTTCAACTATCTCCTGATACTTTGTTAGAAAATCCTGCACCCTATTTTCACCAAAAGTATGCAGTCCGCAGCCTAAAGCTCCTATTATTTTATCAATTGATGCCATCTTGGTGACAGCAACAAGCTTCACTTCAGAAGGGCTGCGCCCGGAACGGCGGCACGCCTCCACAATTCTTTCATTAACTCTTGCTATGTTCTCTGTTAGACTATCAGACAACTAATCTTCCTCCCATTTCCCATTCGGCAAAAAAAGGCCGATTCCTTCCTTTTATTTAAATATCTTTCTTGATTAACTTAGCTACACCCGGATTCTTTACCACTTCATCACCTGAAGAGATTCCCCGAACTGCTGCCTGTCCATCTAAAGCTGCAATTACCTCTACCTTTTTAAATTCCGGGCCCAGAACAGTCATAACATATACCCCATTTTTATTATTTTCTTTGACCAGTGCAGAATCAGGAATAACTATCCCCTCAACTTTACTACTGGTCACCTCTAACTCCAGTAAATGCTGACAGGGAAACGAAGATACCTGCTCTAGTTCAACCAGGGCATACCCAATGTTTTCCTTGTTGCAAGAGGAAAGCACCCTTCCTACGCCTTTTCCTTCCTCCCCCCAGGTCAACTGTAGCCGTTCACCGGTTTTTACTTGAGGGGAAGAACCCGATGTAAACTGAATAATGAGATAGGGGTTTACCAGATTATCTATAATTTTGAAGATAGGATCTCCTTTACTGAACCCATCTGTTTGTTGTGATTTACCATCTGGCTTGCTTTCCTCTGTAAAATTATGAAATATGGCAACGGGGTCACTGCTCTCCCAGGACGCACGGTCATAGACCCCCTCCCAACCATCAAGATGATAACAAACAATACCCGTGGCGGGGCTTTTAATCTCCATACTGTCGCGACTGTTATTAGGGCCTGTTAGGGGTTGCATACGCGCAACAACTGCGCCAATGGAAACACGCATGCCCTCGGAAACCAACGGTTCCAAATTCCCGGGTTCTGGTGCTCTTATCACCTTTTCTTGAAGCAGAAGAACTCCCTCAGCTCTGGTTGATACCGCTAACTCCCCCATTTGGACATTTACAGTCCTGATGGCATGAAACACACAAAAATTAAATGCCTGTAACCCTAACCAGAGCACAACGATAATAATAAAAAAAAGCAGAATCAGCCTACCAACAAGACTGCTCACCTTTTTTCTGAAATCTTTTTTTAGTTTCCGGTTCCGTCTCGTTGAGAACTGTTTCGACACCTAGAGCACCTCGTAACCGGCATCCTGGATGGTATCTTTGAACTCAGTCAGACCAACCTCAATAGGATTATACTTGACCCTTACAGTCCCCTGCTCCAGATCTACCTGTACATCCTTAACCCCCTCCAGGTTCTTGAGAGCATCTTCCACCGCCTTCTGGCAGTGCTGGCAGTTCATACCCGCTACCTTTAGGGTCACCTCCCTTGGTTGGTTGAGTCCTCCTTTGCAGTGACAACCCATCTCCTTCACCTCACCTTGCTCATTGAATCAACACTGCCGCCATTCTTCCGGTTGTTCCTTTGCTACCACGATGAGAAAAGAAGATATCCTGACGGCAGATGGTACATAGTTTGCTTATACAGATGTTCTCCTTTCTGACTCCTGCATCCTGCAAAACCAAGGAATTTGCCTGTGATATTTTGAAATGCCACCTGTCGGTATCCTTTTTGGCCAGCAACCTTTGCCACAGGCCAGGAAAGGCTTCTTTCACTGCAGCGCAAACATTCTCCCCCACCTCATAGCAGCAACAACCCGCAGCTGGAGAAAGCGCAGTCCGGCAGTCCCGCGGCCTACTTCCGTAGAGGTGTGACATTACCTGCAGGCAATTGGCAGCCACCCGTGCTACAGTGCCCCGCCATCCGGAGTGAGCGATGGCAATTACCCGTTGTAGCGGGTCATAGATGTAAACCGCCTGGCAGTCGGCACAAAAAATTGTCAAAGCAACATCTTGAAGGTGGGTAACCATGGCATCTGCTCTGCTACCTTTTTTCGAGAAAACATCTGTCTCACTCTCGATTACCAAGACGCGGTCACCGTGAACCTGGTTTACCGTAAAAAATCTATCATCCTTAATGTCCAGAGCCTGGGCAGTCAGTCTCCTGTTTGCTGTCACAGCATCGGGTTGATCCCCTGTATGATAACCAAGGTTTAGAGAGGAATAGCATCCCCTGCTAACCCCGCCAAGGCGTGTAGTAAAAAGTGCCCGTGCCCCCCCATCGCCAAAAAGAGGCAGGTACAGATAAGGCAGTTCCTCCTGCTGCTGTTTCAAAACAAACTCCATATAATCGCTCCAAACTAACCTCTAATCAAAACTCCGGAAAATAGAAGTCAAAAGACAGGAGGTCAGAGATCCGACCCCTATTTACCCACAGCTCGACCTGCTGCCAAGGAGGCCTTGATATCAAGAAACCGCTGATTCCCGGAGCCGCGGAAAGGCACACTTAAATCTCTCTCTGCAGCAAGATAGGGACCATCCACCAGCAGATCAGTATTCTCCAGCAGCCTTTTTATATCTTCGTCCTTTATTGACATCTCCAAGATCTCTTCAAAAGTATACCCAGTATAGGTAACAATATCCAAACCCAGTGACTTGACCCGTTTTGCCAGTGAAGCAAATGCCCCAGCCTGTGAAAAGGGTTCTCCCCCGGAGAAAGTAACTCCGCTCAACAATCGAGTATCACTGATCAATAAAACAAGATCATCTTCATTTATCTCTTTTCCTCCCCCAAAATCCCAGGTTTCAGGATTATGGCAACCCTCACAGCGATGAGGGCATCCCTGTGCATAAACCACAA
>DUMY01000013.1 GCA_012839645.1 Syntrophomonadaceae bacterium
AAAGGAATCTCACGAAGGTCGTTTCTTAAGGGGGCAGCACTTGGCACAGCGGGAATTGCCTCTGTTGGCATGCTTGCTGGCTGTGGCCCCAAAGAAAAAGATCAGAAAACCTCAGCTGATGGAGATGGCGACAAAACCGGAAAAGCAAGCTTTGAAACACCACCCGCACAAATACCAGATAGCGAGATCAAGGAAACGGTAGACGCGGATGTGGTAGTGGTCGGAGCAGGACTGGCTGGATTGTGTGCAGCGGTATCAGCAGCTGAATCAGGTGCTAAAACAGTTCTGATTGAAAAACGCGAGACATTTACAGCTCGTGGTATGCACAACGCTGCTGTTGACAGCAGGCTTCAGAAAAAATTAGGCATTAAAGTAGACAAGGTACAGGCTGTTAGAGACCTAATTAGATGGTCTGGGCATAGAGTTAGAGAAGATCTGCATTGGCTATTCGTAAACAAAAGCGGCGAATCTATGGATTGGCTCATGGATATGACAGAAGCAGCGGGATTAGAAACAGTAATGTGGGGAGCAAATTACAAGGGACCGGACTATTATGAATACCCTGTCACCCATATGTTCGTTGGTGGGCCCAATGAAGCAAAATTTGCTTACAATGAGGATGTTGCCTCGGTTCTGGAACAAAATGCAAAGAAACACGGGGTAGATATTCATTATGAAACCCCTGCTGCACAGCTTGTTCGGAAGGACAACAAGGGCCGCGTTACCGGTGTCATTGGCGGAACTAAAGGCAATTATACCTGCTTCAATGCAAAAAAAGGTGTAATCCTCTGTACAGGAGATTATTCAGGTGACGAGGAAATGACCAACAGATACTGCCCTATAGCCAATGACGTGGATTTCAAGATATATACCCCCCAGGGAGTTAATACAGGTGATGGGCACAAAATGGGATTATGGGTTGGTGCGGCAATGCAAAAGGCTGAGCCTCATGCCGCTATGATTCATACTCAAGCAGGAGCATGGAGCTACTGCTTCCTTCATGTAAACAAGCATGGGCTGCGTTACGAAAACGAGGATATAACTGCTCAGGCAGGATGTGTTAGTAAGACTATGCAGCCGGATAAGATAGGTTGGTCAGTTTATGATGACAATTTCTTGGAGGTTCTCCCGAAAACACTGGAAAAAGGCGGGGGAATGTTTTGGGATCAAGTTGCAAGAAAGCACAAAGAACCATGGAACAAAGAAGCAGAAAAAATGACGCTCAAAATGCATCTTGAAAAAAAATTAGTGTTAAAAGCGGACTCCATTGAAGAGTTGGCGGAAAAAATGAAAGTACCCGTCGACAACTTTAAGGCTACTGTGGCTAGATACAATGAACTGGCTAAACAAGGAAAGGATCTCGACTTTGGAAAGCGTTCAGAACTGCTGTTTCCAATTGAGAAACCACCTTTTTACGCCGGTTCATTGAAGAGTGCACTACTCGTAATTACAGGTGGCTTACGAATTAATAATAAAATGCAGGTATTGGATAAAAACGACAGTGTAGTTCCTGGCCTGTATGCAGCTGGGAATACAGCCGGCAGTTTCTTTGCACAGGACTATCCTACGATATTCCCCGGTCACAGCCATGGACGCTGTATTACTTTCGGTCGTCTTGCTGGACAATTTGTTGTAGCGGAATAACTGAAAGCAGCCTTCTACCTTTCAGACCAAAGAACATGTAATAAAAATAGGAGGAGAAATTATAATGAGTTCTGAAGAAAAATCCAAAAAAGGAATCTCACGAAGGTCGTTCCTTAAGGGAGCGGCAATTGGCACAGCGGGAATTGCCTCTGTTGGCATGCTTGCTGGCTGTGGCCCCAAAGAAGACAAGCAAAAAACCCCAGCCGATGGGGATGCTGCCAAAAAAACATACAGTTGGGAAACACCTCCAAAGGAGATTGCAGCCTCAGAGATCAAGGAAACCGTCGAAGCTGATGTGGTTGTAGTGGGTGCTGGACTCTCAGGCTTATCTGCTGCGGTTCGTGCCGCAGAAGAGGGCGCCAAAGTTGCTGTAATCGAGAAAGGTAAAACCTGGACCGGTCGTGGTGGACACTTCGGTGTTGTGGAATCACGGGAAATGAAAAAAGCCAACCTCGTCAATGACAAATACACATTAGCTAGAGAATGGATCGCCAAATGCGGTAACCGCATTAATGAAGAGCACGTTTGGCTGTTTATGAACCAAAGCGGTCCAGCAATGGACTGGTTTCTGGACAAGGCTGAGGCAGCGGGCTTGAAAGTTGGACTACTGGACAGCTACTATAAGGGAGAGGTATATAAAGAGTATCCAGGCACTCACATGTTCTTGGGTGGACCGATGATGAAAGAAGGCAAAGAACCCGGAGCAGATGTCAGCTTGGTACTATACAACGATGCTGAAAAACTTGGAGTTAAATTTTTCTTTGAAACACCGGCAGAACAGCTTGTTAAAGACGGCAACCAGGTGAGTGGAGTAATTGCCAAGGCAAAAGACGGATATAAACAATTCAACGCCTCTAAGGGTGTAATTCTTGCCACAGGAGATATTAGTGGAGATGAGGAAATGTGTGAAGCGTTTGCTCCTATCGCCCTAAAAACCAACGGGTCTCAATATACACCTGTTGGACATAACACCGGAGACGGCCACAAAATGGCGATGTGGGTCGGTGGGACTATGGAAGAGGCACCATTTCCAACGATGATTCACCCGCAGGCATTTGCCTGGATAAGCTATTTCTTCTTATTTGTCAATCAAGAAGGCAACCGTTTCATGAATGAGGATACCTGGCCACAGGGCAAATCGCTTGGTGCAATGCGCCAGCCTAAAGGACCCTGGGCATACAGCATTTTTGACTCCAAATGGCCCAAAGAAGTTGCTGAAAGCATTCCTTATGGAGGAAGTTTATTCTGGGATTCAATGGGACGCCTCCTCGGACAGGAGTGGACACCTGATTTTGACAAAAAGACCATTCAGGAGTATGTTGAACAAGGCAAAGTGGGCTGGAAAGCCGACACAATAGAAGAGCTCGCTAAAAAAATCGATGTTCCGGTTGATACATTTAAGAAAACTGTCGACCGTTACAATGAAATTGTCAAAGCCAAAAAAGATGTCGATTTCGGCAAACGCCCAGAGCTTCTCACCACAATCGAGAAACCACCATTTTACGCTCTCAAATTTGGCGGTGCACTGCTTGCAGTGCCTGGCGGTTTAAATTGTGATGCTAATCTCCGTGTGCTTGATAAAGAACAAAAACCGATTCCAGGTCTTTACGCAGTAGGCAACACAGCAGGCGGCCTCTACGGTGTCGACTATCCCACCATTATTCCAGGTAACAGCCATGGACGCGCCCTTACTTGGGGATATGTTGCGGGAAAGACCGTTCTTGAAGGCTAGGCTATAGGCTGAGATAATCTACAAAAAAACCGTCTTCATGCATGAAACGAAGGCGGTTTTTTTATTCTATCCATTCAGCTTAAGTGACGCATTATTTATATAGGTAATGTCTAGTCATGGGCAGTTCATTATTTATACCTTTCTCCAGTATAAACTGATGAAGATCTACCACCCGATAGCGGAAGCCGTAGATACATGAATTCAGATAAACCTGCCACATGCGAATAAAAGGCTCATCGAACTTCTTGCGCACTGCATCTAAATTCTTTTCGAAATTGTCAGCCCAGAACTCCAGTGTCCGAGCATAATGCAGCCGCAAACTTTCCATATCCTTAATATAAAAATCATGCTCCGGCAGTGTTGCTACAAACTCCCTTATTGAAGGTATATAACCCCCCGGGAAAATATAGCGTTCCATCCAGGCATTGCTTTCCGATTCAACCTGTTTGGTAATTGTGTGGAGCACAAATACCCCCTTATTTTTGAGTAGAGAATCAACAGCAGCAATAAAATCCGGTATATTCGCCCGGCCTACATGTTCCAGCATCCCCACACTCACCAGCCGGTCAAACTGAACCCCAGAAGAAGCCAACTCACGATAATCCTGGAGTTTTACATCCACCATGCCCTCCAGATTCTCATCCTTTATTCGTTCCTTGGTTTTCTCAACCTGTTCTTCACTGAGGGTAACCCCTAAGCTCTTAACCCCATACTGCTTAGCGGCACGGATAATCAGCTCACCCCAACCGCTGCCGATATCCAGTAAAGTCTGTCCCTCTTTCAGGTTCAGTTTTCTTAATAAATAATCGACCTTATTCATCTGCGCCTGGTACAGCGAATTATCCGGCTGTTCAAAATAGGCACAAGAATAAGTCATGCTCTCATCCAACCACAGGCTGTAAAAATCATTACCGATATCATAATGGTACTTTATGTCTTTCCTATTGCGGTTTGGCGACTTGGGTATTAATTTAGAGATGTTCCCCAACACTTTACTTTCTTTTTCAAAGATGTCCTTATTCTTATAAGCCAGGTCTAAAATAGTACGTAGATTCCCTTCATAATCAATGTCCCCACCCATGTACGCCTCACCAAAAAACAGGACAGGGTCATCAATAATCTCCTTTTCCGGAAAAGGCTTACTAAGAATAATAGTAAATGCGCTCTCACCTTCCCCAAAATGCTCAATACTGCCGTCCCAGTACTTCACATCAAAAGAGCCACCCTCGACACGGTCAAACAGCTTGTTGAGAAAAAACTTCTGCATAATCTACTCCTTTCCCTGATTTAATCAGAATAAAATCGATTCCAAAATCAGTAGTAAAGACACCCGCAAAAACAAAGACGACAGCAGTTTCTTCGTTAAAAGTTTGCTTCTATAAGAGTATTGATATTCCTGCCATGGCAAAACAATGAGTGACGGTATTCTTCTATGAGCAACCGCCCCAAGCTGCCAATAAAAAAACCAGGGGGGTTCCCCCTGGAGCTACGCAAATATACTCCCTTTGGACAAGGCAAAACTGTGTCGTCAAGAATATGAACGGAGAAAATCCGAACGCAAAAATTTGTCACTATTTAACGCAACCTCTATTTTTCTACACTATCTGATGTATCATTCACAATATCATCGGAAACTTTAGCCTTGCGAAACTCCCTTATACCATTACCAAGAGACTTCCCTACCTCCGGAAGTTTACCAGGCCCAAAGATAATCAGTACAATAGCAAATATTAAGATTAACTCCCAGGGACCAATATTAGGTAAAAAACCAAACATGAGAAAACCGCCTCCTTAAATTGCATTTATTCATATTATGCCCCAACATATACACCACCGGTATCTGCCGTACTAATCATAATCATCATGTTTAATTCAAATTAACATCTACTTAATATAATACCATAAGATATAGATCTGAAAAGTCGGGTGGTAACCGGTGCCATGCTTTCAAGCTCTTGCAGCAAGCAGAACTCGATCACTGTTCAGGTTTGCGCCGCTGTTCTTTTCAAAGAGGTTCATCAGATCCATGACGTTCATGCGTTTTCGCTCCGGTCCCTGAATATCCAGCACAATCCGCCCCTCATGCATCATTACTGTCCGCGTCCCGGCATCCAGGGCTTGCTCCAGGTTGTGGGTGACCATGATAGCTGTCAGCTGCTGTTCGTTGACGATCCGGCAGGTAAGATCCATGACTATGTCAGCGGTACGCGGATCCAGTGATGCAATATGCTCATCAAGCAGGAGCAGCTGCGGCTTTCTTAGGGTTGCCATCAGGAGAGTCAAGGCCTGCCGCTGCCCGCCGGAGAGAAGCCCGACCTTTGTGGTAAGGCGATCCTCAAGACCCAATCCAAGTGTGGCCAGCTGTTCGCTGAAAAAGGAGCGCTCCTGGGAGCGAATCGCCTTCCTGAGCCTCCGGCGCTGGCCGCGCTTCCACGCCATCACCAGGTTTTCTTCAACGGTCATCTGTGGTGCGGTGCCTGTCAAAGGATTCTGAAAGACACGGCCGATCCAGGTCGCCCGCTGGTGCTCGGAAAGATGGGTGATTTCTCTGCCGTCCAGCATTATTCTCCCGCAGTCTGGAAGGTAGACACCGGCGATAGCATTTAACAGGGTGGATTTACCTGCCCCATTGCTTCCGACCAGTGTGACGAATTCCCCGCTGTTCAGTGAAAGAGAAACTTGATCAAGGGCCACCTTTTCATTAACTGTATTCTTCTCAAACGCCTTACAAATATCTGTCAACTCAAGCATCGAGGGTCTCTCCTTTCCGGTTGTTTTTTCCCTTTCCCAGCCAGCCTTTTACCTGTGGTGAAGCCAGTGCCACCACTACGATCAAGGCTGTCAGCAGCTTAAAGTCTGTTGGTGCCAACCCCAACCGCAGCACCAGTGCCAGCACCGCCCTGTAAACCACTGAGCCGCACACCACAGCAATGATGTGCTGCAAGAGGGTGCGCTTGCCAAAAATGGCTTCCCCGATGATTACTGATGCCAGGCCGGCTACAATCATCCCGATCCCCATTCCTGCATCGGCAAACTGCTGGTTCTGCGCCACCAGCGCTCCGGAGCAGGCAACCATTCCATTGGAGAGGGCCAGGCCCAGGAGTTTCATATGGTTGGTATTAACACCCTGGGCCCGGATCATCTGTTCATTATCACCTGTCGCCTGGAGAACCAGGCCGACCTCTGTCTTTAAAAATAGGTACAGCGCAACAACTGCCAGCACCACGATAATTAGGCCCAGCAGAGAAGCTCCATAAATACTGTCTGTGGGCAGCCAAGAATTAAACCTGGTGATTACTGTATCTGCCCTCAGAAGAGGCACATTGGCCCGCCCCAAAATGCGTAAATTGACCGAGTAAAGGCCAGTCATAGTCAAAATTCCTGAAAGCAGAGGGGTAATCTTGAAAACAGTATGCAACAGCCCGGTGATGGTTCCCGCCAAGAGTCCCCCACAAATAGCCGCCAGTGTAGCCAGCCAGGGGTTTCCTCCGGAGAAAATAATGACAGCCGCAATAGCCCCTCCCATTGTGAAACTTCCATCAACTGTCAAGTCTGCATAATCCAGTACACGGAAGGTGAGGTATACACCCAGCACCATCAAAGCGAATAGTAGTCCTTGTTCCAGTGTGCCCGCCAGTACATAAAGCAATTTCTCCACTCCGATCTAAAATCCTTATCATGTCTGCTGTCAGATATTCGCGCTGCAGCCGCGTTGCAACCGCAACCTGTTATTCGATAACTCTTGCTGCCTGTGCTTTCATCTCTTCCGGTACGGTGACTTTCATCGCCTGGGCTGCTTTCATGTTCAGCACCAGATCCATGTCCTTCTGCCCTTCTACAGGCATAACCTGTGGTTTTTCTCCCTTTAAAACCCTGAGGGCCATCTCCGCGGTCTGCTTGCCGAGCTTGTTGTAGTCAATGCCAATGGTAGCAAGGGCACCACGGTCAACCATGGCTGCTTCCCCCACAACAACCGGGAGGGCGTTGGCCTCAGCAACCTTGATGATCGATTCAACAGATGAAGAGACCGTATTATCTGTCGGAATATAGAAGGCATCAACTCTTCCCACCAGGGACTGTGATGCCTGCATCACCTCACTGGTATTGGAAACAGTGGCTTCGACAACCTTCAGCCCCGCCTTGGAAGCGGTATCCTTCACCATATCGACCTGTACCACAGAATTGACCTCCCCGGCATTGTAGACAACCCCAATTCTCTTCGCCTTGGGGGCCAGTTTTTGCAGCAGCTCCACCTGCTCCTTAACAGGATTCATGTCATTGGTACCTGTTACATTTGTGCCAGGTTTTTCGTTAGACTGCACCAGTTTGGCAGTTACCGGGTCTGTCACCGCAGTGATCAGAATCGGTATCTTTGTTGTTTCCGCTGCCACAGCCTGGGCGGAATCGGTGGCGATCGCCAGGATCAAATCACAATCGCCGGTCACCAGCTTTTTGGCAATGGTTTTCAATGCCGTCTGATCACCCTGAGCGTTTCCATAGTCAACAATCAAGTTCTTTCCTTCCACATAACCGTTGGCTTCCAAGGTGTCCAAGAAACCCTCCCGGGCCGCATCCAGGGCTGGGTGCTCCGCGACCTGGATAATACCCAATTTGACATTCTTCTCTCCGTCCTGCTGCCCACCGGTATCTCGAGAGCTTTCCCCACATCCGGTCATAACCGTCAGCATCAAAACAAACATCATTCCCCACGCCAGTAACTTCCTCAAGTTTTCTCCCTCCTAATTGGATTGCAGGAACATAAAAAAAGACACTCCTAGCCGGAGTGCCTGTTATTTGCAATATTCAAGACGCTCCTACCATCCGGCCGTACTACCACGAGCAAAAATTATCTTCCTGCCATCCTACTATTCTGCTCTTTTATTTTAGCAAGGACTTAGTGTGCCGTCAACTGTTAATGGTTACTGATGCTGACTAAGGCAAACAATGCCGATCCCCGGATTAGGTAATTCCATCCGGCTCCAAGGCTGATAGGCGAAAAGCCACCGGCGTTCTTATTTTTTGTCGCTATAGTTTGCACTATAGCAAGGCAATCCAGGCAAAAGCAGCAAAAAAAAGGTGCTACAGCATGATATTTGTTGCATTAGGAAAAAAGTCATGGAATTTAGGACTAAATTCTCCCGGAGATAATCCGATAATATAAGTAACCGGGATTATAGTAGTTTCCCTTTGCGCTTGAGGTGACCTGTAAAGGCACCTTACCCGGTGCAAGGGATGTAATCAGGAGAGAAAGGAGGGAGCAAAGGAGAAGGGCTGCAAGTGATCAGCCCCTGATCAACTGCAGCTAAACGATCACGGTTTTAGGAAAGTATAGGGGCAATGCTCCATAATGGAGCGAAATCAAAAGCGCAAGGACGCGCGAAATAATTCAAGGAGGATAAAAATGAGAATCAACCATAATATTGCGGCGTTGAACACGTATCGTCAGTTAAGCACCAACCAGATGTTGGGCAATAAGTCCTTGGAGAAATTGTCTTCAGGGCTTCGCATCAACAGGGCTGGAGATGATGCTGCTGGCCTGGCCATCAGTGAGAAGATGAGAGGGCAAATCAGGGGTCTGGATCAGGCTTCCCGTAACGCCCAGGATGGTATTTCGCTGATTCAAACTGCTGAAGGCGCTTTAAACGAAACCCATAGTATTCTACAGCGTATGCGTGAACTAGCTGTTCAGTCAGCTAGCGATACCAATACAGAAACAGACCGTGCTGAACTTCAAAAAGAGGTCAACCAGCTTTCCCAAGAACTGTCCCGCATTGGTAATAACACTGAGTTCAACACACAAAAATTATTAAACGGTAGTTTCGATTGTACTTTCCATATTGGAGCGAATGAAAGCCAGAACCTTTCACTTTCAGTGGAAGATATGAGGGGCTATGCTTTAAATATGGCTGGGAAAGTTGCTGTAGAGCTAAAAGCTACGGCAACAACTGTTCCTGAAGCAGGTAGTTATACTGTTGAGAAGGTTTCAGATAGTGATTATAAGCTCCTGAACAGCGAGGGGGTACAAGTTGGGCAAAGTGAAGACGGAAAGATATGGAAGGATATGGATGCTACTACTCCAGCTGAGATGTTCAATTTCTCTGAAGCAATAACCCAAGGCACAATAAAGTCTGATGGAACTGATGTTACCGCAACAGCTTATGTAGAAAACAACGGACTACAAGCAGGAGACTACACCATTAGTGGTACTGATGTATTAAATTCTACCGGTGCTAAGATTGGTACTTACGATAGTGCTACTGGAGCAGTGAAAGATTTATCTAGCAACGACTTAGTTAATTTTGCTACTGATACAAGTGTAACCGAGTTTACTGTAGGTGGAATAGATATCTCCACTCAAGCCACTGCAGATAAAGCCATTACAACAATACAAGAATCTGTCGAAAAAGTATCCGAAGAACGCTCCAAACTCGGTGCTTATCAGAACCGCCTGGAGCATACCATCAACAACCTGGGTACTTCCGCGGAGAACCTTTCGGCTGCTGAATCCCGTATCCGCGATGTGGACATGGCTGCTGAAATGATGGAGTTCACCAAGATGAATATCCTACAGCAGGCAGCAACAGCTATGCTTGCTCAGGCCAACATGCAGCCGCAGATGGTGCTGCAGCTTCTCGGCCGTTAATAATATACAGCAAAGAGGGGCCTCTACTGAAGAAGGCCCCTCTTTTATTTTTTATTCACTTCGGCTTTACAAAATCTTTACTTATAGATTGAGCATTAAAACAAAATACGGAACCAAGTTTGCTGTAGTGTCGGCTTGCTTATTGCAAACATGACGAATTTTTATTTAAAAAAATGAAGCAAATTACACTGCTGTCAAGAATACACTGATACTAAATCAAGCATGACCTCCAAAAAACAAGTAACGGCCAGGACTCCAATATATGTTATCCTGGCCGTTTTGCTTTTGCTTAAAATAAGTTTTTCCCCGCAGTTGCTACAATACGCGAACACCATGGACAAATGTCTGCTGGAACCAGCTGCCGCTCAGAGAAGCTTCAATAACTCGTCTAGCACTGCTGCTGGTGTGGATAATCTTATTGTTTCCAACGTAGATGCCGACATGGTCAACATAACCGTTTCTACTGCCGGAGAAACAAACAATATCTCCCAGCTGGAGTTGTGACATGCTCCTTATCTTCGTCCCGGCATTTGCCTGGTCACAGGCTACACGAGGGAGATTAATCCCGTTTTTGGAATACACGTACTTAACCAAACCTGAGCAGTCAAATCCCGATGGTGACGTGCCTCCCCAAACATATGGAACACCCACGTAGCGGTAGGCTGTTTGGACAATTGAACTGCCGCCACGGCTCGGGTTGCTTCCCGAAGCCTGTCCACTAACTTTGAGCACTTGACCGGGGTAAATGGTAGTTCCCTTTAAGTTGTTGAGGCTCATCAGCTTGTTGACAGTGATCCCGTGTCGGTTCGCTATCACCCAAAGTGAGTCACCGGATTTCACTGTATAAGTACTGCTGCTGGGAGCACTTGGTTCAGAAGCAGGTGGATTCGGTTTCTGAGCGGGTTCACCGTTCACCTTCAGCACCTGCCCCGGGTAAATCAGTGCTCCGGTGATGTTGTTGAGCTGCTGCAGCTTGGCTACAGTCATATTGTACCGATTTGCTATCGCCCAGAGTGAGTCACCGGATTTCACTGTGTAAGTGCTGCCGCTAGGAGCACTTGGTTCGGAAGCAGGTGGATTTGGTTTCTGAGCAGATTTACCATTCACCTGCAGCACCTGCCCCGGGTAAATCAGTGATCCGGTGATGTTGTTGAGCTGCTGCAGCTTGGCTACAGTAGTGTTGTACCGATTTGCTATGGCCCAGAGTGAATCGCCGGATTTCACAGTGTAAGAAGCGGCTTCTGAGATGCATGGTAAAAGCAGGCCACAGATCAGTAAAACGCCAAGAGCCGGTAAAAGCTTTTTCTTGATAAAACGCACTGGCTAATCACCTCCTACTCCCATAATATAGTTTTGGGTAGTAAATATGGTTTGACATCAATCGTCAAAATTCCTTCATTTATAGGATAAATAATGACACAGCTGGTATATATGTTATAAAATAACAAAGGAGGTAATGTGGTAAGCTTATATCAATTTTAAGTGGATCTTTTGTTGTCACTACAGACAGATTCAAAACCAATAAGAATCTGTTTGCAGGGTGGATGTTACATTCTGTAACACCTACTGTAACAAATCGGATCACTCCCCTATCCCCCTCCTCACAAGGATTTTATTTTTGTTTTTAGCAGCTTAAAAAACGCCACAAAACGCTATCTAAAGGATACTCTATAAATAAACTGGGAATTCCCTACCAGATGAACATCAAAACGCTGTACATGGCATCTTTTTTGCTATTATGATACTCATATGAGCTGCTCTGATACCTGTCCCGCAGAGCGGGCTGATTTGGTTTTTGCAAAGGATGTTTTATATGAATACTGTATGGAAAACGGCATAGCTGCTGTCCACTTTGACGACTTCCAAGACATTATGTTATATTTTGCTGACAAAGGAGACTGCCGGTCATGAAGATATTGATTATGACGAACGGAGAATACGGGCGCCTAGAATGGTATACAGAACACAAAGGAGAGTTTGATCAGGTAATCTGTGTTGACGGCGGTGCGGGTTGGGCAAGGAAATTAGGCATTACCCCGAACTGGATAGTAGGAGATTTGGACTCCATCAATGATGATGATCGGAAATATATGGAGAAGAAAGGGGTTCAATTCTCCCGCCACCCTTCTCAAAAGGATAATACAGATACCCAAATTTCACTAGAACTAGCAGATAAATTAGGTGCAGATGAGATCTCCATCTGGGGAGGTACTGGATCACGCCTGGATCATACCCTTTCCAATCTTTATAGTGCTGCCAATTTCGTGATGCTCGGTAAAATTGTACAATTTGACTCTCCAATAATGGCTATTTACCTGGTGAAGGACTCTTTAAAATTTTCAGGTAAAATAGGAAATACCGTATCTGTACTGGCTTTAGGTGACGGGGCAACTGGGGTAACCCTGGAGGGCTTCCAGTACCCCCTAGAAAACGTCGAATTAAACAGCTTGTGGCAGTTTGGCATCTCCAATGTCATCAAAAATACGCCACAAGTTATCCGTGTGGCTTCGGGAATTTTAGCGGTCTTCTATTATCGGGAATTACCAGAATAGCTCAAAGAATAGTCAAGGGGGAAAGAACAGATCAGGAGAACCGTCCCCTGATCTGACATCCCCGTGATCTGAGTTCAAATAGACAGGGCTTCCAGTATCTCATCCCGCAGTTTACCATAGCTGGGATCTGTGATGGTGCGTGAGCTTTTGGGTCTGCAGAAGGGGACCTTCACCTCCAAGCAAACCTTGCTGGGGCACTCAGAAAGCACATACACTCGGTCACATAGGAAAAGTGCCTCATCCACATCATGTGTGATAAAGAGAACTGTGGGGTGCAGCTCCTTAAACACCCCTAACAGCCAGACCTGCATCTTCCTTTTGGTGATGGCATCCAGTGAAGCAAAAGGCTCATCAAGGAGCATGATGTCACTGGAGAAAAGGTAGGTCCTGAGCAGGGCCGCTCTCTGCCTCATCCCACCGGAAAGCTGAGATGGATAGTAATCCTCAAAACCCGCCAGCCCAAACTGTTCAAAATACTTTGCTGCCACAGCTCTGGCCTTTCGCTTCGGCACCCCCTTCAAGACCAAGGGGATGCCGGTGTTATCCAGAATGCTGCAGGAGGGCAGAAGCAGGTCCTTCTGGTGCATATAGCTTACCCGTCCGGTGACTCCGGTAAAGTCTTGTCCGTCGATAATCACCCTCCCGGCATCTGGCAGCATCAGCCCTGAGATAATGTTGAACAGAGTGCTTTTCCCGCAGCCGCTCGGACCCAGGATCCCAACAAACTCCTGATCAATAGCCATGAGGCTGATCTCACCCAGTGTCAGCAGCCCGCCTAAAGTTTTACTGATCCCATCCACAATTATCTCTGGCAATTCTTACTCCTCCGGTAAAAAATCATTGGTAAAGGCATTCTCAGCATCCAGGGGCTTTTCGATCAGCTCTTGGGAGTACATCCAATCAGCATACTTCTTCCACCGCTCCAGGGACATCTCACCCCATCTTTTAGCATCACTCTGGTATTCCTTTGCCAGATACTGCTGGCTCTCGATCACCAGATCTTTATTCAGTTCCGGAACACTTTCCAGGAGAATTTCCCCGGCCTTTTCCGGATTATCCATACAGTATTGATACCCTCTGGCAGTAGCCTTCATAAACTTTTCCACAAGTGTTGGATTCTTTTCGATGGTCTTGTCACTGGCAATCAGCACCGGTGAATAAAAGTCCAGGGCCTCATGGTAATCACGCACCTGGATAAAGTTCAAAGGAACACCCCTTATTTCTGATTCAACCCCGGTCCAACCCCAGTAGATCCAGGAGAAATCCACATCCTTTTCGACACTGGAGAAAAAGTCTGCAGCACCGATATTGATCATCTCTACGGTGTCAAAGTCAGCTCCCACCTGCTGCATTAATGCCTTCAGCATCGCTTCCTCTGCAGGGGAACCCCAGCCACCATACTTCTTCCCCTCAAAATCCTCAGGGGTTTTGATCCCTTTTTCCAACGGAGACGCAAAGCCTGATGTGTTGTGCTGGATTACCCCTGCTACGGCTTTTACCGGGAGCCCTTTGGTACGGGCGATGGTCATCTCCTCCTGGTAGCTGAAGCCGAAATCCCCTTGGTCAGCAGCAATCAACTGGGCTGTGCCGCCCTCACCTGGCTGGGTGATCTCCACATCAAGCCCTTCTTCTTTGTAATAACCCATCTCTTGGGCAACATAGACCCCGGTATGGTTGGTGTTCGGTGTCCAATCCAGGATCACAGTTACCTTTTCTAATTGATCAGCACTTTCCTGAGGCTCCCCACAGCCCCCCAAAAACAGCATAGAAAGTGAGAGAACACAGACAGCTATAGCTATGAGCCTTTTTTTCACAGCAAAAACCCCTTTC
>DUMY01000151.1 GCA_012839645.1 Syntrophomonadaceae bacterium
TCTTTCAAGCTTTCCAACCCTTCGCCTGTTCTAAAAGCTATTTGCTCATAAAAGGAGCGCAGTAGTGGTTCAATATCCCTGCCTTTATGGCAGTAGTTTAGATAAACTCTTACTGTATGAGCAAGGGCTACAGCCAGCGGCCTAATTTCGATCAGGGCAGGTTCATGGTATACATCAACATGGATTACATGACCGGGGCTTTTTTGGTGTGCCAAAGACAGCCCCACATCTCTATTCACAAGTATGCGGATTTCCTCAGGATGGAGGGGGTTGATGCTGTGTATATAGTGGCTGACAACAGTAGATTCCCCGATCCTAAATCCCTGTTTCTGGGATAGACTGACGGAAATTTGGGTTATTAGCTCTTCAAGCTGTTTGGGGGTGAGTTTTTCTAAAATCAGGATTTCGGGCATGAAACCACTTCTCTTATCATATTTAAGATTCCTTTTCTTTCTTAATCAACCCGTTTTCCGGAAGGTCGCGCAGTGACCGTGCTTTTTCCGGAGGTGCGCTTTCAGCGAACTGCTGGGGTTCTGCCTGTTTTTGCTGAAAAAAACGGGGTAAGCTGAACCCGGATCCGTTTTTCTTGTTGTCATTTCCCATCATTCGGTTGCTGTTAACTGTGTTCATTATTTCAGTTAGTGTAGCAGGGCTTACCCGGTGATAAAGAGCCAGGGGAAGTACTGTTATGATATCACTGATTATCACCTGGTTTCTCTTTCGTAAACAGGTGTGAAGGATGGCCGCCTGCCGGATGGCTTCTAATGCTCTTAGGCTTTCAATGTTATAGTTGATGTAGAGATTTGCCAGAAAGTTTGTCAGGTAGTCGGGCATTTCAAGGTCGCGCTGCTGGGCAATGTTTTCGATGTTGGTTTTCAGCTGTTCCAGGTGGCTTTGCTCTTGTGCGGAAAGCTCGCGGTCATCACTGGACTCATCCATTTTTAGAATATCCACAACTTCTTCAGGTGTGGATGGCCTGCCCATGGGAATTACCAGGTCAAAACGGTCGGAAAGCTGTCTCCGGATTTCAGCCAGTGGCCCCGGTTCCTCATCTGGATTTGATGCTGCCCAAACAGAGGCCGATACCGAAACATCAACAAGTGGAAGTCCTGTTTCCTCTATTTGGATGCGTCCGGGTTTGGTACCCATAGCATCCAGCAGAACATCGGTGATCTCCGGGGAAGTATCCGCCAGTCTGTTGATCTCGTCCACAAAGATAATACCGCGATGTGCTTGAGGTATGATGCCAGGTAAAAGAGCAGCCTCCGGTTGTGTAGGATTGGTAAGCTTGTTGAGGTCAATGGTTCCCGCTACAGTACCGATTTTTGCTGAATGAGATATTTCCAGGAAGGGTGTAGGGATTTCTTCAGTGCCGATTTCAGCGATCTCCTCGGGTGTTAGTTTTGCGTGTTGAGGGCAGTGCGGGTTATTTGGATCGCAGTTATAGAGGCATCCCTTGATCCTGGTAATATTCGGTAGAATTTGCTTGACTGAACGCATGATAGTTGTTTTTCCCGTTCCGCGTAGTCCTTCGGCATGAATATGAAAAGGCAAACCTTGAAGAGTTGAGATTAAGGACATTTCAGCAGCTAAAAATAAGGTTGCGTTGCCGGTGTGCCGTGTTAATTGGAGATAGTTTTTCAATGTCGTTCTCCTTTCCCAAAATAAGAAATCATTCGACATAAAAGATGGATACTCCTCCTGGAGTACTTGCAGCTTTCCTGGCTGTTGGTTGGCATAATATGGGGTATGAATAGTAATGTGTATTACTCCACACATTATTATATAGTTACTACATAGCAAATCAACCATGAATATTATGAAAGTGGTGAGGAAAATTGTATGGATTAGGGCCTCCTTGGAGTGTGCAGCCAAGTTTGAAAGCGATGGTTGAAGATGTGGGGATTGATTTTGACACATTTCTCAATGATCTTGGAGATGGTAAAAATGATAAAGATATTGCAGTAAAAGCAGGTGTTTCTCCGAAGGTAATTAGGCATTTTCGCGAACATTTTGAGAAATATGGGATCGATTCTATTATGGGCCAAGATTAAGAACCCAGGGAGGTGATGAATGTGATTGATTTTCGTATTCCACGTCCAGATATGAGTCCTTTAGAAATACCACAGCCAACACCTGCTCCTCTCTACCCTGGAAGTGAGCGACCGGAGATCATCCCTCCTGACTCTCATCCAGAGCAGGAACCGGAGCAATAATAGTGGTTGGTCGTTAGTCGTTAGAAAAAGATGTTTGGTCAGACATGGGTAACATAAATGGTTCAACACACAGGTAACATTTCGGAAAAAGAGGGGATAGGATGCAAGGGGGCAGTTCTCAGTGTATCATGTGGGTGTGCAAGGAGGGCAGTCCCCAGTGCATCCGAGGTAACACTTCGGATGCTAATATTGTGCAGTCTGGCTCCGGGGCTCTTGACAGAGTTGTTGGAATAATTATATCCTGTAGGAAAAGCCAGGAGGAGGCTAGATGATGGGTGAAGAAATTATTTCTTTGACTGATCAAAATTTCACCGCACACCTGAAAGATGCAAAACTTCCAGTGCTTGTAGATTTTTGGGCAGGTTGGTGCGGTCCTTGTAAGATGCTCGCACCGGTTCTAGAAGAGCTTGCTCAGGATTATGGGCAACGGATTCAGTTTTGCAAGGTCAATGTGGACGAAAATCGTGAAACTGCAGAAAAGTTCGAGATATTGAGCATACCAACGATGATCTTATTCCAGGATGGCAGTGAGGTTACTAGGCTCACCGGTTTTCGCCCAAAGCGAGAATTAGCTAGTTTTATTGGCCAGCATTTAGCCTAAATTGATTTGAGTAGTGGTAAGTGAACAGTAACAGGAAGTAAAAAGAGGGTGTTTCTGGTGGACCTGTTTGATTATGCCCAGAAAAAGGCTCTGCAAGAGGAGGGCCCCCTTGCATATAGATTACGGCCAGATACTATTGAAGAGTTTGCCGGCCAGGATCACCTAGTTGCTCCTGGCCAGCTGCTGCATACAGCTCTAATGGCGGACAATCCTTTTTCCGCGATTTTTTATGGCCCTCCTGGAACGGGCAAGACTACATTGGCAAAGATCACTGCGCAGATGTCCAAGGCGGCCTTTGTTCAGATTGACGCAACCAGCACCGGTGTTAGGGAACTGCGTAAGGTGCTGCAGGAGTCCCGGGATCGTTTAAAATTTTACAGCCAAAAGACCATACTTTTTGTTGATGAAATCCATCGCTTTAACAAGGCACAGCAAGATGTGCTCCTGCCGGCAGTGGAGCAGGGCATTGTGATTCTGATCGGTGCCACAACGGAAAATCCATATTTTTCAGTTAATCCCCCCTTATTGTCCCGAACCCGGGTTCTTTCTTTTTATCCCCTGAAACCTGAGGATTTGAATAAGGTTATGAAGCGTGCTCTTTCTGATCCAGAAAGGGGTCTCGGAAAGCTACAGTTAGAGGTAGACCCTGAGGCAAGGGAGCACTGGATTCGCCTTTCCGGAGGAGATGCGCGGTTTTTACTCAACGCGTTGGAGATGGCGGTACAACTTACACGTCCAGGACCCGATGGGAAAATCCACATTGGACTGGAGGAGGCTGCGGCTGCTGTGCAGCAGGCACCTGTTGTTTATGACCGGGAAGGGGATAAGCATTATGATATTATCTCTGCGTTCATTAAGTCTATGCGAGGCTCTGACCCGGATGCCGTTTTACACTGGCTGGCACGTATGTTGAAGGCGGGAGAAGACCCTCGTTTCATCGCCAGAAGGATCGTTATTCATGCCGCTGAGGATGTGGGGCTTGCGGATCCCATGGCTATGGTAGTAGCAGAAGCGGCTGCACGAGGGGTGGAGCATGTCGGGATGCCTGAGGGGAGGCTGCTTTTAGCTGAAGCGGCACTCTATGTGGCATGTGCTCCTAAGAGCAACAGTGTTTATAAAGGTATTGGACGGGCACTGCGGGATCTGGAGAAAGGAGATTTAGGGGAAGTGCCTAAACACCTGCGGGATACCAGCTACTATGGAGCGAAAAGTATGGGGCATGGAGAGGGTTATCTATATCCGCATAATTATAAAAGAAACTATGTTCCTCAGCAGTATTTGCCGGATCCTCTGCAGGGGCGTAAATATTATGAGCCATCGGAATCCGGAAGGGAAAAATATATTAAAGCATACCTTGAATCATTACAAAAAAAAGAAACATAAGATAACATTGGTGGTTAGTGGGGTGGTTCATACCTCTGACCTCAGGCTTCCGACTACTATTATTTAAGGAGGTAGGGTAATGATGCCAAGGAGACAAGTTTACCTGGATCATGCAGCTACGACTCCAGTTCATCCGGATGTATTACAAGAGATGCACAAGGTGCTGGAAACGCATTTCGGAAATCCTTCCAGCCTCCATTTTTATGGCCGCGCTGCAAAGCAGCATCTGGAAGTTGCCAGGGAGAGGGTTGCTCGTTTACTCGGGGCTGGACAGCAGGAGGTCGTCTTTACCAGTGGGGGTACAGAGGCGGACAACCTGGCTGTTATGGGAACCGCCCTGTCATATAAAGAGCGGGGCAGACATATTATCACTTCTGCTATTGAACACCATGCGGTGCTTGATCCCTGTCAGAAGCTTGCTCGAAATGGGTTTGAGGTGACATTTCTTCCTGTAAATAGAGATGGGGTTGTGGATCCTGACGATGTTAAAAAAGCTATTCGTCGGGATACTATATTAATAACTATTATGCATGCCAATAATGAGATCGGTACCATAGAACCGGTTCCCGAAATCGGTAAAATTGCCCGGGAACATGATATTATCTTTCATACTGATGCAGTCCAGACAGCTGGTTATCTCCCATTAAATGTTGAAGATCTGCAAGTTGATCTTCTTTCTATTTCAGCGCATAAGATTTATGGTCCCAAAGGAGCAGGGGCGCTTTACATTAGAGAGGGGGTTCAGCTGGAACCCCTTATTTATGGGGGTGGGCAGGAAAGGGTCTGCCGGCCAGGGACCGAAAATCTCCCTGGTATTGTAGGGTTGGGTAAAGCTGCTGAGATCGCAGCCAAGGAACATCTTTCGGAAAGCATGAAATATAAAATGTTGAGTGACCGGTTAATAGAAGGCATCAAGGCACAGATACCTGATGCTAAATTAAATGGACACGCCAAAAAAAGACTCCCCCACAATATCAATGTCAGTTTTCGTGGCACCAAAGGGGATTGTTTGCTTGTGGGGCTGGACCAGGAGGGAATTGCTGTTTCCACAGGCTCTGCTTGTAGTTCCGGTTCTTCACAATTGTCCCATGTGCTTGAGGCTATCGGCTTGTCAGAAGAAGAGGGGGCAGGAACCATCAGGATAACCGTGGGCCGCTCTACAACCATAGATGATATTGATTATATTTTGGATGTTCTGGCAGGTGTGGTAGGAAGACTAAGGGCGGAGAACAGGGGATAGACAGCTGGTATCTGGAGGTATATAGTGCGTAAAAAAGTTTTTGTTGCCATGAGCGGGGGGGTTGACAGTTCAGCTGCCGCTTTCCTGCTTTTAGAAGAGGGATATAATGTCTGTGGTATCACTATGAAGCTTTTGCCTGGTGAACTGTCTGACTCGACTGCTGTTAAGGATGCCCAGGAGGCTGCCAAATTACTGGGTATTCCCCATTATATTTGTGATCTACAGGATGTTTTCCAGAGAAATGTGATCGATTATTTTTGTCAAGAGTACATGACTGGCCGTACCCCCAATCCGTGTATTATCTGTAACCAGACTATCAAGTTCAGGGCTTTATTCGACTATACACGCACACTGGGTGCTGATTATCTGGCAACCGGTCATTATGTTCGAGTGAATTATGATGACCAGCGCAGGCGATGGGTATTAAAAA
>DUMY01000014.1 GCA_012839645.1 Syntrophomonadaceae bacterium
ATGATGTTCTATATCTGGCTGGACTCCTGGTATAGGTACCTCTGACATAGTACTCAGGAGCTGCTCCAGCCTCCAAAAACTCCCGGATACGACCGGCAACGATCTCAGAGGTGCTCCTTCCGCCTGGAGTCACCCGGAATTTTGGAGGCTGGAGCAGCTCCTGAGTACTATGTCAGAGGTACCTATACCAGGAACAACCTGGACTTTACCAATGATGTTCTATATCTGGCTGGACTGGGAGCAGAAAGCATCTCCCTGGAGCCGGTCGTAGCTCCCAGCAGTGCCCCTTATGCCCTACGGGAGCAGGACCTGCCGGAGCTGCAGGCAGAATATTATCGGCTGGCCCGGGTACTACGTGAGCAGGAACGCAAGGGACGTCGTGTTGACTTTTACCATTATTCCCTTGATTTTTCCGGGGGTCCTTGTATTGCCAAACGCCTTACGGGATGCGGTGCCGGCTACCAGTATCTGGCGGTCGACCCGGCAGGGGATATATATCCCTGCCATCAGCTTGTTGGCCATCAGGAATACCTGATGGGTAACGTCTTCAGGGGAATAAGAAATACGCAGCTACGGGAAAAACTAAGTGAAGCACATGTTTTTAGAAAGAAAGAGTGTTCTTCTTGCTGGGCTCGCTTTTTATGTGGTGGAGGATGTCATTCCCAGGCAGTTCTAAATGGGGGTGACCTGCTGCATCCCTCTCCAATTGCCTGTGCCATTATGCGGGCACGGTTGCATGGAGCACTGTATTATCAGGCCTTGAAGGAAAATGTTGATGAAGAAAACAGTACTTAAGCGCGACTTTTTGCATAGGGTATTTCAAAAGTCTGGGTATTTAAAAGTCTGTTAACTTACTAACTCCAATACATAAAGAAGAAGGTTTTTTGAGTAAAAGAAGGAGTTTTTAGATTAGTGTAGAAAGACTGAAAGACTTTTGTAATAAAGAGTCGCGCCTATGCATTTACTTTTTCTATTCAAGGACTTATAGTGCAGTTGTTATGGCGTAATTCAACTCGCAGCAAGGAGAGGAAAAGTGGAACCACAAGAAACGCAAGATAAAGAAAGTAAATCTATTACTAAAGGAAAGTCTGCTTTGAAATCCTGGACTCAAAGACAGCGCCAATCATTCTTCCCATCCCTCCGGAAACTTTCCCGTCATATGGCAATGTGGTGGGAAGAACGCCTTATTTGGATGAAAGAGGATCTTGTGCATGGCCAGACCGCTCTCTGCGACTTGGCCAATGATCTCCGCACCGGTAAAAAGGGCTTTAACCGTAATTTTTGGAAAAGCCCTTATTTTTGTACTGCAGCTGTTACTATGCTGGTTTTATTCGGAGCGAATTTCTATCTGAGCCAGAACCAGGTGGCTTGTGCCGCTTATTATAACGGGCAGAGAATTGGTATTGTAGAATCCCGGCAGGAGGGAGATAGGCTGTTGGCCGGCTTAGAGCAGGAGTTGGAACAGGTTATTGGGCAGGATGTTTATCTCCCGGATACCCTGCACTACAAAAACTGCATGGTGTCCAGGAACAAGATTAAGCCTTCTATTTACTATGAGTCTGCTCTGAAAGAACTGCCCTGGATGGTTGAGGGTGTGGATATGTGTATTGATGGCAGGCCACTGATGACCTTGGCTGCACGAGAAGAGGGGGATGAACTCCTCAAGTGCTACCAGATGGCAATGCTGCCTGAGGACAGCCAGGAGAAAATTGAAAAGGTTGATTTTGAAGAGGATGTTTCATTTGAGACCCGGCAGGTTGAGGTAAAGGATATTGTTTCTTTTAACGATGCTCTCCAATTATTATTAGGGGGGCAGTCCCGGGATAAAACATATATTGTTCAAGAGGGAGATAATCTGTTAAAGATTGCACAGGAAAACGACATGCAAGTAGAGGATCTTTACAAGGCTAACCCTCAGATCTCAGAAGATTTGAAGCCCGGTCAGGAGTTAGAACTGGCCTCTATTGAACCATTGCTCAACATGACCATCACCAGTACCCTGACTAAAAGTGAGGTTCTCCCTTATGAGGTTCAGACGAAGCTGGATTCAGCTATCAGTTGGGGCAAAACGAAAGTCGTTAAATCAGGGGAAAATGGTGAGGCAAAGGTGGTTTATCGCATGGTGCGGAAGAATCAGCGGGTAGTAGAACGCAGTGAGGTAGGGCGCCAGGTGGTAAAGGATCCGGACACCAGGGTTATAGCAAAAGGTACGAGAACCATAGTGGCTAGTCGAGGATCAGGTGGTGGAATACTGCGCTGGCCCTGTGGTGGTGGAATCACTTCCAGGTATGGCCCCCGGGGCGGTGGATTTCACTCAGGCATCGACATCGGTGCGGGTTACGGCGCAGGCGTGGGTGCTGCAGCTGCCGGGCGTGTTGTATCTACCGGGTGGGATGGAGGCTACGGTAAGTGTGTGCTGATCAACCACGGTAATGGTTTGGTTACTCGTTACGCCCACCTTTCTCAGATCAATGTCAGATCAGGACAGAGTGTAGGTAGTGGGCAGTTGATTGGGCTGGTCGGGAGAACCGGGAGATCTACAGGTCCCCATCTCCACTTTGAGGTCATTGTCAACGGGTCCGCAAAAAATCCGATGAACTACCTGCGTTAGCAGCATTTCAGAAAAAAGACCCACCACCGAAAAGTGTGGTGGGTTATTTATATCCTTTTATGTGCTATAATCTGATAATAGAGGTCAGAAGCCGGAAGTCCGAAGTCGGAGAGAGGAAATCTGACATCCGGCATCAGGCTTCTGATATCTAATATCCAGATAGGGGAGGTGAAAGTGGTGTCGGGATTTTTCCGGAAAAAGAATCCCATTGCTAAGGTGGTGCTGTGGGTCTTGGTAGGGATGATCGCGGTTGGCCTGTTGGGGACAACAGTTGCCTGGTATTTAGGCCCCGAATCGGAGAGGCCGAAGCCCGATTCTGCTTCACCTCAGGAAGAGATAGTTGCCACAGAAGTAGAAAATCAAGAGGCTTTGCGAAAGCAGTATGAGGGAATGCTTGCCAGTAAACCTAATGATCTGAATGTCTTGACCGGATATGCGCGGGTAGAGTTGAGGTTAGGAATACTTTATCTACAAGAAGATGATAAGGCTAAGGGGCAGGAAGCCCTTCAGCGGTCAGAAAAACTGTACCAGAAAGCGCTGGAACAGCAGGATGATTTACAGCTGCGTCTGGAGTTAGCCAATGTTTATCAGATGATGGAGAAAGACGGTAAAGTAATTGCTGCGGAAATAGAAAATCTAGAGGCTTTGCGAGAGCAGTATGAGGACATGCTTAACAGCAAGCCCAATGATCTGAATGTCATGGCCGAATATGCACGGGTAGAGACGGGGTTAGGGGAGCTTTATCTACAAGAAGATGATAAGGCCAAGGGGCAGGAAGCCTTTCAGCGGTCAGTGGCACTGTACCAGAAAGCGCTGGAACAGCAGGATGATTTACAGCTGCGCCTGGAGTTAGCCAATGTCTATCAGATGATGGAGAAAGATGATAAAGCGGAAGGGGAACTTAACAAGATTCTAAAAGAGGATCCTGAGAATATACAAGCCCTAGCTCAAATGGGGGTGCTTCTGGAATCCAGAGAGGACTGGGAAGGTGCCATCAAAGCATGGAAGAAAGTATCATCTTCTCCGCAGGCAGATGAGATGACCAAAGAGCTTGCCAAGTCCCGGATTGAGGAAATCAAAAAGAAAAAGTAGTTGTTTTCCGCGACAAGGGGACCGTGATAATGGCACGGTCCCCTTGTCACATCTAGCAGGGGCTTTTATGGGCATCGTTCTCCTGATCCAGATGGTCTCGTGATTTCTTTTCAGGCAACAAGGCAACCCCTTTCCTTTGTCCAGTTGCCGAAAAACAGAAGCCGGAGACCGGAAGTCGGAAGCCTGATTGGCACCAACCACCAACCACCAAATAAGGTTGGCTTTTTTTTACTCACCTTTTGGCCTTTTTCTTAATGTATAATGGGGGACGAGAGGATGAGCGGAGAATGGAGCGCCTTATAGCCATTGTGATTATTTTTTGTCTGTTTATGATGCTGATCTTGCCGGAACCGATTTGTGCTATGGGCTCTGGAGCCCTGAGGTCCGCTTACCAGGCTTTGTTTTTCTGGGAGACCCGGAACTGGAGCACAATAGAGGGCGATCACTGTATTATTAAATACCAAGAGGGTGACGAAAAGAACGCTGTATTAACTCTGCAGGAAATGGAGCGCTTTTATGAGCCTCTAGGGGAATACTTTGGCTATTTTCCGGAGAAGAAGGTTCCTGTAGCCATATACAGGGATAAATCTTCTTTGAATAATGTCTTTGGTTGGGGTAGTGATACGGGTGCCATGGGTGTTTACTGGGCTGGAGTGATCCGGCTGCTTTCGCCTGATGACTGGCTCGGTGAGCTGAATAGGGCTGCACAAGAAGAGGTTTTCCGCCAGCAGGGACCCATAGCTCATGAGTACATCCACCTACTGGTAGATTATAAAACCCGAGGAAATTACCCGCGCTGGCTAACCGAAGGGCTGGCGCAGTTCGGAGAAAAGCATTTTGTCAGTGTTGCCGCGGAGGCTGATACTAGGGAAAAGCAGCCTGCTTTCTTAGAGATATCTCTTGCGGATTTGGATAAAAAGTTTGATGATCCACAGTGGCAGGAATACTGCTATGCGGTGTCAGAAGACATGGTGTCATTTTTGGTCGAAAATTACGGGGCAGACTGTATCCCCCTTTTGTTGGAAGAATTGGGTAAAGGGGAGGAATTGGACAGCGTTTTCAGCAAGATACTGGGTGTTGATTCAGGGGGGTTTTTAAAAAAATATTATAGCAGTGCATAAATCCACTTTATGCTGTAAAATAAGATAAAAGGAAAGAGAGGAATATTCATCTCTTAAGAGAATACAGATACGGAAAAGGAATCAATGTTAAGATAAATTATAATTGCCACGAGTATAGAAATTAACAGTTTATCACTATAAAAGAGTTCATTAATATGGGGGAAATGTACATGAAGCTAATTGTTCAGGGTGGCACACCACTGTGTGGCCGCGTTCGGGTCAGCGGGGCAAAAAACTCCTCTTTGGCTCTGATAGCTGCTAGTGCAATCAGTGGGGAAGAGGTATATCTTGATAATGTTCCGAAGATCGCTGATGTCAAAACACAGATGGAGATCGTGCGTGCTCTTGGTGGTCAAGTTTCCTGGGAAGGTAGTAATACCCTGCGCCTGAAGTGGCATGGGTCTTTAAATACGGATATTCCTTATAGTATGGCTAAAAAAATCCGGGCATCCAACCTCTTCCTCGGTGCTATGGCGGCTAAAAAAGGCACTATTAAAATCCCTTTGCCAGGTGGCTGTAATATTGGGTCACGACCCATGGACCTACACCTGAAGGGCCTTGGTATGTTGGGTTATGATGTCTCTTTGGAACATGGGTATATTGAGGCACGTCCCGGTAAGCTGAAGGGCTGCAGCATCTATCTGGACTTTCCCAGTGTCGGAGCCACGGAAAACATTATGATGGCTGCCGCGGGGACACCAGGTACCACTGTGATCGAGAATGCCGCCAAAGAGCCGGAAATAGTTGACCTGGCAAACTTTTTAAATGCCATGGGAGGTAGAGTGCGGGGTGCGGGGACTGATCTGATCATTATTGATGGGGTATCGGAGTTTAAAGGCACCAGGTTCAGTGTGATACCTGATCGTGTTGAGGCCGGTACCTATATGATTGCCGCAGGTGTGACCGGTGGAGAGGTGACTGTAGAGAATGTCATCGTTAAACACCTGCAGCCTGTTATAGCCAAGCTGCAGGATGTAGGTCTCACTGTGGATGCCAATGAGGACCAGATTACAGTAAAAAGGACAGGGGACATTGTTGCCACTGATATCAAAACCCTACCCTATCCGGGATTTCCCACTGATCTACAGTCACCTATGATGGTACTGCTTGCCCTGGCTGAGGGGACAAGCCTGATTGTAGAAAATGTTTTTGAAAACCGTTTTCAGGCAGCTGATGAGCTGAAACGAATGGGAGCAAAGATACAGGTAAAGAGTCACACGGCCGTTATTGAAGGTGTTCAGGGGCTCTCAGGTGCACAGGTTAAGGCCTCGGATCTACGTGCAGGAGCTTCCCTGCTCCTAGCCGGCCTTGCTGCCCAGGGTGAAACTGAAATCAGTTGTGCAGAATTGCTCACTCGTGGATACGAAAGAGTTGTGGGCAAATTCAGCTCACTGGGTGCAGAGATAAAGTGTCTATCTGAAGAGGATGACGGGCTAGAACTACGCACATCCCTGACAGCGTCAGAAAAAGAAGACCCTCAGGCTAGTCGTGCCAGCTCCTAATTTCTAGGTGAATGCCGGCTTTTGTGGTACGGAGACCGGAAGTCGGAGGTCTGAGTGTCATGGGAACTACTGCGGATCAGCGTAAGTTCTTGCGACCTGCTTTTTAGACGATATAATTTTTCCAACGACTAACCACCAATATGGGGGAGGTCCAATGATTACAACGAGAGAACTGGAGTTTCATTTACCGGGTTTAGATCTTTATTTGGAGGTTGTCGCCAATGTTGAGGAACTGGTAACCGACCCGGAGGATGATGATCAGATCCCGTACTGGGCAGAATTATGGCCTGCTGCCCGGGGTTTGGCTCAATATATTTGGGAAAACATCGATTTTCAGGGTGAAACAGTTCTGGAACTGGGTGCTGGGCTGGGTCTTCCAGGGCTGGTGGCTGCCTTTAAAGATGGAAGGGTTACCTTTACGGATTACATAGAGGAATCTCTCGAGATTATTGCCAGGAACGCTGCTCGCAACAGCATTGAAGAAGCTGAGTACCTGCTGGCGGACTGGCGCCATTTTGAGTTAGAACAGAAGTATAGCTGGATTATCGGCTCTGATGTGCTCTATAACCCAAATTTAAACCCTTATGTCGCCGAGATTCTGGAGTGCAACCTCGCACCAGGAGGGAACCTGCTTTTTGCCCATCCCTCCCGCCCGGTTACTAAACAGTTTTTGGAGGCTTTAATTATCCCTTTAGGGCTGCAAGAGGAGAAAACAGTACTGTCAGTTCCTGTACAGGAAAATGGTTTGCCTGAATTTTACCTGGAGATCGATATTCACCATTTAAGGCAGGAATAAAATAGGGACCACCCCACCCCCTTTCCCCCCTGATCTTCCCAGCGATTATAATTATCTTCCTTATCAGGAAGGAATATGTTGGACAGGTGTCGAATAATGCTACTTCAGTATTATTATGTTAGATGTTTTCGAACATAGGGAGGGGGTGTTCGGGTGCTTGTGACGAAAATTTGCACTGGGATTGATGGCTTTGATGATCTATTTAAGGGAGGAATCATCGCAGGTAATACCGTACTTGTAGAAGGCATACCCGGGGCGGGAAAAACAACCCTTGGTGTGGAGTTTGTCTACCGTGGGATCAGGGAATACGGGGATGCTGGGCTAATTTTGACCTTTGAGCAATTCCCGGAATCTCTATACCGGGATGCCCGCAGTTTGGGATGGGATCTTGAAGCATTAGAGAAAGAGAATAAGCTGCGTATTATCTGTACTTCGCCGGAGGTGGTGCTGACACCGGAGTCAAGTTTTTTAGAGGAAGCTGTGCGTGCTATAGGGGCAAAACGGGTGCTTGTAGACAGCGTTTCCCATTTTCGACAGGTGATTCATCACCCTCTTAAGCTCAGGCAGGCTGTTTATTCTTTTTGCAATGGACTGCGCCGCTTGGGCTTAACCTCATTTCTGATCAAGGAACTTGAGGCGGTAAATGAGGATTTTCATTCCTTCGAGGAGTTTTTGGTTGATGTAGTGGTGAAACTCCATTACGAGTCCCGGGAGGGGCTTTCACGCCAGCGGACAGTAGAGGTGATTAAGAGCCGTGGCCAATCTCATCTTTCCGGGAGGCATAGTTTTCAAATTAGAGAGGGAGGCACCAGGGTTTTTCCCCTGCGTCCCATACTCACCGGCACTCCAAAAGATCTGTCTGCGCGGCAGCAGATACCCACAGGTATAGGTGGGCTTGATTACCTTTTAGGGGAGGGACTGCCATCTGGAACAACAATTCTTGTGGCCGGTGAGACAGGTACAGGCAAATCGGTATTGGGAATTGAGTACCTGGTAAAAGGTGCTCTTCTTTACCAGGAAAAAGGACTTTTTATGTCCCTGGAAGAGCCGACTGAGAGAATCTCGGTTCAGTCAGCAGCATTCTCCTGGGACCTGGATGCTTTAGCTCAGGAGGGGAAGGTACATGTTGTTTTCAGGCCATTTGTTGATGTCGATATCGATGAGCTGGTCATCAAACTCGCATCTTATATTCGAGAACACGGGATCCGGCGCCTGGTACTGGATCCTCTTCCTTCCGTGATTGGCCGCATACAGGATGTTTCTGTTCTGCGGGAAAAGTTGTATTATTTGATCACCAACCTGAATAATTTGGGCTGCACGTCTCTTTTTCTCTATCCCCTAGGAAACACCAGTAGCAGCACGCAGTTTGCTGTTGTGCAGTCTCTGGTGCAGGGAAGTATTTTACTAAAATACGCCTGGTTTCAGAACAGGAGGCACCGTCAGCTAGAACTCTATAAACTACGGGGTGTCAGTCATGTTACGGGAAACCATCTTATGGAGATAACAGAAAAGGGAATTCAGGTATTTCCACGGCAGGGAGGTTTGAGAACATGAAAACAAGGGGTTTTTTCGGTATTGATGGACTGGATCGTGCCATTCCCCAGGGAATGGAGTATGGTTCTCAGATCCTGGTCCACGGTGACACGGGTGTTGGGAAAACTGTTTTAGCTGGGGAATTCCTGAAAGAAGGGCTTGTTTGTGGAGATACCTGCATTTATGTAGCCTGTGATGAGCCACCTACAGTGATGCGCAACCATTTGAGGGAATTCAAAGTGGGAGTTATGGCTTATGAAGAGGCGGGGCGTTTACTTCTTGTAGATGCCTATGAAGAAGATGAAAGCAGGGAGCGGCATTTCATTGCCAACCAGTACAGCCTGGAAAAATACGCTGTTTTAGAAAGCAATATTTTAGAGCAGCATGCGGATCGTAAGGTGCGTCTGGTTGTGGACAGCCTTAGCACACTCTTAATACCCTTTAGCCAGGAGGATGTGCTGGAGTTTCATCGGAGTAGGCTGAAATCTCTGCGTAAAAAAGGGATTTTAGCGCTTGATGTTTTTGTAGACGGGGTTTTAGATGAACGGGTGATGACGATCACCGGACATTTTTATAATGTAAATGTGCGCATGAAGTTCGGTGGCCCGAAGGCAAGGCCCGAAAGGCTGATTCAGGTGGGAAAGGTCAAAAGCGGGAGGTTTGATGCTGTTCCCCACCGGTTTGGGATCAGTCCTGTTTTCGGAATTATTTTTGCTCCGGATGTGGAGGTATAAATGATGAATAATTATGAAGAGGTTTACCTTAAAATCATTAACTCCATCTACCTGACCCTGAGCAGAACAACCGGTACCATTCCCTTTGGTGGGAGTCATTTTCTAGAGGAGATTACCCGTGGGGTTGGGGAGCAGATCCTGGATGATTATGGGGAACAGCTTATTCCAGAGAGCACAAGGCCCAGCGATATTTGTAAGGCTTATTTAGAGGGTCTTGGGCATTTGGAGTTTCTGGATAAGGGAGCTTTTCGGCTGGAGGATGAAGGCAATGAGGTCATAGTAATCATGAACCAGGATCGCTGTATTTACCAGGACTTCTGCCAGGGAGTGCATGAAGAAGGATTATTGTTTTACTGCCCGCGCCTGGGTGCTTTACAGTCTGCATTAAAAAAAGCCCTAAATGTAGAATATTCCACTGAAGTTGAATTTGAGCCAGAATCCGGGGTGTGTCGCGGACGGGTATTCCCGGTGAAACATCGACTGCGGACAGAGATGGTGCATTTTATGGATGATACCCTGGATATCGCTGGAGAGAGGGCAGTTCTTTTTACAAAGGATGTCTATCTTTCTTTTTTGGTTGCTGTTAATGAATACGCTCCTTTTATTCTTAAAAAAGTGCTTTTTGATACCGGGTATAGGTCATTTCTGGTTGTTGCCAGGGAGGTCAAGGGTCACTATGAGACACCTGAGGATTATTTAAGGGTTTGTTTTGAGGAGATGAAGAGTTGTGGTATGGGGAGGATAGAGCTTGACTTGCTAGATATTTCCTCCAGCCATGCGAAAATTAACTGTTATAAATCCTTCGAGGTAGCAGTAGTAAAGGGTATCAAGCTTTATCGCACACCCCGAGTTACCTGTGACCTCCTGCGGGGAATGCTTTCCGCATGCCTGACTGTGATTTTTGAGCGCCCTATTATCTGTGAGGAGATGCAGTGTGCGGCTGTGGAAGGAGAATACTGTGAGTTTCACGCCTATCCTGAGGAGGAGAACGAGGTAGAATGATGCACGATGGAAAAGGATATCCGGAAAATAATCAGGATTATGAAATCCTGGGAGATGCCATACAGGGGAGTGTGGTCCGCATTGATCTCCTTGCCTTTTTTCAGGCTAATCCGCATACTGTAGATACCGCGGCCGGTTTGGCCAGACGCCTGCACCGCGCCCTTGAGGAAATACAATTAGCTCTTAATCCCCTGGTCAGGATAGGAATTATCCAAGAAAGTAAATATAACAGAGTGTCTCTTTACAAGTTAAAAAATGGCGAGTTGATGGCTTCGTTTTTTAACACCCAAAGGGGTGACACAGTCCTTGAATAACAGCATTGATTCGCTTCTCTATCAGGCTCTGGAGGCAGTTCCCCTCGGAATAGCGGTTTTTAATGCTGCTGGAAATATTGTTACTGTGAACAGCAGTTTGGCAGGGGTATTTGGTCTTGCCGTCCATGATATCCGGGGGAAAGATATAGAAAAGCTGCTCCTAGAAAAAGGGATTCCCTCAAACCATCCTCTTTTTCAGCTGCACACAGGTAAGGAATACACAGGGTCTGCTGATCCACTTACCAGCTATTATCCTTCCTATGTAAGCACTCATCTAATCAAAGGGAATTGTGGGGAAATCCAGGGGGGTGTTCTTGTTCTCTGGGATGCCAAGGGGCGGCAGGAACTGGAGCAGGCGGTGCTTAAGGCTGAGCGGTTGGCCATTATGGGGCAGCTGGCTGCCATTGCTCTTCATGAGGTTCGTAACCCTCTGAGTGCAATCAAGGGTTTCCTTCAGCTGCTGAAAAGAGAACTTATGAAGACACGGCAGCTGGAATATGTGGATGTTATGCTGGAGGCCTTGGACCGGATCAACAACCTGATCACCAATTACCTCCGGTTGGCCAAACCCGGCACACCTGAGCGACAGCCTTGTGACCTGGTGGAAATGGTAACCGAGCTTGTTGCATTCTATCAAGCTGAATTCCAGCGCAAGGCGATCAGGTTAAATTCTTCTTATCCTTCGCATCTTCCTGCGGTCAGTCTTGACCGAGAACAGTTTTGGCAGGTTCTGGTCAATATCCTTAAAAATGCTGTAGAAGCGACGCCTCCAGGTAAAGAAATCCATATACGTGTTGAATCCCTGAAAGAAAAGGGTGCGGCTGTAATCTCCGTACAGGATACAGGACCTGGGATCTGTGAGGAGACCCTGACACGGATCTTCGACCCGTTTTTTACAACCAGAGAGAAAGGGACAGGGTTGGGCCTATACGTATGTCGTGAGATTGTAAATAATCACGGAGGAGAGATTTGGGTTTCTAATAATCCGGACCAGGGATGTACAGTGTCCATTACCGTTCCCTGTTGTTTTCTATAAATTTTTCTTCTCTGCTAATTCCCGCCGTTTTTTGGATCAGCCTGGACAGTAGATATGATATGCTCTAGGATAGGATGCAGGCACAGCACTGAACACTCTTAACTTCGTATTTATCAGGCGGTGAAATTGTACAAGAACCATTGGATAAATGGAAATAGCTTGGTAATGTGAGCATGGGTGGTGGGAGTGCACAAGAGGCTTGAATAATAGCCTTGTAATACCAGATAATAGAAGTAAAGAAACTTACTAAGGGGAGAATGAGATGCTGCTCGAACATTTAAAATCTGAAATCTATCAGGATCTGCAGGCTGCCGCGATACAGGCGCGTGAAGAAGGGAAACTGGCATTTGAAGAGCTGCCTCTCTTTACACTGGAGAAGCCGCGAGAGAAGGTGCATGGAGATCTGGCTGCAAACATCGCCCTGGTCCTTGCCCGCCCGGCAAAAACCGCGCCCCGAAAGATTGCTCAAATTATTCTGGAGTATTTTCCTACCGGAAGCAATCGCGTAGCCAGGCATGAAATAGCAGGGCCCGGGTTTATTAACCTTTTCCTGGATCCGTCTTGGGTCTATGCTGTTCTTCCGGAGGTGGAGGAGATGGATGACCGCTATGGCTGCTCTTCCATAGAAAACAGTGAGAAGGTACAGGTGGAATTTGTGAGCGCTAATCCCACAGGGCTGCTGCATATGGGGAATGCGCGGGGAGCGGCTTTAGGGGATACACTGGCTAATGTGTTGGCTGCCGCGGGTCATGAAGTGACCAGGGAGTTTTATGTCAATGATGCCGGAAGCCAGATTGAAACATTTGGCCGTTCCTTGGAAGCCCGTTATCTGCAGCTGCTCGGTCAAGATGTTCCCTTTCCTGAGGATGGATATCCAGGAGAGGATCTTATTGACAGTATGCGCGGGCTTATTTCCAAAGCAGGGGATAAGTATCTGCAGGTTGCTCCGCGGCTGCGCCGTGAGATCCTGGTCAAGTATGCTCTCCAAGAGAAGCTGGAGCAGATGAAAAGGGACCTGGCTGATTTTAGAGTGCATTATGATATTTGGTTTTCGGAACAGACGCTGCATGACTCCGGAGCTATTGAAGCTGTTTTAAAGGAGCTGCAGCAAAAGGGTTATCTTTATGAAAAGGATGGTGCTATCTGGTTTCGTTCCACCCTTTTCGGGGATGATAAGGATGAGGTGCTGGTGCGCAGCAGTGGGGTTCCCACCTATTTTGCCGCAGATATTGCCTATCATAAGAATAAGTTTCAGAGAGAGTTTAACCGTGTGATCAATATCTGGGGGGCTGACCACCACGGCCACATTCCGCGTATGAAAGGAGCCGTGGATGCTTTAGGCTATGACTCTGACCGACTACAGGTAATTATCATGCAGCTTGTACGGCTGTTCCGGGGAGGAGAGCCGGTGAGGATGTCCAAGCGTTCCGGTGAGTATGTTACCTTGAGGGAACTCATAGATGAAGTGGGCACAGATGCGGCGCGTTACTTCTTTGTAAACCGCAGTGCTGACAGTCACCTGGATTTTGACCTGGATCTTGCCAGGGAGCAGACCAGCGACAATCCGGTTTATTATGTCCAGTATGCCCATGCACGGATCTGCAGTATCCTGCGTCAGGCGGGAGATCTCACCCCGGCACAGGAGATCGACTGCAGTGTGCTCCAGGACCCGGCAGAGGTCTCCCTTTTGGAGGGAATCGCCGAGCTGCCCGGGGAGATTAAATATGCTGCAGCAAGTTTGGAACCGCATCGTTTAACTCACTACGTGTATAATCTGGCCAACCTCTTTCATGGATTTTATACCACCTGCCATGTGCTTAATGCAGAGCCTGGTTTGCGTGAGGCGCGGCTGGCACTGATCAACGCTTGCCGCATTACTCTGCGCAATACTTTGAAAATAATTGGAGTTTCAGCTCCGGAAAGGATGTGATTTTTGTGATTATTCGCTGGCTGGGACATGCCTGTTTTTACTGTCAGGGGGATGGGATTTCCCTGCTAACAGATCCATTTGATGAAGAGGTAGGATATCCCTTACCGGATAAAGAGGTGGATGTGGTTACGGTCAGCCACGACCACTACGATCACAATGCTGTCAGCCTACTGCCGGGAAAACCGGAGGTAGTTAAGGAAGCAGGAACTCATCGTTTCCGGTCACTGGAAATCAAAGGTGTTTCAGTTTTTCACGATGAAGTGCAAGGTGCAAAGAGGGGCAAAAACATTATTTTTACTTGGGTGATGGAGGGGGTACGCCTCTGTCATCTGGGTGATCTAGGGCATTTACTTGATGAAGCAGCATTAAACAGTATAGGGACGGTGGATATCCTCATGGTTCCGGTTGGTGGTGTGTACACCATTGATGCCAGAGAAGCACAGGAGGTGGTGGCTCAATTACGGCCACGCTTGGTGATCCCTATGCACTTCAAGACACCCCATCTTTCCTTTGATCTAGGTCAGGTGGAGGACTTTACCAAATATTATGAGAGGGTGCGGCAGGGAGAATCATGGGAGGGAACAGCTGCTGACCTCCCGGATGAACAAGAGGTTTTGGTTCTTGACTATCAATAAAGATCTGAACTGTTCCCGCTCTTCGTTGAATTAAGTAACTGTCATTGACTATATTATTTCCAGCAGCCAACTTGACAACTCCCCTAAGACGAGTTTAGAATTGGCTTTGTATGTTATGCTGAACAACAAATTGGAAACAAGAATTTCCATAGAAGAGAAGAGGGGAGAGGGCTTGACGAAATACATATTTGTTACAGGTGGAGTTGTATCCTCCCTGGGCAAGGGCATAACTGCGGCATCTCTAGGCCGCCTATTGAAGAGCCGGGGTTTCTCAGTGGTTATCCAGAAGTTTGATCCTTACATCAACATCGACCCGGGTACCATGAGCCCTTATCAGCATGGGGAGGTTTTCGTTACAGATGATGGCGCAGAGACAGATCTTGATCTGGGGCACTATGAACGCTTTCTGGACCGGAATTTGTCCCAGAGCAGCAATGTCACCGCTGGGCGTATCTATAACTCGGTAATCCGCAAAGAGCGCCGCGGGGAATACCAGGGGGGAACTGTCCAGGTGATCCCCCATATTACCAATGAGATCAAAGATTATATCCAGAGGGTAGCTGTTGAGGAAACCCCGAATATTGTGATTACGGAAATTGGTGGCACAGTAGGAGATATTGAGTCTCTTCCCTTTCTGGAGGCAATTCGCCAGTTTAAAACTGACATCGGGCGGGAAAATGTTCTCTATATCCATGTGACCCTTGTTCCCTATTTGAAGGCCGCACAGGAATTGAAAACCAAGCCAACACAACATAGTGTAAAGGAACTACGCTCTATTGGAATCCAGCCGGATATCATCGTCTGCCGCAGTGAAGAACCGCTGTTTCGGGAGTTGAAGGATAAAATCGCCCTCTTCTGCGATATTGATAAAGACGCAGTGATTGAAGTGGTAGATGCCGAGTCCATCTACCAGGTTCCCCTGATGCTGGAAGAGCAGGGCATGGCGGAAATTGTAAGCAGTCATTTGAATATTCCTCATCGGACACCCTCTTTGGACGAATGGAAGAGGGTTGTCAGCACCTACTTTAACCCCCAAAAAACCGTCCAGGTGGCAGTAGTTGGAAAGTATGTGGACCTCAAAGATGCTTACCTGAGCATTGCAGAGGCGCTCTGTCACGGGGGGCTTGCTCACGAAACCAATGTGCAGATCACATGGATTGATGCAGAAAAACTGGAAGACAAAAATGCCGGTGATGTTCTTAGTGGAGTGCAGGGGATCGTTATTCCGGGTGGTTTTGGCAGCCGTGGGATTCCCGGTAAGGCTAAGGCTGCTGCTTATGCCAGAGAAAACCAGATACCTTTCCTGGGTGTCTGTCTGGGAATGCAGTGTGCTGTAATCGAGTTTGCCAGATCGGTTTGCGGGCTTAAAGGTGCAAACAGCAAAGAGTTTGATTCCCATACACCGCACCCGGTATTTTCCCTCCGTCCCGGACAGGAAAAACTGGAAGAATCAGAGAGGACCATGCGGCTTGGCAAATATCCCTGCAAGCTTGTGCCGGACAGCAAGGCATATGCTGCCTATGGGAAAGAAATGGTGGAGGAGCGCCACCGGCATCGTTATGAATTTAACAACGATTATAGGGAGTTAATAACTGAAAAAGGGATGAGGGTTACCGGCACATCTCCCGATGGACGACTGGTGGAGATAATTGAACTTCCCGAACACCCCTGGTTTGTTGCCTGCCAGTTTCATCCGGAATTCAAATCACGCCCCAACAGGCCACACCCTCTTTTCCGGGATTTTATAGCAGCTGTATTAAAAGAGATAAGCTAATGATAGTACTGCCTGTAGGCAGCAATGACGGTTTCTTGTTGGATATGCAGCGGTGTTCGGCGGGATTCTTGGATGTGATAATGCCAAAATCATTTTAGGCAATGGACCTGCCGGTGAGACTGCTGGATGTTTATATCAACGGCACTCCGGTTCCTGTTGTGGGCAAGTTTGGGGATGGAATTAAGCTGTATCGTTGTGGGCAAGATACCTGATATAAAGGCAGATGCCCATGTTTTCTAAGCGGTGACACCATACTTTTTTTAGGATAGACGTCCGTGCTGCCTAAGTTGCGCCAGCAGTGAATGAAAATAAAGCCGAAGTCAGGGAATGCTGTGGAATGATTTGGATGCAGTCCCGGCAAACTTCTGACCTCGACTTCCGGCATCAGACTTCTATTCAAGAGGCTTATCAGGCAGCAACCACAGGATAAAACGGAATGTATTTTACGTGCAGTAATTTAGGCATTTAATTAGAGGAATTAGAAGTTATATGGAGAATAGAGTGAGCATACACCCTGCGGTAGTGGTGGAGGAGGTTGTAGAGATGATTATTCAAACGTCAAATTCAGTTGCCCTACGTTGTTCGGAATGCGGCAAAATAAAATACCATACACTATCTTTTTTTTCTTTTTCCAGGAAGAAGCCTGTGCGCTTTAGCTGTGACTGCGGGGCGCAACTGCTTTCCATTACGACAAAGAATCGTAAGATATACTACCTGCAGTTGGATTGCTTAATGTGTGAGACGAAGCACCTTTACCACTTACTTTTCAAAGATCTGTGGTCTTGTGAAGTTTTGCCTTTATTCTGTGATGAGACCGGACTGGAGGTAGGCTTTATTGGACCGCGGCAGAAGGTCAGGAAGTGTATTGCCAAGCAGGAGCGCTCACTGCGCGAAATGGCAGAGGATCTTGGTTTTTCCGATTATTTTATCAATCCGGAGGTTATGTATGATATCCTGGATGATCTACATAAACTAGCTGCAGAAGGGAAGCTTTCCTGTCAGTGCGGGAATATGGATATAGAGGTGGAGGTTTTTGCAGATCGTATAGAACTGCGTTGTGCGGACTGTGAGGCGTTAGGTGTTATTGCGGCGGAAACCAAGGAAGATGAAAAAGCCATGAAAAATATCTGGGAGATTGTTTTAAAGACTGGAACTCTCCAGTGGCTCTGCCGCGGTAAGGCAAAAAACAAAAGAAGAAAGTCCAAGGAATAAGGGGGTTTTCCCTTGAGTCTGGTAACCAGTTCAGAGCTTCTTGCCAAAGCTGAAAAAGGCAGGTATGCTGTAGGTGCCTTTAACTGCAACAATATGGAGATCGTACAGGCGATTATTTCAGCAGCTGAGGCGGAGCGGTCCCCGGTGATCATTCAAGCCAGCCAGGGTGCCATTAAATATGCCGGGTTGGGGTATGTCACAGCTTTGGTGCGTGAGGCAGCTATGTTTTCCACAGTTCCGGTTGCCCTGCACCTGGATCATGGGACTGATTTCAAGCAGGTCGTCAATTGCTTGAAGTCAGGATTTACTTCTGTTATGTTCGATGGATCTCAACTACCCCTTGAAGAAAATATAAGAATAACCCGCAAGGTAGTGGAGGTGGCTCATGCAGTAGGTGTATCTGTGGAAGGAGAACTGGGTCGCCTACGGGGTACTGAAGATGAGATCAATGTTTCGGAACGGGAAGCCTTTTTTACTGACCCTGAGGAGGCTGTTACCTTTGTACAGGGAACAGGAATCGATGCTCTGGCTCCATCTATCGGTACCGCCCACGGGCGCTATCGCGGGAAGCCCGACCTGGATTTTCAACGGCTAAAAAAGATCCGGGAACTGACCGGGGTACCATTGGTGCTGCATGGCTCTTCCGGTGTACCCGGTGAAGATATCAGGAGGGCCATTGAATTAGGTGTCCGCAAGGTGAATATCGATACCGATATCAGGGAGGCCTTTGTAAAAGAGATCCGTCATGTGCTTGCTGTCGACCAAGACGAGATTGATCCCCGTAAGGTTTTGGGACCTGCACGCATCAAGGCTGCAGAGGTAATCCGGGAAAAGATCCGGCTTTTTGGATCACAAGGACAGGCTTAGAAAAGCCTTGAATTTAATGAATCTAAGGAGTGAAAGTGGTTGGAGATCTTTTTAGATACTGCTAATGTAGAGGAAATTAAGGAAGCTGTAGATTGGGGAGTTGTTTCCGGTGTAACCACTAATCCTACCCTCATTGCCAGGGAAGAGGGTGGTGACTTTCATGAAATTATCAAGGAAATCTGTAATCTCGTACAGGGTCCGGTAAGTGCTGAGGTGATCAGCCAGGATTTAGATGGGATTCTGCGGGAGGCCCGGGAATTGGCAAAGATTGATCCTCATGTTGTTGTAAAAATTCCAGTAACATCTGAGGGTTTATCTGCAGTAAAGGTGCTGTCCAGTGAAGGGGTCCGTGCTAATGTAACCCTAGTTTTCAGTGCCCTGCAGGCACTGTTGGCTGCCCAGGCCGGGGCTGCCTATGTTAGCCCTTTTATCGGTCGGATCGATGATATCGGCCAGGAGGGGATGGATATACTGGACGACATAATGTGTATTTATGAAAACTACCAGTTTTCAACTCAGGTAATCGCTGCCAGCATCCGTCATCCACGCCATGTCCTAGAGGCCGCAAGAATCGGTACGGACATTGCTACTGTGCCTTTCAAGGTACTAAAAATGATGTTCCGACACCCCCTCACTGACCGCGGGATAGAGCGTTTTCTTGCAGATTGGGAGAAAGCAATCAAGGGCTAAATAATGCTTGACAAATAAAAGCAATAATGTTAATCTATACAAGAAGTCAAGAAGTTGCCTAAGAACGTATGTTATCCTACGTTTAAATCAGACCTTTGATATTTTACAGCTTCCGGAGCCACCGTGCTGTGAAAAGCAGCACAGGTGTGCTCTTGTACCTTCCTTTTGATTGCCTGGAATAACCGGGTTTATCAATTAATAATAAACTGCAAACTTTAACTGATCCCACCTGGAGGGACACCATGTTTTACCAACCTTATCTTGCAGCTTATCCAAACAAACCTTTTGTAGTTTTTTCAAATTGTATTAATTAAATTTAATAGAATAGGGTGATTTAAGTTTGAATTTAACAGAATTAGAGCAGAAGACCATCTCAGAGCTCCATAAAATAGCCAAAGACCTGGAGCTGACAGGATGCTCGCGTCTGCGCAAAAAGGAACTGATCTTTGAGATCATGAAAGCTAATACCGAAAAGGATGGGTTGATGTTTGCCCAGGGGATCCTGGAAATTCTTCCGGATGGCTACGGCTTCTTGCGTCCCTATGCATATCTTCCCAGTCATGATGATATCTATGTTTCCCCTTCCCAGATCAGGCGCTTTGACATGCGAACAGGTGACCGGGTTGCCGGACAGGTGAGGGCACCAAAAGATACAGAGCGCTTTTATGCCCTCTTGCGGGTGGAAACAATCAACGGTTGTGACCCGGATGAGACCTCCCAGAGGATGCATTTCGATGCCTTAACACCCATTTTTCCCAATGAGCGGATTACCATGGAAAGCAATGGGTCAGGGGATATCTCCTGCCGGATCATTGACCTGATCTCTCCTTTAGGAAAGGGGCAGCGGGGGTTGATCGTTGCTCCTCCCAAAGCAGGGAAGACATTTTTACTCAAAAAGATTGCCAATGCCATTACTAAGAACTATTCTGATATTTATCTGATGGTGCTCCTCATTGATGAACGCCCGGAAGAGGTTACAGATATGCAGAGGTCAGTGGATGGTGAGGTGGTCAGTTCTACCTTTGATGAGCCACCGGAAAACCATGTGAAAGTTTCAGAAATGGTGCTGGAGCGGGCGAAAAGACTGGTGGAACACAAGCGTGATGTGGTGATTCTTCTGGACAGCATCACCCGCCTTGCCCGGGGCTACAACTTAGTTGTTCCCCCTTCCGGCCGCACTCTTTCCGGTGGGGTCGATCCCACAGCACTGCATAAACCCAAGCGCTTTTTCGGGGCTGCCCGCAATATTGAAGAGGGTGGCAGTTTGACCATCCTGGCTACAGCACTTGTGGAAACCGGGAGCAGGATGGATGATGTGATTTTCGAAGAGTTCAAGGGTACAGGCAATATGGAGTTGGTTTTGGATCGGAAACTATCCGAAAAGCGGGTTTTCCCAGCAATTGATGTTAAGCGTTCCGGCACACGGCGGGAGGAGATGCTGCTCAGCAAAGAAGAGCTGGAGCTTGTCTGGAATTTTCGGAGGACCTTTGCCTCTTATGGAACCAGTGATATCAGCGAAATGCTTATAGATGCCATGAAGAAAACAAAAGCAAACAATGACCTACTTCGGGCACTTCCCCAACTTTTTAAAAACTAGTATATCTTCCGCAAGACAATAGATCTTGAGGACAGATCTCGTGATCTATTTTTCTGGCAACAATATTTGATATAAACACCGCTTGGGAACACAATTGATGTCTCCATGCAGTCCTGGAGCGAAATTGATAAAGTGAATAACTTCCAGCAGTCAGGGAAAAGTAGAGGTATATGTGGTTTTTGAGAGGTGAAAAAAATGCAGACTAGGAAGGCTCTTATCTGCTGTATGGTGGCTTTGCTGGGGTTGATGAGTCCCCTTCACCAGGCGGCGGGTTATTTAGCCGAAGATAGTTTTGCATCCTGCTGGAAGGACGAAATAAAGGAAGAAACAGACGCAAGTACATATACTGTTCAACCTGGGGATACCCTATGGAGCATTTCTCGTCGACATGGGGTAGATTTGAAGGAGCTCATAGCTGCCAATGGTATCCAGGGAGATCTGATCAAACCCGGAGAGGTTCTTGTGCTATCTCAGACACAGGCGAGAACCCACTGTGTAGCACGTGGAGAGACACTATGGAGCCTGGCGCGTCGATACCAGGTGAGTGTGGAGCAGCTGGTGGCGGTGAACCAGATCCAAGACCCCGGCTCTCTTAGGGATGGGCAGGAGCTGATTATTGCTTCAAATGTGGAACAGGCACAGCCGGTTGCAGGGCAGAGAGGGCGGACTTTTAGCTGGCCTCTATCCGGAAGGATCACCTCCTCTTTCGGGCCCCGGGATGGTGGATTTCACCACGGTTTGGATATTGCCGGGGATATGGGAGAAGTGATTCAGGCTGCCCGAAGTGGCTGGGTGGATTCGGTTGGATGGCTTTCCTTATATGGCAAGACAGTGATCCTTGATCATGGGAATGGCTATAAGACTCTTTATGCACATGCTTCTGATTATCTGGTTAGTCAGGGAGATATTGTAGAAAAGGGCCAAGGGATTGCTAAAGTAGGTTCTACGGGCCGCTCCACAGGCCCTCACCTTCACTTTGAAGTGCGGGTCAACAATAAAGCCGTTGATCCCATCCTTTATCTGGAACAAAAAGAATAAAAAAGGAGCGCCTAACCGACGCTCCTTTTTTATTGAAAAAATCAGGGGGGACGGATCTCCCGATCTCGTTTAGATCAGAGGGATTGGTTCTCGTGATCTTTTCTCTGGTAACAAGACAACATTTTTTTCCAACGACTGACTACCAACGACTAACCACCAAATTCGTTTGCCAGATAACTTTGCCCTATGCTATAATATTCAGCGTTACATAGATTTGATGGAGGTGAGGTCATGAGAAAGGGTATTCACCCGGAGTATCATGCAAAGGCCACCATTTCCTGTGCCTGTGGAGCCCGGTTTGAGGTAGGGTCCACTGTGCCTAGCATGAGAGTGGAGGTCTGTTCTAAATGTCATCCTTTTTATACAGGGGCCAGAACCAGGCTTTCTGAAAAGGGTGGGCGAGTAGAGAGATTCCGGAGGAAATACGGGGGAGCTAAAAAGGAAGGTTAGCACATTTCCCCTTTTGTAGATAATGTACAGGGGGAGGGGTGTGTATTGCCTCAAAAAAACACGCAAACCTCATTTCAGTATGGGGGGCAGGCTGTCATCGAAGGTGTGACGATGCGCGGTCCCCGAGATATCGCCACTGCCGTCCGGGTAGGTGATGAAATTGTAATCCACCAGGAGAAATACACCCCCTGGTCGGATTCTTTTTCTCTTTTGAAGTGGCCATTTATTCGGGGTACTGTTGTGCTTATTGAGTCAATGATCATCGGGATACGAACCTTAAACCTTTCTGCTTACCTTGTTTCTGATGAAGAAGAAGAGGAGAGTTTAAGCTCCTGGGAAATGGGGCTGACAATGGTTGTAGCCGTTCTGCTCTCTATTGGTCTTTTTATTATCATTCCCACCTGGTTGGGGCACATGACTCTGTGGGTTGAGAATATTTGGGTGCAAAACCTGGTTGAGGGTGTCACTCGTTTAGGGATCTTCCTGGCATATGTGTTGGGAATCCGAGCATTTGAGGATATCCGGCGGGTTTTCCAGTATCACGGGGCAGAGCATAAGGCGATTAACACCTATGAGGATGGAGCCGACCTTACTGTGGAAGAGGTGGCACGGCGTTCCCGTTTACATCCAAGCTGTGGTACATCTTTTTTACTGGTAGTGATCGTGATCAGTATTTTTGTTTTTGCCTTTTTGGGAAATGGTTCATGGTTGTGGAAGTTCGGGTCACGCATTCTCTTGCTGCCTGTGATCGCGGGCCTTGGGTACGAGTTTATTCGGCTTTCCAGGCGCTATAGAAAGCAGATGCGTATTCTTATCGCTCCAGGGCTTTGGGTGCAGAACCTGACCACCGGGGAACCGGATTCCAGCCAGATCGAGGTAGCCATCGCCGCGCTAAAACGTGTTTTGATTCCCCCGACAGGTGATGTTGTGACCTCCGGAGATTGATTTTATTCAAATTGGAGGAAAGGGGGTTATCCAGGTATGTTGGAGAAACTCGAAGTTTTGGAGTCCCGCTATGTGGATCTTGAGCAGCAGCTCAGTGACCCGGCGGTGCTTGCAAATATAGATGAGTATCAAAAATATGCTAAAAAACATGGTGAGCTATCCGAGATCGTAACAACCTTTAGGGAATATAAGGACATCTGCAAGGAGATGGATGCTACAAAGTCCTTGTTTGATGAGGACCTGGAGGAGGAGTTGTTGCAGCTTGCCCAGGCAGAAATGTCGGAGCTGGAGGAAAAGAAGGCGCAGTTCGAGGAGAGATTGAAGTTTCTCTTATTGCCTAAGGATCCCAGAGATAAGAAGAATGTCATTATGGAGATTCGGGCAGGAACAGGGGGCGAAGAGGCTGCCCTGTTTGCCAGCGATCTTTTCCGGATGTATTCCTACTATGCCGAGCGGCAGGGTTGGAAGGTGGAGATCTTGAGCTCACACCCCACGGATATGGGTGGTTTTAAGGAGATCATCTTCCAGGTCAATGGGAATCATGTTTTCAGTAAGTTGAAATTTGAGAGTGGTGCTCACCGGGTGCAGCGCATCCCGGTCACTGAGTCCGGGGGGCGCATCCATACCAGTGCTGCTACTGTGGCAGTTCTTCCGGAGGCAGAAGAGGTTGAGTTGAAGATTAACCCTCAGGACCTGCGTATCGATAATTTCTGCTCAAGCGGTCCTGGCGGTCAGTCAGTGAATACAACTCAATCAGCGGTCAGGATTACCCACCTCCCTACCGGGATGGTGGTGTCCTGCCAGGATGAAAAATCCCAACACAAGAACAAGGATAAGGCCATGCGGGTCCTGCGTGCCCGTCTGCTGGATCGTGCCCAGCAGGAGCAGCATGGGGAAATATCTGATATGCGCAGGTCTCTGGTAGGGAGTGGCGACCGCAGTGAGCGCATCAGGACCTACAATTTTCATCAGGGGAGACTCACTGACCACCGCATTGGGCTGACGCTCTATCGTTTGCCGAATATCCTGGAGGGCGAACTGGATGAAGTGATCACGGCCCTGGTTACAGCACACCGGGCGGAACAGCTGAAGGAACAGCTGCCTGAACAGGAGAATACTGCTGAGTAAGATGAAGTGTAGCGAACTAATTATAAAAGGAACCAGGGTGTTAGAAGAGAAGGGGATCGCGGCTCCCCGTCTGGAAGCAGAGGTGCTGTTGGCCTTTGCCTGGGGACGGGAGCGCACGCATCTCCTTATTTTTTCAGATGACCGGGTTCCCGAGGAGGTCCAAGGGAGATTCAATAATTTTCTCTATCGGCGCAGCAAGGGGGTACCGGTTGCCTACCTTATTGGAGAAAAGGAGTTCATGTCCCTACCATTTTATGTTAACCCCAACGTGCTTATCCCTCGCCCAGAAACGGAATTGCTTGTGGAAAAGGTTTTGGACTTTCTGGCGGACGTCGAAGGGAGAGAGGTGCCAGCCCTGGAACTGTCTCCATACTCCCCTACCACCTGCTGCCAACCACAGAAGAACAGTAATGCTGGTAAGAGAACTGTCCCGCCTGTGGGGGAGAATGTACAAACACATCTGGTTGCTGATGTGGGCACAGGTTCCGGTGCAGTTGCAGTAAGCCTGACCTACTACAACTCCCAGGCACACCTTGTGGCAACCGATTTCTCTCCCGGTGCACTCCAAGTCGCTAAGAGGAATGCCAAACGCCACGGTGTAGCAGAGAGAGTAGAGTTCCTACAGGGAGACCTGCTTGCCCCACTGCTCCAAAAGGGAACCACAGGAATTGGAACTGCCGTTGCCGCTAATCTTCCTTATATCCCTACAGCTGATCTGCAGAGCCTGCCGTTAGATGTACAGCATGAACCCTTCAATGCACTGGATGGAGGAGAGGATGGCCTTGATCACTATAGAAGGCTGATTCCCCAGGCAGAAGCTTTTTTAGCTCCGCAAGGCCTCTTGGCATGTGAAGTGGGTATTAGGCAGGCAGAACAGCTGGTAAAGATCTTAACAGAAGAGGGCTGGACAGAGACGGAAATAATCAAGGACTACGCTGGTAAGGAGCGGATCGTCACAGCAAAAAAATGGGGTCAGTGTTGAATTGTTCCCTTATTCCTGCGATACCCGATTCCAACGGGTAGACGCATAAACATGAGACGGACGGTTCGTAACCCTGCATGTTGTGGATTTCAAGCCCACGTTGGCACTTTCGTACAGCCTGACATTTTTTACGTCAACCCGTCTCTATTTACCTTCAGACAAGGACGGCTTACTTCTCACCTCTTTTGTTTGCGTTCCTATATGGGAACAACTACAGGATGCGAGTTTTCGTGTCCGACCCTTCTTTTGTGTCAAGTTATTTCCTTCACATGTTCTGATGTTTCAGTCCCCCTCACTGTTTTTCTACAAATAAAGTGCAATTAAGTAAGCCTGGACAGTTAGTGGTTGGTGGTTAGTCGTTGGTCGTTGGAAAAGAGAGTTGGTCAAGACATGGTTAACAGATTGTCCTGTTGCCCGAAAACAGATCGCAAAAACCGTCCCCATGATTTACGCCCCCCTGATCTGCTCCCGATTTGAATGAGTCCTGATTCAAATTAAATACACATATGAATAACATGATTCAATATTGAATAAACCTCGCGAGTTTTTTGCCTGGATAACCATCATTGTTACAACAAAGAAATATAGATAAAATGTCGTTGTTCCCTCCTTTTCTAATATTGTGAAGAGCGGTGGCACATATTTTGCATAGTTTCACTATGGATAGAAAAACAGCCAAAACTTACGGGCGTCACAGTATGGGAGGGGGAGTGGTTTTTTTATTGTGCCCGGTTTTAATTCTATTTACATCGGGGAAAAAGTTTTACAAATCCACATATAGGAGGTTAAGTTTTTGGACAAAGAATAATTGGATAAAGTCGTAGCAATTGAACAAATAGTATTTGTTACTTGTATTCCAGGCAATAGGTTGAAAAAAACCAGGGGGGTGATTCACTTATGGCCATTATGTTACCTACGGCTCGGAGAAAAGATGGCGAAGAACAGCCGTATATTCCGCTGGGGATATTTAAGCTCCGGCTGCCGTTTGTGCATTGGGGTGTTGAAATAAGTGAAGTTTTGCAGGCAATGGTCATGTTTGTTTCAGGGATGGGAGCCATTGCTGCACTGCAGGATGTCTTTGGCATGTCGTTTGAAGTTGCCTTGACAATTGTTTGTTTTCATGAATTAACATACTGTCTACATCAAATTCTTGGAGACCCTGTCATACCAGGGTGGATTTCTCCGGCACTTCCTTTAATGGTTACGTTTATAACGTCATTTAGTTCAATGGGGGACAGAATACACGCACTGATTGCCACCCAACTTATGGTAGGAGTACTGTTCTTTATTTTAGGAATCACAGGGGTTGCGCAAAAACTGCTTAATATAGTTCCCAAGCCGCTTCAGGCTGGGATTATTTTGGGTGCGGGGATATCTGCGATTATTGGAAAATACTGTTTTTCACCGACGGGAACAGGTTTTAATAGTTACCCATTTAGCATAACAGTCGGTGGCCTTTTTGCGCTGTATATGCTGTATTCTTCAGGTTTTCATGAAAAGGTAGCAGATAATCCAGGCAGTTTTTTTGCCAAGGTTGCCAACTATGGAATTATGCCGGGAGTAGGTGTCGGCATTATTGTTGGCTGGATTGTTGGCGAGATTCCGCTGCCTCAATTTCAACCCGGTTTATTTTTTATACCTCATGTTAGTACTGTTTTTAAAACTTACTCTATCTTTGGTGCAGGGATACCTCCCCTTGAGATTTGGTTGAAAGTGTTACCTATGGCTGTTGTGGCCTACATTATCGCTTTTGGGGACATGATTATCGGCCGTACGGTTGTTCAGGAAGCAAATACATTTCGCCCAGATGAAAAGATTGATTGTGATGCAAATAGGCTCAATCTTTTGTGTGCCATCCGAAACTTCTTAGAAGGATGTTTTGCCCCGACAATTACCCTGGCTGGTCCGCTCTGGGCAGCAATGGCTATATCGGTATCGGAGCGTTATAAGCTGGGCAGAAAGGCCATGGACTCTATTTTCGGTGGTGCCGGTTCTTTTAATATTATGAAATTCCTGAGTTGTTTGATCCTGCCCTTAGTCTGTATCTTTAAACCCGCACTGCCTGTTGCTCTCTCTTTAACAAATCATCAATGTTAAAAAGAGAG
>DUMY01000152.1 GCA_012839645.1 Syntrophomonadaceae bacterium
ACCGCTTCCAGGGCAGGCCAACTGGCAAACCATCATCGCCCTGAGCGCAAAGATGGGTTATCAGATGGACTACCCACATCCCGAGCGGATCTTTGCGGAAATGGCCTCTTTAACTCCCTTGTTCGCTCATTTCAACTACAAAGAGATCGATGAAAAGGGTATGGAATGGCCATAAGGTGCCAGACACCATCAGTTGTATTTTCTGAAACCTTCTGGTGCCAGATATTTAAATAAAGTAGAAAGTGGATCAGACGAACCGTCCGATCCGGCAAAACATACATCGGGTGGGGTATATACCCCACCCGATATTTTATTGTGACCCACCCTTTCCTGAAAGTCAAAAGTCAGAAAAAAATGGCCAGGCAATAAAGCAAGCCTGGCCCGGGATGTCACGTTGTGTTACACCCGCATTTGTTTGAGTTGTTTTGCCATTTCCACAGCGACAAGTGGTACCAGGCTGAAGATGAGGACTACGGCCCAATCAGTGGGCTGCAGCAGTACCGTATCAAAGAACCCTCTCAGGAAGGGAACGAAGAGCACCACTGCCTGCAGTGAAGCAGAAGCTAAAAATGCATAAACCAGGTTGCGGTTGGAGCCCACTCCTATGTCGAAAAGTGACTGACTGCTACTACGGGCATTAAAGGAATGAACCAGCTGCAGTAAAGCCATGGTCGTAAAAGCCATCGTATGGGCCTCTGGCAGAGTACGCCCCCACCGGAGCGCGAGATAGTAGACCCCCAAAGCTGTCAGCCCGATCAGTGCTCCCTGCCACAGAATGTTGACACCCATACCTCCGGCAAAAACCCCCTCATCGGGCTTTCTAGGTGGCTGATCCATAATTCCGTTTTCCGGTGGTTCAACACCCAGAGCTAAGGCTGGTAATCCATCTGTGACCAGGTTGAGCCAAAGGATTTGGATAGCAGTCAAAGGACTGCCCAATCCCAGCAGGATAGCTGTAAAAATGGTAACAACTTCTCCGATATTACATGATAATAAATAGTGGACAGCTTTGCGGATATTGTTATAAATAGTACGCCCTTCGTTCACAGCGCCAACTATTGTGGCATAGTTGTCATCCATCAGCACCATTTCTGAAGCCTCTTTAGCCACTTCCGTACCGGTTATCCCCATGGATACACCGATATCGGCGCGCTTTAAGGCCGGGGCATCATTCACCCCATCCCCTGTCATAGCCACTACATGGTTGTGTGACTTCAAAGCCTTCACAATGCGCAACTTATCCTCCGGAGATACCCTGGCGAAAACCGCTGTATTGGTTACAGCATGCTGCAGTTCTTTTTCGTCCATCTTCTGCAGCTGTTCCCCTGTGAGAGCATGGTCCCCATCGTGCCAAATATCTAACTCCTTGGCAATTGCCATTGCCGTATCCTGGTGATCCCCAGTAATCATCATGGTGCGAATACCAGCATGCCGGCTCGTCTCTACAGCATCCTTTACCTCTAGGCGTGCGGGATCAATCATGGAGAAATACCCAACAAAGGTCAGATCCGTTTCCACTTGCTCAGGCTGAGGATTTCCTGGAACAGCCGGCCACTCACGGACAGCCAGAGCAAGCACCCGCTCTCCACTGGAGGCTAAATTAGAATTAACTTCTAATAGGCGCTTTTCCCTCTCAGGTGTCAGTGATTCAACTTTCCCGCTCCTGGCAACCTTAGTACACCGGGCCACCAGCAGATCCGGGGCACCCTTTGTGTAAGAATAAATGGTATCGTCGACCTCATAAAAAGAAGTCATCATCTTACGGCAAGAGTCAAAGGGAATCTCCGCTAATCTGGGATATTTTTTCTCTAGATCCGCTTTATTTAACCCGGTCTTGGCCGCAGCAACCACCAGGGCGCCCTCTGTGGGATCCCCGATCACATTCCAGCCACCCTCGGTCTCGGTCAACCGCGCATCACTGTCCAACATCCCACCCATCAGCATCGACAGCAGAT
>DUMY01000153.1 GCA_012839645.1 Syntrophomonadaceae bacterium
AAGAAGTCAAAGAAAACTCTTCAATAATAGAGGTTCCCCTGTTGCTCAGCGTCAAAGGGGATTACCTTGATATCCTGGCATTCTGCCAAGAACTAGATGATAATGCCCTGCAAAACTTAACGGTGGTCAGGCACATTAAGATCACTGCAGGGCGAAAAAGCTCAAAACAGGAGCATGCTTTTGATGTTACAGCTCCTGCAGATGCTCCGCATATGGTAAATGCGGAATTGGAGCTTTCCATTTATACATCGAAAAACCCGCAGAAATATAGTTTTGACTGGGAAAGGGGTAATCACCCCAGTATTTTTCACCGTCCGGCAGCTATAGATGAACCTCCATCACAGCCAACTGAAGGAACTCAACTGTGATGAGACTAGCTTGGCTGCGGCGGCGCAGTGTAGGCGCTTATCTCGAGAAGGAACTCAGCTATGATCAAGAACAGCCTGTCCAGACAGAGGAATATCTGTAAGGTTATACAGGGCTTTACCATCGTTGAGGTGGTAGTTGTCCTGCTGATTATTGGTCTTGTTTTTATCACAGCCAGTCCTCTCACCGGAAAGGCTACTGCCTACTTCAATTTACAGCATACTGCTGCAAAGATGGCCGCGGATATCCGGGAACTGCAGCAGAGAGCCTTGAGTGAGAGCAGTCACCGCTACTTTATCAAAATTTACCCAGATCATTATATAATGAGAAAGTCAACTCATCCCGTATCTACCAAGGTTGCCACTGTTCACTTGCCTACTACCGTTAGGATAGAACACACCAATTTCCCTGAACATGAAATCCGGTTTTCAGAAAAGGGCACCCCCAGACCCACCGGTGGTACAATCATGATTCGCGATCAGGTTACAGGCAAATACAGGTATGTCATTATTGCCTCAGTTACCGGGAGAGTCCGGGTAAGTGATAAGCGTCCAACCCCTTGAACGAAAATTTCCCCTTGAGCAACTGGAAAAGTCGTGATATGTTGAAATTAGCAAAAAATGAGAAGGGGGTTCTATTTTGGGTGCCTTGACCTGTTTCTGGCTGGTCATTTTATTTGTATTGGGGCTGTGTACAGGCAGTTTTCTAAATGTGGTGATCTATCGCTTACCCCGTGGAGAATCTATAACCTTTGACAGATCTCACTGTCCCTTCTGTGGAAAACAGTTGGTCTGGTATGATCTGATACCCGTCCTCAGCTATCTTTTACTTCTGGGGAGATGCCGCAGCTGCCATACACGGATATCTATTAAATATCCGATTGTCGAACTTTTGACCGGGATTATTTTTATTGTTCTTTTCCATCACTTTGGTGCAACTCTGGTTTTTCTTAAATACCTTTTCTTGAGTGCTCTCCTGGTGGCTGTATCATTTATTGACCTTGAGCACTACATCATCCCCAACTCCCTGGTGATCACCGGGCTTGTTGGAGGTGTTGTTTTAAATTTAGCTGCCAGAGATGTAGGGGTGGTTTCCGCTCTCATCGGTATATTTGTCACCTCCGGATTTTTGCTGCTTATAGCACTGGTCAGCAAAGGGGGCATGGGGGGAGGGGATATCAAGTTGGCCGCAGTGACCGGACTCTTTTTGGGTTGGCCGCTGGCACCTTTTGGTCTTTTTTTGGGGGCGTGTGTGGGGGGGGTAGTGGCGATTTTCCTGCTGTTGTTTCGTATCAAAGGAAGAAAGGATCCACTGCCCTTTGGGCCCTTCATTGCTGTGGGAACATTTTTTGCTTTCCTGTACGGCTTTGACGTTATTAATTGGTATCTACAGTATTTTTAGACAATTTAGGTCAAACATCCTTTTATTATATGGTTCTCATTGACTTGCTGGAAAACATTGATATAATAAACAGAGTTTATAGGTATTTATTGCATATTATAGTATTTTTCATCGGAATATCTATAATTGCAAACATCATCTCTAAATAAATATACTGCAACATTTCTATCTTACCGTGATTATCAAACCGACAAACATATGAATTAATGCATCAGGAAGAGCAAACCAATATATCAAGGGGAGGAAATCCAAGTGAATAACGATATAAACAGCGCGGTTTCTCAACAGGATTATCCGGTTGATTTGAGAAGTCTGCTTACCTTGACGGTAGAGAAAGGGTCTTCAGATCTCCATTTGACAGCTGGAGCGCCTCCCATAGCCAGAGTTTACGGTAAGCTAATACCCTTTGATTTTCCGAAATTGAGCCCCAAAGATGTAGAAAACCTGGTGCTCCCTATCCTTGATAAAGAGCAGCGCCAGGAGTTTCTTGAAAAATGGGAACTCGATTTTTCTTATTCTATAGAGGGTCTCAGCCGCTTCCGCGGCAACATTATGCGGCAGAGGGGAAGCCTCGCTGTGGTACTGCGTGTTGTGCCCTATCAGGTTCCCACTATCGAATCTCTTAATTTGCCACATTGCACTAAAGATCTATGCGATTTGCCCCGCGGGTTGATTCTGATTACAGGACCCACAGGCTGCGGTAAATCAACAACACTGGCAGCTATGATCGATTATATAAATGAAAATTATAGCAAGAATATAGTTACAGTGGAACAGCCCATCGAGTTTCTTCATCATCATAAAAGCTCCATAGTTAAACAAAGGGAAGTAGGGTCAGATACCCATTCTTTTGGAGATGCCCTGAGACATGTACTGCGCCATGACCCGGATGTGATCCTGATCGGTGAGATGCGTGACATGGAGAGCATCTCTATAGCACTGACTGCCGCGGAAACAGGCCATCTGGTTTTATCGACACTGCACACACAAACCGCACCACTTGCAGTTCACCGCATTATCGATGTCTTTCAAGAACACATGCAGAACCAGATCCGCCAGCAGTTAGCTGATGCGCTCCAGGGAATTATTTCTCAGCAGCTGTTGCCGCGGGCAGATGGTCAGGGTATGGCTTTAGCCACAGAAGTAATGATAGCTACCAGCGCTGTACGCAATATGATCCGGGATGAGAAGGAGTATCAGCTCTATACTTGTATTCAAACCGGCCACCAGCAAGGAATGAGAACAATGGATCAATCTTTAGCCGAACTCTGCAGGGCAGGTAAGATCACCAGGGAAAAAGCTTTCTTGCGTTGTGTTTCCAAACCGGAATTGGAACGCCTGCTCGGTAAAAGTGTAATACCTAGGAAGGTGTGAGCTAATGGGTCTCTATTCCTATGAAGTTGTGGACAGGATAGGAAGGCCTGGCAGCGGCCAGATGGTAGCGGACGATGAGATGATAGTGGCGGAAAAGCTGCGCAATATGGGGTTAACGGTGTTGGATATCCAAGAGGAGCGAGAGTCATTTCTCAGCGCTTTTTTCAAGAAAAAACCCAAAGTGGGAATTGGTGAACTTGCCCTATTCAGCCGGCAGATGCAGACACTATTGGAGGCAGGGATCCCTTTGACCAGGGCGTTGTATACCCTGAGCAGCCAGGTTGCCAACCGCGGCTTCAGTGAGGTATTAGGCGAGATAGCTCAACATGTGGACAGCGGGATGAGTTTTTCCGATTCGTTGGGCAACTACCCTGAGGTTTTCCCTTCACTATTTGTCAACATGATCAGATCCGGTGAAATCAGCGGTAATCTCGATGAGATCTTAAAACAGCTGTCTGAACAGCTGGAGCGGGAAAAAAGTTTGAGGGACAATATCAAATCCGCTACCTTATATCCGATTGTGGTTTTGGGTTTTGCCGTCCTGGTGGTAATAGGTATGCTGATTGGGGTTGTACCGGTTTTTATGAAGTTCTTCCCACCGGATATGGTGCTGCCACTGCCAACCAGGATCATCGTCGGCATCTCCAATTCAGCCCGTCACTTCTGGTATTTATATATTCTTGTTACTATAGCTATCGTTTACGGTGTCCGCTATTACCTGCAGACCCCATCAGGCAGCCGCAGCTGGGATCAGGTTAGATTCAAGCTTCCTGCCTTTGGGCCGCTTCTTTACCGTGTTGTCATGGCCCGCTTTACCAGGATCATGTCAACCCTCCTGGCTGGGGGCATCCCTGCGTTGCAGGCTCTGGAGACCGCAGGACCTGCCTCGGGAAGTATTTTAGTGAAAGAGGCAGTGGAGAACACCTGTGAGAAGATCCAGGAAGGAAAGAGTATAGCTGGCCCCCTTGATGAGAGCGGGGTTTTTGCACCAATGGTGGTACAGATGGTGGCTGTAGGGGAGGAGTCCGGTAACCTGCCGGAGATGCTGAGTCGTGTTTCCGGGTTTTACGAAGAAGAAGTGGCTACTATGGCCAAAGGATTGACCTCGGTCATCGAGCCGCTGTTGATTATTATTGTGGGTTGTGTTGTTGGATTTATGGTAATTTCTATGTATCTTCCCATTTTCCTTGTGGTTACTACAGTAGGAGGATAAACATGTCACAAAGCAATGCCTGTGGGGCTGTACAGCCGGATCTTGATGATGCAGTATCAGCCTATCTTGATAATAAGTGTGAGGAAAACCTGCGCCGGATCTTTGTGGCAGCGAATGTCCTGGTGCACCACTATGGAAACCTTTATTCGGGCTGCCGTCTTTCAGAAGATATCATCCAGGCGGGTTACGAGGGTTTAATGAAAGCGGTACAGCGCTTCGACCCCGGCAGAGATGTCAGCTTTGTTACCTTTGCCTCCCATTACATCATGGGAGAGATGAAGCACCATCTGCGGCAGGAGGCTTCCTTTGACCGCCCGAGATGGGTGGCGGACCTGCAGTCTCACATCTATCAGGTGATAGAGGTGCTGTCCCAAAAGAATGGTGAACCCCCAACACTGGATGAGATTGCAGAAGAGGTCAACATCCGTAAAGAAGGGGTTGCCCAGGCCCTGCAGGCAGGCTGGGTCAGCTTTGATGATCTTGACATGAAACAGGTCAGACACCTCTATTATGAAAGCTTTCAACTGCCTATCGAGGATAAGATCGTATTGCGGCAGGCTATGGATCGATTAAGTGAACTACAGCGCCGGGTGATTTACCTGATCTTCTACCGTGACCTGACACAGCAGCAGGTGGCAGACAAAATAGGCATCGGCCAGCGACGGGTTTCCCGCCTGATGCACCGCGGGCTGAAGAGTATGGCAAAGTATCTTGCCTGAAGGCTAGCGGAGGTGAGCAGCTGTTGTTCGATATAACCAGGTTTAGTATGGGAGTAAGGGGGCGAAGTTCCATGCATCAGGTGTGTAAAGGAGAAAAGGGTTCTGCACTTATAACGGTGCTCATAGTTATGGGCGTCCTGACCGTTTTAGGCGCTGCACTTATGCATTACAGTATGACCGATAACCTGCAGGTGTTCAATGATGAGAAACGCATGCAGGCCCATTACCTGGCAAGGTCCGGGGCGGAGGCTGTTGCGGATTATATTATGAAAAATCCGGAGAACGCAGATGAACTTTTGGGGAAGGAAACTGAGCCTGTAGAGCTCGGTAAGGGGACATTTCAGGTTGAAGTTACCAAGAGAGATAATGGGGAATTGTTAATAGAATCGACCGGGGATGTTGATGGTTTCATTAGAACAGTGAAATTGACATTAGAGCCTCATAGCTTGGGTGATTATGCTGTTTTTTGTAACAGTATAATTGACATGGGTGGAAATGCTGGAATAGAGGGGAATGTTGGAACTAACGCAACAGATGCAAATAGTATCAAAATCAGCGGTAACTCAAGTATAGTTGGAAATGTGCAGGTTGGGCCGGGGGGTGACCCAGCGGATGTTATAAGCGCAGATAAAGAAGGTTCTATTGGTGGAGAAATTGGCCAATTAGAATCGGAAAGAAAATATAAGGTACCCGAATTTCCTGATGAAGAGTTTGAAGAGTTAGATAATCTTGAGGATCTACCGAGCATGATAATAGATGATGAAGGTGTTTATAAGATCACAGGTGACGGGGAAGACCTGATATACAGTTCAATTAATCTTAAAAAGGGTACATTACAAATAGATGTTGTTGAAGATGTAAAAATAATAGTAGATAGTTTATATGTTGGTGAGAATATTCAATTATTAGGTAAAGGCAAGGTGTCTCTATACGTAAATAACTTTGAAATTGGTAAAGGAGTTAATGTTGACGGTACTCCAGGTTTATTGATGATGTACTACAAGGGTGAAAGTTTAGAAATTAATAATAAAGAAATATTTTGTGGAACGATATTTTCAGATCATGCTGATTTTATAATAACTGGTCAGGGGAGTATTACGGGGAATATTATTGCGACAGGAGCAAATGTTGTAAATGATTTAGGGGGAGGCGCGACTATTAATGGTGCTTTTTATGCCCCAAATTCAACAATTAAGTTTTCAGGTAATTCCGCGGTAAATGGATTAGTTGTTGCTAACGATGTAGTAATATCAGGGACATTTGGGCTTGAATATAATGATAATATTGATTTCCCATATGATGATAGTGAAATCTGTACCGGTTTCCGAAAAGGAATCTGGAGTGACTAAACAGATACGAGGTGCATTAGTTGTGATAGACAGAAAGCGTAAAATATACTCCTTCAAGCGAGGAAAATCTTCTGAAGGCTTCACCCTTGTAGAAGTGTTGGTTTCCCTTGCCATCTTAACGATAGTGTCTATTGCATTACTGCTACTATTTAATCAAAGTTTTGATGGAATTATCAAGTCTGGCAAAAAAGCAAAAATGATATATGGCAACCAAGAAACATTAGAGACAATGATTTCTAGTGAGGGAGAAAATCATGAAGATGATGCTGACATCAAGGGAAAGACTTTAAAAATATATTACTCTGGGATTGATGAGCCTATTGAAGTCGAAGGTTATCTTGTAACAAAAGATAATTTAACTGTATTTCTCCCTAACAGTAAAAATAGTGATGATGATACCTAATCTGATCTCTAGATGTTGCCGTAATCGGTGTGGGTTTAAAGATATATCAGATGACAATAGATAATATGGTGATATATCAATTAACACTGCTTCCAATAAAGGGAAGTACGAAATCACAGTAATAACTGCAAAGGGAGACTATACCGCAACTTACAAGGTGACAATTATTTAACCCGAAAGGGGTGGTCAAATGAATGATGAGCGCGGGTTTTTACTTACTGAACTAACTGTAACTATTGCCCTACTGGTAGTTGTCCTGGCAGTGGGATTTATCTTTTTCTTTTTCTGCCAAAGGAGTTTTTCAGAGGGTGAAAAAAAGACCATTGTACAAAGCAATGTGCGTTTGGCCGCCAATTATATAACAAAGGAAGT
>DUMY01000154.1 GCA_012839645.1 Syntrophomonadaceae bacterium
CAAAACCTGTTCGCTTCTTGGGTCGCAGCCCCTTAATGTACGTAAGGAAGGCGGCTATTGTTGGGAGCATCCCATTGTTGATGGTGGGAGAACCTACCAACACCAGTTTTGCAGTTAAAAGATCCGGGACAATCTGGGAAATATGACTTGTCTGTAAGGATTTCATAGTAACAGGGACACCGCTGTCCTCAAGGCCCTCCTGAAGAGCCAGAGCCATTTCCCTGGTAGAGCCCCACATGGTATCGTAAACTATAAGGGCTTTGCGGTCTGTTTCATTGCTGGCCCATTTACGATATTCCTTAAGCAGTTCAGGCAAATAAGACCGCCAGATCAACCCATGACTCGGGGCGATCATCTCTAAAGGAAGGGTTTCCACAACATCCAGAGCCTTGTTGACCTGATCCCCATAAGGGAAAACGATATTGGCATAGTAGGAGGCTGCCGCCTCCCGGACGATATCCCAACCCAGTTGATCTACAAACCGTTCTGTGCTGGCAATATGCTGGCCAAATGCGTCATTGGACAAGAGCAGTTTGTCCTCCGGTATGTAGGTTACCATGTTGTCAGGCCAGTGCACCATAGGAGTTTGTACAAACTTCAAGGTGCGAGAACCGATCTTCAGTTCCTCACCGGTTTTGACAAGGATGTACTCCCAGTCCTTTTTGTAGTGCATCTCTAAGCCTTTTTTTCCCTTCGGAGTGGTGACAATTTTTGCTTTCGAAGCGACTTCCATAACCTTCGGAACACTTCCGGAGTGATCCATTTCTACGTGGTTGACCAACATATAATCGATCTTCTCCGGGTCCACAACAGCCCTAATTCTATTTAACATCTCATCTGCTAAATAATGTTTAACTGTGTCTACGAGGGTAATTTGATCGTCCATAATCAGGTAGGAGTTGTAGGTTGACCCGTGGGGTGTAACATAGCCATGAAAATAGCGGAGATCCCAGTCGATCCCGCCAACCCAGTATACACCGGGTTTAATCTCGATAGGCTGCATGAAAATCACCTCCAAGAAATATTTTAACCGGTTGCCTTCCACAAACCGTGAAGATTGCAGTAGGCATAGACATCAGCATCAGGCTTTTCGCAGAAAACTCTTTTCGGATCATCTCCTGGAGAAAGAGATACCCTCTCGATGCCTTTATCCGAAATGAGATTAATAGTTTTCGGCCTTGATCTCAAAATACGCCCTGGGATGGTCACAGACTGGGCAGATTTCAGGTGCTTTGTCTCCATAATGGATATGACCGCAATTGCCACACTTCCAAGCTTGTTTTTCCTCTCGTGCAAAAACCTTTTCCTCTTTAATGTTCTCCAGCAGCTTAAGATATCTCTCCTCATGCTCTTTTTCAATTTTGCCTACATGTTCAAAAAGGAATGCAATCTTAGTAAAGCCCTCTTCCTTTGCTGTTTTCGCAAATTCTGCATACATATCGGTCCATTCGTAATTTTCACCTGCGGCAGCATCCTTCAGGTTTTCGTCTGTTGATGGAATGCCATCATGCAAGAGCTTAAACCAGATTTTGGCGTGCTCCTTTTCATTTCTCGCAGTCTCCTCAAAGAAATTAGCGATCTGAACAAACCCTTCCTTCTTTGCTTTAGAGGCATAATAGTCATATTTGTTTCTCGCCTGTGATTCCCCAGCAAAAGCAGCCAATAGGTTAGCCTCTGTTTTTGAACCTTTCAGTTCCATGTTATTGCCTCCTTTTATAATTAGTTGTTGGTTGAACTAATATTATATTACTAGTAACTATAAAAGCAAATTGGGATATTTACATATGAGCCTGTTTTTGATAAGTTACAGGCATTTTTATCGGTTTTTTACCATATTTCCATTACATCCTTCATAAGGTGAATACAAGCTCTCCATGAAAAACTTTCAACCGATCAACAATATTCTACCCAAAATGATTACAACAAATCAAACAAATTAATCGTTTGTGGTCACCACTAACAACTATTTTCCTGCCCGAAAATGCCATTGAGGAATGTATGTGATCATGCTAAACTAAAATATAGTAAGAGATATTAAAGTAAGACATTCCAGTTACAAACTTTCCTTCAATCTAGTCTCCATTCTTAACCATCATTTTTATGGGTTCCGTTGTCTCCCGGTGTTGGGTAGGTAAATGTATTTAACAAAATAGGGAGGTGGAACACATGGGTGTTGCTATGGCGTATCTGCAAGATTTATCTGATGCTGACCTGTATTTTATAGTAAAAACCATTGTGGATAAACGGCAAGACCATGATTATATCTGTGATTTACTGAAGGATAAACCTGATTTGGTAGAAATTATGATGGAGGATGAGAAACTTTTTTGGCAAGTCCAACAGGAAGATGATATCCTTTTAAAGATTTCCCCATTTCTGTTGTTCAGTATTCTCATCCAGCAGACTAAAAGGCAGCTCGAAAAGAAGAGCTATACTATGGAAATAATCAACCGACAGGAACGCGTCCCGGTTTTTGATGCCGAAGAAGCCGTAGCACTGCTTCAAAACAAAGATATACGCGCTTACTTAGCCAGAATGCTGGCATCCTTTACCAGGGTAGACAGCACCACTGTAGTGTATCGCGCTCGGGGCTTAACCTATCAACGCCACTTTAGTGAACTTGACTTCGACGATGTACTGGAACTGGCTGGGCTGGTGGAACTCCCCTACCGCTATGACTTTTATAAGCGACTTGCAGATATTTCCCTGTTTATCACGGGGATCTTTCCCGAGTACATAGGCGGCAATCCGAGTGAAACGGATCATATTCCTGCGCGGTATATAGGACGCTGCGGGCGCACCTTGCACGAATATGAGGAAGAGGGACGCCGCTACTATGATCTTGCTTCTACCTACGATGAAGCCAGGGAACAAGGACTGGAGTATGTGCTTTCACAATTTTCTGAAAAGTTTACCACAATACGCAAACCATTAAACTATCTGTCTGAAAACCTTATTTATAAACACCGCAGCAAATGGTTTGCATAATCACCATTTAGCAGTCCGTTTACCCGCTCAAATGCAGCGGGTTTTTATTTTTTATTTGGTAATTATTCATTTATCGGCATATTGTGGCAGGAAAAACGTCCCGTATTGTCGAACAATTTAGAAGATCGCTAACTTTTTCCGGAGGTTTCCTGTCATGGATATAACTACTATCGTTGGACTAATCGCTGGCTTTGCTGCTTTAATCATCGCTTTTCTCATTGAAGGTGGTACTATGGGAGCCTTATCATCTGCTACTGCCGCTCTCATTGTACTCGGCGGAACCTTTGGAGCAACCATAATTTCTTTTAATTATGAAGAATTAAAAAAGGTTCCCGCTATATTGCGCGTTGCTTTCCAAAACCAGGTGTACGATTTTCGCTTCCTGATCGATGAGATTGTCCGGCTTGCGGACCAAGCCCGTCGTGAGGGACTGCTTAGTCTGGAACAGAATCTCGATGAAATCGAGGACCCCTTTCTAAGGCTGGGAGTCCAACTGGTAATTGACGGTGTGGAGGGTACACTGCTGCAGGGACTTTTGGAAACCGAGATCTACTGTACAGAAGAACGCCACAGGAGCGGAATTGCTATATTTGAGGCAGCAGGCGGCTATTCACCGACCATGGGGATTATCGGTACAGTTATGGGGTTGATCAATGTTCTAGGACGGATGGACGACCCTGGAGCCCTTGGCCCGGCTGTCGCTATGGCCTTTATCGCTACAATGTATGGTATCGGTTTTGCAAACTTGTTCTGGCTACCCATTGCCACCAAGCTCAAGAATAAACATAAGGAAGAGATGTTTTATCGGGAAATCTGCCTGGAGGGTATTCTATCTCTACAGGCCGGGGAAAACCCAGCCTTCATACGGGAAAAACTGCTGGTCTTTTTCGACCGCCAGGATAGAGAGCTCCATTCCGCTCCATCTGTAGGGGGAATAGAGTAAATGCGAAACAGACGCAACAGAAGACGGCAAGAACCCGATAAAGGTCCTAGCATGGAACGCTGGTTATTAACCTACGCCGATATGATCACCCTTTTGATGGTCTTTTTTATCATGATGTATGTGATCAGCACCGTAAATACGGAAAAATTCATGGCTTTAGCAGATAATCTGGGTATGGTCCTCAGGGGAGCACCTCCATCAGGGATTATGCAAGAGGGTTCAGGCTCTCCAGTCCCCGCCATAACCGGGGAAGCCGCGCAGATGGCCGAGCTGGAGAAGGAACTCAAGGAGTTTCTATCCAAGGAAAACCTTGCTGGGCAAATCAATGTTCAGATGGAGGAACGTGGCCTGGTAGTAAGCTTTCAGACAGCCATTCTCTTTGAAAAGGGGTCCGCAGAACTTACACCGGAGTCAAAGCGCATTTTGGCTCTAGTAAGCACGCGGTTAAAGAATATTCCCAACTTCCTCAGAGTGGAAGGGCATGCCTGCAACCTTCGCATCAACACTCCACTCTATCCATCCAACTGGGAACTGTCTACAGCACGGGCTACCAATGTAGTAACAGAATTAATCACAGCCAACGGTATCCCCGCTAACCGCCTCTCTGCAACCGGATACGGGGAACACCGGCCGCTTTACCCTAACAACAGTGAAAGTAATAGACAGATGAACAGAAGAATTGATATCCTTATTCTCAAAACCAAATACGATAAAGTGGAACCATATAAAGAAAACCCGGAAACCGACATTGAACCTGGCCCCGGGCCTTCCTCCTAGCGAACCCCAATAACCTCGGTCACTTCAGGGATCTCTTTTTTGAGCGCCCGCTCGATCCCCATTTTTAGAGTAACCATTGCCATCGCGCAACCGCCGCACGCTCCTTTGAGGCGCACTTTAACCACTCCGTTTTCATCAACATCGACGAGTTCTACGTCCCCTCCGTCACGCTGAAGCATTGGGCGTACACGATCTAGAACAGCTTCTACCTTTTCCCGCATCATATTTCACCCCCATTTTGAACAACATCTTTTAAAAATTGACGAAAAGCCGGGCCTAATTCCGCGTTGTTTAATGCATACATTACAGTGGCCTGCAGGAAACCGAGTTTATCCCCTACATCATATCTTTCCCCAGAAAAAAGGCATGCATAAATGGGTTGAACTCTGGCAAGCTCTCTCAATGCATCTGTTAATTGAATCTCTCCTCCTGCTCCGGGATCAGTCTTCCCTAATATCTCAAAAACCTCAGGAGTAATGATATAGCGTCCGATTACAGCGTAATTTGATGGAGCATCGGCTGCTGCCGGCTTTTCAACCAAATCCTCGACTTTAAAACAGCCACTCTTACTATTGCTGTTGTCATCCCTTTCCATCGGCTTGATAATGCCGTACCGGGAAACATCCTCATCCGGCACCTGCTGAACCGCCAGAACCGCAGCCTGGCGCTCTTCGTAAATGTCCAAAAGTTGGCGCAGACAGGGCACATCTGCATCAATCAGGTCATCCCCTAACAGTACAGCAAAAGGCTCATTGCCTATAAACTTCCTGGCACAGTAGATGGCATGCCCTAACCCTAAAGCCTCTTTCTGCCTTACATAATGAATATCGACAAGGTTAGTGATATCCTCGATCAGGTGCAGGAGCTCCTCATTACCCTTCTCTTTCAGCACCATTTCCAGCTCCATAGCCCTGTCAAAGTGGTCCTCAATGGCACGCTTATTTTTTCCGGTAACAATGATGATATCCTCGATCCCGGAGGCCACCGCCTCCTCCACTGTGTACTGAATCGCCGGTTTATCAACAATGGGCAGCATCTCTTTAGGTTGGGCCTTGGTTGCCGGTAGGAAGCGCGTCCCCCACCCAGCTGCTGGTATAATCGCCTTTTTTACCTTTCTCTTATGCAAATCCAGTCATCTCCTCAACAATTATTTATGTAATGCTTTTTCCAGCTAAAATGAAATAAAAGGTAGCTGAGGAACCCATAAATTATTTCGCTGTCTAGAACCTTAATCCTTCTTTTCCAAGCACATAAAGGAAAGCAAACTTGCATTATAGGCAATGTACCTGCCCCCCTTAACCCCCTGACGGCAAAAATTGGCTTGGAAAATACCTATTTTTTTATTATACTTTAGAGGAAACACCAGTCCTAATGTCGTAATGTATAACATAAATATGAATTAGTATAACACAATTTGGAGGAGGACAAGTATGGGGAAGAAAATAACCCTATCAGTAATTAAGGCAGATGTTGGAGGCTATGTGGGACATTCCAATGTTCACCCGGAACTCTTGGAAACAGCACGGGAAAGGTTATCTGACCACCCCTTGCTCATAGACTCATATGTTGCCCATGTAGGCGATGACATCAACTTGGTCATGACCCACGAAACAGGTCGTAACAACGAAGAGATCCACAAATTAGCATGGGATACCTTTCTTGCATGCACCGAGGTGGCTAAAAAATTAAAGCTCTATGGCGCAGGACAGGACCTCCTAGGAGACGCATTCTCGGGCAATATTAAAGGGCTTGGCCCTGGAATTGCCGAGATGCAGTTTGAAGAGCGGAAGAGCGAACCAGTGATAATTTTTATGGCAGATAAAACAGAACCAGGAGCTTGGAATCTGCCTCTTTATAAAATGTTTGCTGATCCCTTCAATACCATCGGACTGGTGATCGACCCAAAGATGCACAACGGTTTTGACTTTGAGGTCAGGGATACCATAGAGAACAAAAAGATTATCTTCTCTACCCCGGAAGATCTCTATGACATGCTCGTCTTCATCGGAGCACCAGGACGCTTCTGCATCAAGCGTATTTTCCAAAAGGAAACAAGGGATATCTCTGCTGTATCCAGCACCCAGCGCCTCAATCTTATGGCTGGGCGCTATGTTGGGAAGGATGACCCTGTCTGTATCGTCCGCTGCCAGAGCGGATTCCCGGCAGTTGGTGAAGCATTAGAGCCATTCACCTATCCCCACCTGGTTGCAGGTTGGATGCGTGGCTCACATAATGGCCCCTTAATGCCTGTCAGCATGAACGAGGCCCGTCCCGTAAGATTTGACGGTCCACCGCGGGTAATTGCCCAGGGCTTCCAGATTTCTGAGGGTAAATTACTAGGCCCACAGGATCTGTTTAATGACCCGTCCTTCGACAATGTCAGGAAACAGGCCAATGATGTAGCCGACTACATACGCCGCATGGGACCCTTTGAGCCCCATCGCCTTCCCCTGGACGAAATGGAGTACACAACCATGCCACAGGTGAGAGAAAAGCTGAAAGACCGCTTCATCGATCCAAAGAAAGAATAACTCAAAGATAAAGGGCTTCCCAAAAAGCGGGAAGCCCTTTTTTATTTTACATCATAGATCATGGAACTGATATCATGATCTGTTTTAGCTACAGAGCAATTCTTTTTCCAACGACTACCATCAACCTGAAAAACTGAGGCCTGAAAGACCAACCACTACCCACTAACTCAGCCTGGCCACTTTGCTCTTCTTGCCGAAAATTCGCTTTGCAACCTTCTCAGCATAATCAAATCCTATTTTTAATTCAGGTAATCTCAATAAGTGAGAAGCAACAATATAGATAACCACCCCAGCACAGATAGCCACTGTAAGCAGCCCAGCCTCCAAGAAAAAGCCCGGGGAAGGGTAAAGCCTTGTCAAAGCTCTCCACAGGGCAACAACCCCACATCCCATCACTGCCGAAGCCAGGGAGACACGCCAGAGGCTGTCCCACATCTCCAGCCCACCCAGGCCACCCAATCTCTTACGCAGAACGGCAAAAAGAATGATCACTGCAAACAGGGAGGCAATCGATGTGGCCAGGGCCAGCCCACCGTGGGCAAAGGGCCCCACAAGTACAAAGTTCAAGATGATATTCAATACAACTGCAGCAATACCTAGCATCATCGGGGTAACAGTATCCTGCAGAGCAAAATAAACGCGGCTGATCACGTCCCGCAAAGCCATAGGCAGCAGTCCCAAACTGTAAAAGAACACAGCATAAGCTGTCATCCGAGTGGCCTGTGGGTCAAAGGCGCCGCGCTCAAAAAGCACCCGCACAATGGGATCCCGCAGCACGATCAAGCCTACCGCCATAGGAACGGTCAGAAAAATACTGGCCCGCACCCCTACTACCATGGCACGACGCAGTCCGTGCATATTAGAGTCGGCAGCCAACTGAGAGAAGGTAGGATAAAGCACAGTGGTAACAGCCATGACAAAGATCCCCAGCGGCAGCTGTGTGAGGCGAGCCCCAAAGTTCAAGGCAGAGATACTTCCCTCCGCCAATCCTGAGGCTAACATCCGGTTAACAATTAGCCCTATCTGCCCGGCCCCGGTTGCCAACAGAATGGGAACAATCAGTTTCCCCACCCGCCGGAAACCCGGGTCTTTCCAATCAATCACCAATTGATAGCGATATTTTGCCTTTTTCAAGCCAGGCACCATAATCAGAACCTGGCTGGCGGTAGCCAGCACACTGCCTACCGCAACTCCGATAATACCGAAGGCCTTCCCAGAGATGAGAATAGCCAAAATCATAATCACATTGAAAGGAATACCTACCAGAGCCGGCCAGGTAAACCGCTCCACTGCCTGCAGGTAACCTGTCAACACAGCAGTAAGTGCAAGGAAACCCATCATGGGAAGCAGGATCCTGGTCAGAGTGATTGTCAGGTTGACTGCCTCCCCCTGGAATCCCGGGGCAACTATTTTAACAATTAAAGGGGCGCCATATACACCCACTATTACCATAACAAGGCAAAAGACCAAAACAAAGTTGACAAGGGTGTTTATAAAGCGCTGGCCGGCATCCTCCCCCTCATCATATACGCGCTGGGTAAAAACAGGAATCAGGGTTGTTGACAAAGCGGTGCTGACAACAGAAAAGAGCATCCATGGAATAATTGTGGCAACAAGATAGGCATCTGTAGCCATAGTAGCCCCAAAAACACCGGCAAGGGCTGTTTCACGGAAAAAACCTAAAATCTTGCTCAAAATAGAAGCAACTGTAATAATGCCTGCTGCCTTAAATAGCTGTTCTTTTTTCATAAATCCCTTGCCCACCTTAAAGCATTTTTAATAACATAACAATTATACCAGAAAGGAAAATAACTAATCATAATAATAAAGCAGACGCGAGATCCATCCCCGCGTCTCCCCTGCCACCCATCATCTTTTTCCAACGACCAACCACTAACCACTCAATTGCCAACTACTATTTCATAGATCCTTTTCATGTCCATAGAACTGCGGCAGGTATCAGCCAAACGGTCAAGTTCTGTTTCGATCTCAACTTTGTCATCTGAATACTGATCCGGATACTTGCAACAGAGGGAATCCTCTTCAGGCAGGTTGAGGTCAATGAAGGGAATCACCCCTAGCACCGGTTTCCCGGTCTTCTCCTCCAGGAAATCCAAGGCAGGCTTCAGCAGCGATAAATCCCCCCGGAACTTGTTGATGATTATTCCCTGTACAATATCCCGTTCCTCCGGGTCCAGGAGCTCCAGGGTCCCTACGATGGAAGCCAGGGCACCACCGCGGTCTATATCTGCAACCAGCAGCACCGGAGCCTCAGCCAGTCGTGCAGTGCGCATGTTGGCCAGGTCACGCTCCTTCAAGTTAACCTCAGCCGGGCTTCCTGCTCCCTCGATGACAATGATTTCATAGTCCTGCCGCAGACACTTCAGAGCTTTCTTGATATCTGTCAGCAGTGCAAGATTCTTGCCCAGGTGATAGTCCCGCGCACTCATTGCCTCACCAAGGGGTCTACCCAGCACAACCACGCGGGATGAGGCATCACTGGCAGGTTTAAGTAGAATAGGATTCATTTCTACCCGCGGCTCAACACCGGCGGCCTGGGCCTGCAGCACCAGAATAGACCCCATCTCATACCCCTCCCTGGTAATAGAGTTCTGCGTCATATTCTGCGCTTTGAAAGGTGCTACCTTGTAGCCATCCTGATGAAAGATACGACAGAGTGCCGCAACGAGAATCGACTTCCCGACATTGGAAGCGGTACCCTGCAGCATAATTGATTTAGCCAATTTTTAATCCACCCTTTCATAGTGCTACCTCTGCAATCCGGCATTTCAATCTTTGAAGCGGTCACCTTCCCGCCGACCTAAAGACCCGCATCACCCCGCGCAAGTGCCAGCAAGGCGTTGACCACAGACACAGCCACAGAACTCCCCCCCTGGGGTCCAATCATTGTAATGAAAGGAACTTCCTGTCCCAAAAGGCGTGCCTTGGACTCAGCCGCCCCTACAAAACCCACTGGAGTACCTATAATCAGGGCAGGCCTTATCCCCTGTTCCACCAAATTGATCACCTCTTCCAGAGCTGTAGGAGCATTCCCGACCACTACTATATTACCAGGAAGGGACTCACTGCAAGCGCGAACTGCAACAATCGCCCTGGTTAGTCCAGTGGCTTCCGCCTCCTCCCGGACTTTTGGATGGTGGATCAAGCAGACAGTCTTGCCCCCCAGTTCCCTTAGGGCAGCACGGTTAATGCCCACCTTTACCATACGCACATCTGTAAAGAGCTGAGCACCCTTTTTCAGAGCAGCAAGCCCTGAGTCAACCGCCTGCGGATGAAAGCGCATCAGTCTGGCAACATCCGGACTTCCTGTGGCGTGAACAACCCTCCGCACCACCTCCCCTGCGGGTCCAGGGAATCGCTCCCGGAAAAAATTTTCTCCCAGGGCATCCTCGATCCGGGTACGGCTGAGCCTTGTTATCTCATCTGGATTGCATATTGTGCTGTAAGAAGCTGCTTCAGAGTCATTCTGAGGAGAAGACTCCACCGCTGATTGTACTCTCTCCATGATAATCTCTGCCAGGCGGGGATCAGGCCCTATAGCCGGGGTCAAATGAAAGCGCACTTCACTGCCGTACTGTTGTTTTAGCTTTTCCAGAGCCTCAGGAATATCCTCCTTCAGATGAATTCCCGGAAATAATAATGTTGGAACAATAATAATCTCTTTAATCCCATCATTAACATAAGATGCCACCCCATCATCAAGCGATGGCCGCGAAAATTGAAAATATGTTGGTACAGCCTGCATGCTGAGACTCGCCTGTACCATCATTGCCAATCGTTTTAGACCTTCATTCGCAGCCTGACGCCTGCTGCCGTGGCCGAGAATGAGTACACCCCTTTTCATCTAATCCCCTCCTGTTTTACAAAAAAATCGGTTGATTGGTATTCGACCTGTTCCGCCCATCGGATAACCGCATCTTTATCAGAGACAACATGACCATAATCTGTACGTTCAGAAACCGGACGCTCCACCAAAACAATTGGAATCCCGAGATCCAACGCCGCCCTAACCTTTTCCGCTGTTCCACCCTCTGGACCGCTCTCTTTCGTCACCAGGGCATCTACCTGGAAATGCTCAAAAAGAGTCCTATTCAGTTCCCTGCTCCCAGGTCCCTGCAGAGCAACGATCTGCTGCGGTTTCAAGCCAACCCGCAGACAGGTGGAAACAGCCCCTGGCAGGGGGAGCACCCTGACAGCAAAAGAGCAGTGTGAGAGTAAGGGATGGCCCACAATGAAGGCCAAATTATTAACACCAACCGCCAAAAAAATGCTCCTGGCATGCAAATCGCTGATTTTTTCAGCTACACCATCCCAATCTTGTACCTGGTAGAGCAGACTGCTTTCCGGAAGTGCAGCTGACTGACGCTCCCAGCGAAGGTAAGGCCGGCCACTGGAACGAGCAACATTCTCGGCTACTTGGGAAATCTCCGCAGCAAAGGGATGTGTGGCATCCAAAATACCTTTGATCCTGTGTCTATCCACCAACCTCTGCATTTCCGCCGCATCTAACCTTCCGATTTTCACAATAACCCCGGGTATCTCCCGCAGCAAGGCTCCCCCATAGGGTGTTGTCACACTGGCTAAAACCCTGAAACCCGCACTGACCAGGTCAGCTGCCAGCTCTCTCCCATCCTTTGTACCTGCCAACAACAAAATCAACTCTTTTCACCCCCGCTGATCTGATAACCCCTGGGGGTGATCATTTTGCCCTCTTTGATATAAGATTGGCTGCTGCCTATGATCACCAATGAGAACATATTGATCTCCTCATCCAGGAAGTGAGCTAAATCGGAAATAACCACCCTTTGTCCGGCACGCCCTGCACCGGTTACAATCCCCACCGGTGTTGACGCTGTTCTATATTTAAGAATTATTTCCCTGGCCTCCTCGATCTGCTTCACTCTGCGCTTGCTTTTGGGATTGTATAGAACAATGACGAAATCCCCCTGTGCAGCAGCCTCTACCCGGCGCAGGATCACCTCCCAGGGAGTCATAAGATCACTTAAGCTGATCACCGCAAAATCATTCATCAAAGGAGCCCCCAGCAGTGCAGCAGCCGCAGAGGCAGCAGTAATACCCGGGATAACCTCAAAATCCACCTGCTTGTGGCCACTCACCTCAAAGAGCAGTTCCAGCACCAAACCGGCCATCCCGTAGATCCCGGCATCCCCGCTACTGACTACCACAACCCTTTTACCTGTCAACGCCAGGTCTAAAGCCTTACGGGCACGCTTCACTTCACTTCGCATCCCACTTTCGATCACATCTTGTTCCGGTGAGAGGATACCCTCTATTAACTCCACATAGGGACGGTAACCTACCACAACATCAGCTTCTTTAATGGTCTGCACTGCCCGCTGACTCATATTCTCCGGATTACCTGGCCCGATTCCGACCACAGCAAGCCGGCCTCTGCTATTGCCACTGTGACCCTGCCTATCTTCATTTTGGAGAGCACCAGCTTCCCCTCCGGTGCTGCTGCCAATGCCGCTGTTTCGCATACACCACCAACTCCTGTTCTTTCTCGTACAAAATTAGAATCCGCAAGATATGGATGCTGCTCATGAATCTCCTTTAATACTTCTGTGCTGTAAAAAACCAGGGGAAGCTTCCATCTCCCAGCCGCCTCCCACAGACCACCCTCATCTCCCTTAATTTCATGGGAAGCCAGGGTAGTCAAACCATCCCTGTTCCGTCCTGAGCGTTTCAGTGCCTCCTCCAGTGCACCCAGTATCTCCTCTGCGGAAACGCCCCGCTTACAGCCGATGCCCGCTGACAGACAGGGTGGACACAGACAGACCCCCTGACTGCTGAACTGACTGTACTCACGGCTCGTCACATAGACCGGAAAGCCACTCTGATGCTCGGTATGTCTTGCCAGGGGAAGAACCTCTATCCCCTTTTCATCTGCCAACTGAAGATCCCATTCCGTGTAAATCACCACCCGCTCACCTGCCAGGAAGGCCTTGTTGGCCTCCTTCACCCGCTCCCTGGGCAGTGGCAGCATTCCCCACTGTTTAGCCAGGGTATCAAGAGCGGGTTTTCCCTGGACATCTGTTGCTGTTGTGATCACAGAAACAGCTCCCAGCAGAGCAGCCACCTGTCGTGCCAGGGCGTTGCTGCCCCCCCAATGCCCTCCTACCAGACTCACTGCAAAATGGCCGCCTTCATCTACCACCACAACACCGGGATCATCCCATTTGCTCTTGAGCAAGGGTGCGATCAAGC
>DUMY01000155.1 GCA_012839645.1 Syntrophomonadaceae bacterium
CTTCTACCGGAAAGAGGGTACAGGAATTTTTGTACAGTACTACGCCTTTATCTGGGAACACAGTGCGAACTCCGGTTTCTTTAAAGGGGTGGCTTTTCCTGACCCCGTAAAACTGTCAGATCTTTTTGGCTATGAAAATGAACGCGCAGAGATTCTAGAAAACACCCTGCAGTTTTTGAAAGGCTATCCCGCCAATAATGTACTGCTCTACGGAAACCGGGGTACAGGAAAATCATCAACAGTGAAAGCATTGGCCAATGAGTATCACTCCCATGGACTGCGTATCATTGAGGTACCTAAAGCCTACCTGGGTGATTTTCCCGAAATCATTCGAGAGCTCCGGGGTCGCATGCAGAAGTTTATCATTTTTGTGGATGACCTCACCTTTGAAGACAGCACTGAAAACTATACAGCCTTAAAGGCGGTCCTGGAAGGCGGCCTGGAAAGAAGGCCACCCAATGTGCTGATCTACGCCACATCCAACCGCCGCCACCTGATCAAAGAAAGGTTCAGTGACCGCTTTGATCCTCTTGGAGACAGCAGTGATGAAATCCACAAAAATGACGGTGTTCAGGAAAAGCTTTCTTTGGCGGACCGCTTTGGGATTACGGTGATCTTTGCTGCCCCGGACCAGGAAAGATTTCTGGAAATTGTCAACTCCATTGCCGAGCAGCGGTCAATTGGGATGGCAAGTAAGGACCTGGACAGAATGGCACTGAGATGGGCTGCCCGCCACAACGGTTTCTCCCCCAGAACCGCCCGTCAATTTATTGACTGGTTGGAGGGTCACCTGGCTTTGGTAAAATAACACTTCATATGTTTTTCGACCTTTTTTTAAGATATATTTAGTAGTTAATCTTTTTAAGAGAGAGCAGGTGATTGTATGTTTATGAAAAGCGAAAAAAATTACTTCATAGATGTCCCATTATTTATTACCGGCATTGTCTGCTTAATTACCGGAATCTTACTGCATCTAAGGCCTGAATTCAGCATCTCCGCTCTAACATATATAAGACCCTTACATATATGGATCGGATATGTGATGACAGCTGTCATTGTAGTTCACCTACTATTGCACTCCAATTGGATCGCTTCGCTGACAAAAAGGATATGCAGTGACAAAAAGAAGGTTGCCATTTTAATAAGTGTAATTCTCATATCTGTAATCACTTGTTATGCAGCAGCAGTATGGGGACCAGATCCTCAACACTGCAAAGGCCAAAACAAAGGTAAGCACAAAGGCTACATACATAAGCAACGCAGTAATCCACCATCCTTTTCGGAATGATGAACATCCCCTAGTCATCCTGTTTTTGTTCCCAACTATAACTATTATTCATGTCTCTTCTTCCCTTCCTGTATTGACTGCCACAACTATATAACCTAAAATGGATTACAGTATAACATATATGACTCGTGCCTATAACTATTTATTATGATTGAGGGGTTATAGATGTTAGTAGCAGGAATCGATATCGGTTCTATGTCAACAAAGGCTGTCATTTTTAATCGTCAACATTTTTGCAAAGCAGTTTCCCCCACCGGTTGGAGCCCCCGCCAGGCAGCTCAACAAGTCTACAGCCAAGTGCTGAACCAGTCGGGATATTCTCAGGAACAAATTGATTATCTGGTGGCAACTGGATATGGCCGCGTCTCCATCGATTTTGCTGACCGTGTCATCACAGAAATAACGTGCCATGCACGCGGTGCTGCTTACCTAGTGCCAGGGACTGACCTGGTTATTGACATTGGAGGGCAGGACAGCAAGGTCATCAAAATTAGTGATGAGGGACAGGTACTTGATTTCGCCATGAACGACAAGTGTGCCGCCGGAACAGGGCGTTTCCTGCAGGTCATCGCCAACGCTCTTGGGGTTGATGTGAGTGATCTTGCTGCTTTGTCAAAGGGCCAAACACCGATTACCCTAAACAGCATGTGTACGGTTTTTGCTGAGTCTGAGGTGATCGGGCTCTTGACGCAGGGCAAAGAAAAAGGAGAAATCATTGCCGGCCTCCACCAGTCTGTCGCGCGCCGTATCGCAAGTATGGTACAGCGCATGGGTGCTTCCAGTAGGGTTACATTTACAGGTGGAGTGGCCATAAATGAAGGGGTTCGGACAAGTTTGGAGAAACAGCTCGGTATTCCTGTACAGGTTCCAAAAGACTGTCAATTGGCCGGAGCAATAGGAGCAGCGCTGATTGCCCACGATTATAGCTCACAAGCATAATATCTTTGAATCCACTGTGATACAGTTTCGCATTGCAGTGGTTCATTGTTATGGTATTCAATTTAATAATAAAACGGGGAGGAGAAAAGATGGCTGATTATCGTAATATGTGGGATGACCTGGGAATGGACTTAGAAAAGCATGACATCTTATGTGAGGTACTGCCTGATGCATTTCATGAAGTCTACATTTCCCAGAAGGACCGTCCTGAAGGAATGGACTATTATGACTTTGTTGTTGCAGAAATTCATGGGATAAGGCCGGCGGAACTGGTAGAACACAGGAAAAAAGGGGGTAAAGTGTTCGGTACATTCTGTGTTTATGTGCCAGATGAGATCATTTTTGCAGCCGGTGCCATTGCCACCGGTTTATGTGGGGGATCACAGTTTTGGGTTCCTGGCGGGGAAAAAGTGCTGCCTGCCAATACCTGTCCGTTGATTAAAGCATCAGTCGGTGCACGCCTTGATAGGACCTGCCCATTTTTCCGTCTGGCTGACATTTACGTCGGTGAAACAACCTGTGACGGCAAGAAAAAGGCATGGGAAATACTTAATCAGGATGTGCCGGTCTATGTGATGGACCTTCCCCAGATGAAGAGAGAGAAAGATATCGCAGCCTGGGCAGAAGAGATCAAACTGTTCCTCAAAAAAGTTGAAGAAGTAACAGGTAATAAGGTTACACCGGAATCCCTGGCGGAGAACATCAAACTCATCAGCCGCAAACGCAAGGCTTTGGAGCGGCTCTACAACACCCGCAAAAACTCACCTGTCCCCATCAGCGGTAGGGATGCACTCTTGATTACCCAGATTGCCTTTTATGATGACCCTGAACGTTTTTCCTCTAAAACTCCTTTGCCATCAGCTATTCTCTTATCCAGCTCATCGCATAATTCATTGGTTTTAGAGGAAAAACGTTCAGGGTCATCATAA
>DUMY01000156.1 GCA_012839645.1 Syntrophomonadaceae bacterium
AGCTGAAAAACAGGGATGTTGCTGCGTTCATCATTGAACCCATTCAGGGAGAGGGCGGTGTACACATACCGGAACAGGGGTATTTGAGGCAGGTTCGCGACCTCTGTACTCAGTATGAGACACTGCTAATTTTCGATGAGATACAGACAGGTTTTGCCCGCACAGGTACAATCTTCGCCTGCCAACGGGATACAGTTGTACCTGATATTATGTGTCTGGGTAAATCATTGGGTGGGGGAGTAATGCCTATATCCGCCTTTACTACTACAGAGGCAATTTGGGATAGGGCTTTTGGTGGAGTTGAAAAGTGTGCCTTGCATACATCCACTTTCGGGGGTAATGCTAGAGCCTGTGCGGCAGGGATTGCCTCTATTGAGGTCATGATAAAAGAAGATCTTGCTGAGCAGACCCGGGGTAAGGGTGCTTATCTGCTTCAGGGACTGCGAGAATTACAGGAAAAATACCCTGCTATGATCAAGGAAGTGCGTGGAAGGGGACTTCTGATCGGAGTAGAGTTTAACCAGCTTTCAGGAGGCTTTTTAAACAAGGTTACCGGAGGTAAGTTCAACAAAATTGCAGAAGAATATCTGGCAGCTTTAGTAGCCGGGGAGCTGATGAACAGATATCAGATCATCACTGCCTATACCCTGAATAACCCCAATGTCATTCGGTTTGAGCCTCCACTAATTGTTACCCGGGAACAGCTGGACACCTTGCTGCATGCCTTGGAGGACATTTTCAAAAAACACACCAACATCTGGAGTTTAATCCTGGCCAGTGGGAAAAATTTAATTATGAAATAAGGGGTTAGAAAAAGGCGGGTTTAATTATCTTGTTAGTTTGGTCAGTATCAAGTGCTGCCCTGTCTGGCGAAGAGAAGGGTATTTGACTTATCTATGGTTCTGGCTAGCACACTTTTTTAACCAATTGGGATAACCAGGCACCTAACGCCGGGATAAGCGGGATGATAAATGAAGCTGTTATAGTGACCAGGAAATACAATGGAAGATCGTGGTAGCTGGTGCGCGGCAGAAAAGGGTAAAGAGGATAGAGAGGTGTCTGCCAGATCTGGGCTACAAACTCAAAAACCTCGAGGCCAAACGGCCACAAACCTTTTGTAAGGATAAAAATTCCCGGTATGATCCCTGGCAGTTGGCTGAGATAGCCCGCTGCCAATATGGTGAGGGGTGGAATATCCAGGGCGCGGTTTCGGTGCAACCCCGTCAGGAACAGAACCAGGGCATAACAAAAAGGCAGAAATGAGGAGAAGCGTCCGAGATAAAGCACAGGTAGAGTTAAGAGGATAAAAAGAATATGCAGTAGGAATAAGCTTTTAACCATGGTAAGCATCGGTTAATGCACCTCAGTTCTATCTAATACTTGGACATATGGGCTATGAACGAAAGCATCGGGAAGTACCCAGTATGAGTTAAAGGGATCTAGATCAATGCCCTGTTTCAAATATGCAAACCAGATAAGTTTGGAACAGTACCAGAGGCCATCCTCTGTTTTCGGTGTAAGTATAAAGAAGGGGGCGCCTATCTGGGAGCGGCAGTAGGATACAGCCTCTTTTTTTTGCAGCGAGTTTGCCTTAACCCTTGCCACAGCTGCCCAGTGATAACGGTGATAAGCCGCAGGATGCTCTAAACGAACACCGGTACTTGTATACATCGTCACTACCTGATTATTTCCAACATACATACCGGCGTGAGTATAGCGGCCATAAGACCCCCCAGGGTTGCCCCCCAAGATAATATCTCCAGGCTCAAGTACGGATAAATCAAGGTTATTTGATGTGCTGCTGAATTTCCCGATACCAAAATGCCCTTTCCCAGCACTGGAAAGCAGCTGAACCCAAGTTGGAGGGTATTGACCCTTATCCTGAAATTGATTTTCTATCAGTTGGGCAAACTGTAGAGAAAGGAATAGAACTGCAGCAGCAATTAATATAATTTTTGTCTTTCGCAAAATAAGCACCTCACCAAAATATAAGCCCTGGTTACGATTATAATATAAAAACATCTGAAGTAGAGATAAAGGAGAGATAATTGATGCCCGTTTTTCAAATAGCTGCAGGTTTTGCTGCTGGGTGGCTCAGTGCCCTGCTCGGTATCGGCGGGGGAGTGGTTCTTGTTCCCATGATGATGTATTTTTTCAAAGTTCCCATCCAGCAGGCTGTAGGAACATCTCTGGCAGTAATTATACCTACTGCTCTGGTAGGTGCCTGGAAACATTATAATTTAAATCACTTGGATACGAAACTGGCTGTCATACTCGCTGTCGGTGCTGTTATTGGAGCTTATGTCGGGGCACTGTCAGTCAATGTTATCTCACCGGATTTGCTCCGTAAGGTTTTTGCAGTGCTTTTATTTATCACAGCTGTACGCATGTTTATCTCCTAATATATTTCCCGGCTCACACTGTTAAAAACAGTCAAGAAACAGTTGAAAAAAAATATTGACATGCAGAAAAGAGCATGCTAATATAGACAACGCTGTCTTTGACAGCAAGAGAGATGCTGCAGTAAGCGAGCAGCGATAAATAGTACTCCTATAAGCGGCAAAAAAGTCGAAAAATGTTATTGACACATTCGAATGAGCGTGCTAAGATAGAGAACGCTGTCCCTTCAG
>DUMY01000157.1 GCA_012839645.1 Syntrophomonadaceae bacterium
CTGAAAAACAGTGATCAGCATCTCCGCCAGTATCCGGCCGAAGTGCTTGTACTGGCTTTCCAGGTAATCTATATGTTCATAATAAAATTTCGCCTTATCTTTTAACCCATCCTCTGGGCGATCATACACATCAGTTAAAAGATTTTTACTGCTTTGCGCAGCCTCTACAACAATTTCGATCTCCCGTTCATAGTTTTTCTGAATGGTTTCTGCCGCAATTTTTGAAATATTGCGCTCTGCTTCATAGTAATCCCGGCGACTCCCCTTAACCCAAACCTTCCGAACATTCCCTACACCCTCCAAGATACGGATATTGATACTGACAGTTGATTTACTTACACCGAGCATCTGAGCAATGTCCTCCAGCCCCAATGGCCTGTCCGCTAAAAACAAAACCCCATAGATGCGCCCGATTACATCGGGAAGCCCATACAGAGCATAAACCCTACCTAGAGCATCGATAATAATATTGCGTGCCTCTTCTAACTTTTTATTTTCGTTATCTCTCTCCATTCCAACCCCTGGTTCCTCAACCAAACCTCACCCCCACTCTCCCCTGACAGCAGTGCAGGCAGTAGGAATCCAGGTCTGCACCTCCTAGTTAAAATAATCGGTATACACAGCCCGAACAATCCGCATGTGCTAATTTGGACCTATAACGAACAATAGCGTTTCAATAAAAACCCAGTTGCTGCAATAGCCAATAATACTAATAACCCACACCCGGCGAGAACACCGCCCAGAGAGGCCAGTGATACCACCCCACCGGTCTGGATCAAAACAATTATATAATAATATGCCGCGAAAAACCCAATCTGGGCAAGGAAAGAGAGCATACTAGGCAGGGCAACCGGCACCTGTTCTAAGGCCATTTCAGAGATAGAACCGCTGTGATAAAAAACCTTATTCATGGCCGCGGCTGCCGGAGCCAGACTGAAGGCAATACCTAACACCGCCCCAATAAAAGTAAACAAGAACACTAGCAGTACCGGCACACCTCTCAGGCCGGATACAAAAACAACGACCCCGGCTGTCCCTAGGGCAAACAGAACCAAGGGCAGGTACGCCAGGAACTTACCCAGGGCCAACTGCCCTGGTTTGACAGCAGCCAGCCACAAAATCCCCAGGCGGTCAGCTTCGGACTGGTAGGCTGCGGCGATCAATTCTCCAAAACAGAAAACCCAGATCACAAAAACCACAATCAGCTGTGATGGCAGAGATATAACAAATGAGCGCAGCCCAGGGTGTAAAAATGGCACCACTGAAAGAATGAGCCAAACTATCAGGCGAAACTTCGTTATGGAACTGCGACATAGGGAGAGCCACTCTTTCAGCATAACCCCTTGAACTGTTGCCGGCAGGCGCAGTGCGGATAGATAATTCATCAGCCGCCGCCCCTGCCCAACTTTTAAACTGCTAACTGCCTGCTCATCCTGCAGTAGCAAGGCTTCCCCCCATAAATAGGCCAGGCCTTTGGCAATAGAAATGGTTATCAATCCAACCAGCAAAAAGAAAAGGAACCACCAGCCGGCAGGCTGGAGAAGCGGCAGGTTAAATAAGGCCAGATCAGGCAGTTCTCCCTGGGTCAGTTTTACCAACAGCCAGATGGCCCCTGCCAATCCGGAGAGAACAATTAACGCCATAAAAATTAAAATTACCCCACTGATTCCGCTCATCCAACGCTTAACCAGGATGACCGCCAGCACCGCTGCAGCAGCAGATAAGAGAGGCAAAATAAAGAACAGGCCCCAGAGCAGGAAAACCTGACTGGGGAACCATAGATAGGCTAAAACCAGCCCGATTAACAAAGGGGTTTGCATGGTCGGCCGCAGGGTATCCAAATAAATAACCATTATAGCTGACAAAATAACATCTTTGGGATGAGCCAGCAGCCTGTCAAGGCGGGCCTCATTACTGAACAGCATTCCTTCCGCCCGAGTGTAGCTGTTGCCGAAGCCCATCAGAAGATTCATGGCCACCAGGAATCCCAAGATGCCCGGCAGCTGGGGATAAGCTCCCCCTGGCGGCAGAGCAAAACTCAGCCAGAAGATAATCGTCACCGGCCCGATCACTTCCATAAGAATGAACCAGACGCCGGAGCGGCCGAAGCGCAGCCGCTGATTCCAGACTTCCCTCAATTTTATTTCTGCCAGTATCTGCCACTGACCCATCACTGCTCTGCCCCCTTTCCTGCAGCAATCTTCAAAAACAAGGGCTCTAATCCGCCCCCCACATTAAATGACCTACAGAGTTCATCAACTGTACCCAAAGCTTTAAGCTGACCCTGGTGGATGATACCCACACGGTCACATACCTTCTCGGCAACATCCATCACATGTGTTGACATAAAAACTGTTTTTCCCCTGTTCCGGAGATCGATCAGGATATCTTTGATCTGAGCCAGGGTAGGAGCATCAAATGCATTTGTCAGTTCATCAACGATGATCAGCTCAGGTTCGGTAAGCAGAGCCAGGGCCAAAGAGATCTTTCGTTTCATGCCCATGGAATAGGTGGAGATCATCTGGTCACCCCATTTTTCTAAACCAAGGATGGACAAGAGTTCCTCTGTTCTATCTCTGATCCTCTTCTGGGACAGGCCATAAAACCTGCCTGCCACCATAAGGTGCTCCCTGGCAGTCAGCCTTTCATAAACCAGGGGGGTATCGGGCACATACCCGATCAGGCGTCGGATTTCAGTTCCCGGCTGCCAGAGATCCTCACCCATCACCATCACTTTTCCTGCAGTCGGCCGTAAAAGACCGGTGACCATCCTGATGGTAGTGGTTTTACCCGCTCCGTTGGCCCCGAGAAAACCGAAAATCTCACCTGGATAAGTCTTTAAGGTGAGATTCTGGACAGCGGGAAAATCGCCATAATACCTAGTTAATTTCTCAAATTCCAGACTGGGCAGCAGATCAGCAGCTTGTGCTTCAGAACAAATAGCCCCTTTCGGATGAGCTTTTTCTGCTGCACTTACATCCCCTACAGAAGCGGCGCCTCTGACTTCTGCC
>DUMY01000158.1 GCA_012839645.1 Syntrophomonadaceae bacterium
AACCATCTCCCCTGTAAATCTGGCAGCACTAGCTGCTGCAATTGCCCGTGGGGGAGTATACGAGAAACCCTGCCTTGTTAATGGGGTTCGTCATGATAAAGGCCCCCAGCGAAGAGTTTTACCTCTGCATATTTGCGAACTTCATTAACAAGGCAGGGTTTCTCGTATACTCCCCCACGGGCAATTGCAGCAGCTAGTGCTGCCAGATTTACAGGGGAGATGGTTACCCCATCCTGCCCCAGAGCAGCATTCCCCACCTGGCCGGAAAGACTTCCAATCTGCACCAGGCCACCCTTAAAAGGAGAATAACCGGCAATCCCTTCTTCCAGTCCTAGAAGGTGAAAATAATACTCTAATTTTTGGCTGCCCAGGCGCAGGGCAACCTCTACAAAAGCCTTGTTACACGAGTGGGCAAAAGCCTCCTGAAAAGTAAGCTCCCCATGCCCCTCATCTTTCCAACAAGAGATTTCCTCTCCGTTTTCAAAAACATACTTGCCGTCACAGTTAAATTTTTCATCTATATGGACAACCCCTTCCGCCAAGGCAGCAGCCGCAACCACAATTTTGAAAACTGAACCAGGGTGAAAAAGGTTCAGACTGCGGTCGAATTCTTCCCCTCTTAGAAAACCTTGCTCATAAGAGTATGAGGGACGGCTGGCCAGGGCCCTGATTTCCCCTGTAGGTATGTCTATCAAAACCGCAGCCCCTTTATCGATGTGCTCATCCAAGACTTTTTCCACTGCTCGCTGGACATCCTGGTCAAGAGTGAGCACAATATCTTTCCCCTCGGTGACAGTACCCTTTTTCCCCCGCAGAAGCAGATCCCTGCCTTTTAATAATTCTCCGCGGCCATCTACAACAACACCCAGATTTATAATCGGGTCCCTGGGAGTAAGCTCTTTATTGTAAAATGCTTCGATACCTTTAAGCCCCTTCTCTACCACACCTTGAGTCACTGAACCTGTGGTGCATCCCACAATATGCCTTGCTAGGGCATGAGGCCCATACCGGCAAAATAAGGGAACCGCATAGATGCCAGGTATTTTTTTTTGAAATAATTTCGATGCCTCTTCTTCGGTCAGGGTGCCCTTAAGAAAAAAGGGCTTCTTGCTTTTTATGTTGTCATTTAATAATATTTCCACCTGTTGACTGCGCTCCGGAAGCAAGACAGTCAACTGCTCAACTGCAGCAGAAGGGTCGCAGAGCAGAGAAGGAAAAACAGCCAGGTGATATGACACCTGAGAATCCAAAAGTGATCTGCCTTGCCGATCCAAGATGTCTCCACGAAAAATATTCCCCAGTTCAAGGCTGACCATCCTTCTCTCCACAGCTTGGCTTGCCAATTTATCCCCTTTATAAAGCTGCAAATAGGCGAGTCTTCCCCCTAAAACCAGGAAAGCCAAAAGAAAACAACAAAAAAGAAAAACAATCCGGGAATTTATTTTGGAATGCACAAAAAACACCCCCCTAAAACCTAACCTTTATAAAATGCACCGTAAATAGCCATTTTATACTACAGAGGCAATATCTAGTTTATCCCAGGTGACAGTCACCTGGGAATCTATGGTATCTGTGGGGATAGGTTTGATCCCTCATCAGAATCACCGGAAAATAAGTTTTTTGAATTCGGAGAAATTAAGGATAGGGAGGTACGCCAATAACTATCCCAATAACAATGCACCCACCGGTGCCTTGTTATTCCTCCAGTATTCCCCAAGTGGCAGTCACCTGGGGAATACCTGGTGTTTTAGCGTTGATAATGTCTTGCGGCTTCCTGGTGCTCTCTAAAGGTGTTGCTGAAGTGATGGGAACCATCTCCTTTAGCCACAAAGAAAAGGTAATCCACATCTGCAGGGTAGAGAACAGCCTTAATGGATGACAATCCAGGATTGGCAATAGGGCTCGGCGGTAATCCCGTATGTAGGTAAGTGTTGTAAGGGGAGGTATTTTGAATGTCTTTATTTGTTAATGTCTCCTTCTGTTCTCCTAAAATATATTGAACAGTGGCACAGGATTCCAGCCGTAACCCCTGCTCTAATCGATTCAAGAAAACAGCAGCAATCTGCGGTCGTTCCTGTTCCACTTTGGCCTCCCGTTCTACAATAGAGGCAAGAGTTACTACTTCCCTGATACTCAACCCCATTTTTTCGGCTCGCTGCTGCAGTTCCGGTGTAAAAACTGTTTGGAACTCCTGCAGCATCTTATTTATAATTTCTTCTTCAGACATCCCGGGGCGCAGTTCATATGTAGCAGGAAACAAAAAACCTTCCAATCGCTCTGGGCCTGTCCCAGGAATGCCCTCTAAAAAAGAAAAGGGATAATCAGCTCCAAGGGCTTTCTGGAAAGACTCCCGGTCGGCAATTCCCTTCTGCACAAGTAGATCTTCGATTTGTACAACAGTATAACCTTCGGGTATCACCAGTCGGTAACTAGCAACCTTACCACTGCTGATACATTCTATTATTTCTTTCATCGACATGTTATTATTGATCTGATATGTCCCAGCCTGCATTTTTTTGTCCTGTCCCGTAAAGCGCCCATAAACAACAAAAAACCGGCTGCTTCTAATTACTTTTTTATCTGCCAGGATTTGACCTATTTCAGGCAATGTTGAACCCTTATCAATATTAACCGTAACCATTTGTGAATTTGATGGAGACAAACAGACAGGACATGCTAAACAACCAAGGGTAATCCGGATTAGCCAGATAACACCGACCAGCAGTATAAGCACACCACAACGTAAAGGATATACATATGGATTTAAAAATGACAACAGAAACTTTCTGGGTTTTACCATAGATGGCAACAACCAGCTTTCCTCTCCTGTTTTCATCATTATATCAGTTGTTACATACAGTGACAAGCTTCGACAGGAGCTGGTTGGTGCATGGCACCAGGTTCCTTAGCCAATCTCATCTATCTCATCTATCTCATCTGTCTCATCCGTTTGCTCCGGGTCTTCCTTTTCATCCTTATCCTCCTGATCATCATGTTCTGGATCAGGTTTAGCTGGGGGTTCTTTGGTACCAACCCTTACTACCCGTTCAATTGGCGTATAGTTACTTCGGGAGAGCAGCTTTTTGGTGCCGTTAATAATACGATAGGCACTGACCCTGTAACCCGAAGCACCGGCCTTTTCAACAACTGTTTTGCCTTTAAGAAGAGACGGGTCTTTTTTTGTGGAAACCTTGGGAGAAATGGAACTGTCAACCACCGTCTCTAATTGTACGTTTTTTTGCTGTTGTTTATTCCCGAAAATCTTCATGGTCACAGATCCGTTACCTGTAGAAGTTTTAATATAAACATGCGACCCCAAATTATTACGGAATTTTAAGTCCTGACTTCCATAGGATACAGCGGCATCACGACCAAGGGGCACATAAGAAACAGCCAGGGAGTGATTACTTCTCTCTACAATGTCAAGCCCAGCCAGCAGAGCAACATTGTATAGGGTTGTAGATACCTGACAAACCCCGCCACCAAGCCCTGGTACAAATTGATTTGATACAATAACTATAGCTTCACGATAGCCTCTTTCGGCAGTACGGGGACCTACTTTTTTATTAAAGGAAAATACCTCACCGGGTTTGAGCAGTGTGTTATTAATTGCCCCAGCTGCAAGAGCAATATTATAAGCTCTATTATGATTATTGGCATCAAACTTGGTGGTAAATGATGAAATAATACCGTTAATACCCATTGCCTCAACATCAGCTGTACTGATCTTTGGCTGCTCTTCCCGAAACTGCAGTTCTATTTCCCCAGCAAAGGGTTTTTTGAATAATTTCAACTCCTCGAGGCTGACATCTAAATCAACAGCTATACCTGTTTTACTGGGAATGATGGTTATCTGATCACGGTCATCGATGACCAGGCGTGCATCCTGTGGTTTGTCAAGGCCTTCTGTAAAAGACACTAATGCTGAATCCACCTGTTCGGTATCAATGGTCACTTCTTGACAGGGTATAACTACCTGCTTATGATAAGCATTCCATACCTGATTGATACGTTTTGTAGCGGACCCAGACCTGCCAACCTGGTAAGCCTGTTGGGCAGGTTTTACTGCATCCATGGAGAAACCAAGCTCACCTCTGCTTAACCTGCTCCTTTTCTCATCGGCAGTGATCTCTACCGGCGCAGATAGAAAATCCTGCTGTACCTCTGATATCTTTTTCTCTGCTTCCTTTTGGGTAAGACCACCCACCTCAATCCACTCAACCCTAACACCAGGCACTATTTTGTCCTTCCAGGCCATTGATAAATAAATAATACAGCCTAATGTGACAACTAACAGTACACCAAAGGCCC
>DUMY01000159.1 GCA_012839645.1 Syntrophomonadaceae bacterium
CCGCCTCCTCTTTGTATTAAACAACCACCACCCAAAAAACCCAAAAACGACTTATAAACAATCCTTTGGACTAACCATTAACCACCTACACCGAAACCTGTTTTTGCATTCACCCAAAAAACCCAAAAACATCACAAAAACATAGATATTTATTATCTTTTATATTATATTGTTATGGATTCACTGTCAATACTTTTTAGATATAGCCTGGGCGAAGCCAATAGATTGAATTATTAAACAAATGGCTAGGGGCAAAATGGCGCTCGCTTTATTCTATTATCTAATTTGGGTGTAAAATTATTGGGTAAAATTAATAACAAGGACGTGAATACAAAAAAACTTGCGGGCAGCGGGATTTTTAGAGCCAATTGTAGAAATAAGCTGTGATATTGTATAACAAAGTAGCTCAGGAGGTGTTTTTATGAAACTAGTAGTAGCAGTTACTGGAGCTACAGGGTCCATATACGCTGTTAAATTATTGGAAGCATTAAAGGCAAGCAAAGTGGATGTTCACTTAATTGTAAGTCATTGGGCTGAAAAAACTCTGCAGATGGAGATGGGCTTAACAGTAGGGGATATTGAGGCGATGTCTGATTATTATTATGAAGAGGATGATTTGTCAGCACCTGTGTCCAGCGGCTCTTTTCAGCATGATGGAATGGTGATTATCCCTTGCAGCATGAAGACCCTTGCTGCTATAGCTCATGGGTTTGATGAAAACCTGATTGTGAGAGCTGCTGATGTTACACTGAAGGAGCGGAGAAAGCTTATTTTGGTGCCCCGTGAGACTCCTTTAAATACCATTCATTTGAATAATATGCTTACATTGAGTCAACTGGGGGCGGTAATCATGCCACCGATGCCTGCTTTTTATTACAATCCTAAGAGTATCGATGATCTAGTAATCCATCTGGTGGGCAGGATCTTAGATCATTTAGGCCAAGAACAGCAGCTGGTGTCTCGCTGGGGAGGGGCCTCTTCACCACCGGATAAAGGGCTTGATTAATTTCCAGTTAAAGCTTTCAGTGTTCACTGTGCTGCCGTCTTGGAATTCTACTTTTCCGGGGGTTATCTTTCGGATCCACTTGCCTGTGAGGCAGGAAAGTGATCCTGGAATATCTATATCTTCATAAAGTAGAGATGGGTTAGCTTGGATTTGGGGGTTTTTGCTTTCCAATGCATCCAGCATCTCTGTATCAGCCAGGAATGTGTATGTATGGAAGGGATCTATGTCAGGGCCTGCTGGAGAAATATTACTTAGGGTATCCCCATACTGCTCCAGTTCGCAGTACTTAAAGAAGCCTCCACCCTGCCAATTAACTTCTCTGGAAATACCGGTTTGCTCTCCCGCCAGCACCCTTTTCATTCTGGGGAGCACATAGGTGTAAAAGTGATCACCCATCTCTATCCCGATCCACTTTCGTTTCATCTTCTGTGCTGCTGCAGTGGCGGTTCCTGATCCCAGGAAGAAGTCCATCACCAGGTCCTCTTCTGCTGAGGCTACCTCAAAGACACGTTTTAAGATATCTTCTGCATTGCGGGTGGGGAAGGTAGGGTCCTGGAAATAGCTCTGGATGTTGGTCCAGTTGGAGTCGATTTTTTTGGGTGGGTTTTTCAGCTCAGGTATGAATTTATGGGAGTCACATTGAGGGCAGCCTCTCCACTCTCCTTCATAGTGCTCGTACCCGCACCCGCGGCAGCGGAAGCGCACCCATCTTTTTGTTACCCATTTATCGATCAGTTCCTGTTTCAAACCCCAGTGCCTTCCTTGAGGGGGTTCTAAAACATAATCAAAAACAAGGCGATTCTTGTTCGATTTCCTGACACCCGGATAGTGCACAAAGGAAAGCCAGTTTGTTTCCCGGTGCTCGTAGATGTCTTTCGGTTTTCCTTCTTCTGTTTTAGAGTAATAAAAGAGGGAGTCGGTGGCTACCAGCAGTTTGTTTTTTGCCTGTTTTTGAATACCGGATCTTCTGATGATTACCTCGTTTTTGAAGTTTTCCGGACCGAAGATCTGATCCATTAACAGACGCACATACATATTGCCGTTATAGTCACAGCGAACAAAGATGCAGCCGTCTTTGCTTAATGTTTGCCGTGCTGGCTGCAGCCTGTTTTCCAGCAGGGTGATCCACGCGGCATCCTTGTACTTGACCGAGTAGGAGTACCCGGGGTCCTGCTCACGGTTAAATGGTGGGTCGATGTAGATTGCCTGTACCCTTTCTTTGAACTTGGGCAGGATGGTGTTTAGAGCCTGGTAGTTTTCACTCTTGATCAGCCAGCCATCAAGCTGCTCATCCAAATGGTCAAAAAAAGAAAGGATCTCAGCTTGGAGATCCTTAAAATGTTTTGTGTCGATAGGGAGGTGGCAGTACCTGCTGCAGAGGCCTTCTTCGGGTGAGCCATCTTCGAAAATGTCTGTTATCCGGAAATTCTCATCTACCAGTCCTAGTTCTCGCCACTCTTCAACCTGGGGATGGGCACCTGTGTGAAATGCCAGGCGCTTGATAAAACCTGAATCTTTCTGGGCAATCTGGTCCAGGGTGATCACATAGCCTGTTTTCAGTATAAATTTCGGTTTATTCCAGATGCGCAGCAGTTCATCCTCAAATTGGCTGATCAAGGAAATAATTTTCAAGGATATCTTTTGGAGCAGCTGTATTTTTTCAGCCTGCTCTTCGTTCCAAACGGTGTCTATCTTAAAGAGATCCTGGCACATCCAGAGATTGAACTGCTCCTCCAGGAAGCCCTGGGCGTTTTTATTAATGAAGTAATCCCTTTCTCCCTGGCTTTCGAATAATGTGATGGCAGTCTTGATCGTCTCCTCATCTACATGCATCCCTTCCTTCCGGAGTTGGCGCAGGATTTTCTTGATTCTGTTTTTCTTTCTCCGCTTTGAAGAGAGGACTGCTATATTAAGGGTGCCGTCCCCTCCTTTTCCCCGGTATTGATAGATGATCTTCAGCGTATCATTTGATTTCTTGTCATCCATTCTGGAAACATCGAAAAAAAACTTAAAACCATCAATTTCCACTTCAAAATCAGTGAAGGCGCGGTCAGTTTTTACATAGTAGAGCATGTGGGTTACCCAGTGAAGACAAACATCTTCCTTTTCGCTGCAAGCCTTATTGAGGAGGCTAAAGTGTTGGGGTGTATTATGAAAACAGATAGAACCGGTTGGGCTGAGGTAGCGGCTGAAAAAGGTATAGAGTTTTTCGTAAATGTCTTCTCTGTATTCAGGGAAAGGGGAGAGGTAACGATCGATCTCATCCTTTAGAGAGGGGATGACGCAGTTTTTGTAGTAGTGTGATCTGATCTGCATTAACCTGATGTAGCCTGATTTTCCATTTACTTGTGCCCCTACAAAAAAATCTTTTAGAATTTTGAAGAATAACTGTTCTGTTGTCAACAGTTTTCCCTCCAGAAATATGAGCAGCTGTGTCTATCATATCATGACTTCTTGCTCCTGTGTTGTATGCTCAGTCACTCAATTGATTAAATGGTTTGCTTATTTCCGGTGGTTCAGGTATATTGGTTTCCAGAAAAGTAAAACAAAATAGGTGAGGTGGATATTTTGCCTGTTGCCATCTTAAAAATTATTGTCAATATAGCCGGGTTTTATCTGGCTGCCCTGTTCTTCCCTGATATTACTTATGATTATCCTGCAGCATTGCTTTGGGCGGGATTGGTACTCGGTGTAGTGAACATTCTGGTGAAACCAGTTCTGGTTTTGCTGACACTACCCATCAAAATATTGACTTTTGGGCTGTTCACACTGGTGATCAATACACTTATGGTGTCGCTTACCGGCTTCTTGATCAACGGCCTGCACATTCCAGGATTTTGGTATGCTTTTGCTGTGGCCATCTTTATATCTATTTTAAATATGCTGTTCTTTAAATAAGCGGGAAATAAGCAAGTTATTATTGTGGGTGCTTGATAGCTTTAATCTTATAACAGTATGTACCCCCGGGTGCATTGACTTCAGTTTTTTCCCCGGCCTTTTTCAAAAGTAGGGATTTTCCCATAGGGGAAAGGTAAGAGATATCGCCGTTTTCAATGGTGCTTTCGTAGGGCGTGACAATTCGGAATTTGTATGGTTCATTACTTTCTGCGTCCTCCACCTCCACCCGGCTGCCGATGGTCACAAAGGGAAACACATCATGCTCTTCTTCTGAGATGCTGGCATTGCGTACCAGGTTATCGACCTTGATGACATAATCATCGAAGAGTTTTTCAAAATCTCGGCGTTCTTCGTTGGGTTCCGGAAAGTATTCATTGAGGAGTTGGTTTTTTCCTTCTTCAATATCTAACAGGTGTTTGACCAGGTTTTCGAAGGTTGCTTTAGAAAATTTATATGTTTTGGACACTCTTACCACCCTCCTTGAGCATCCATATAATACCACTGCTATAATAAAAACATTGGGGTATCTTACGGTTGAAGTAAAACCCCCTTGTTTGCAGACTACCATGAATGACGATCATTGTCAATAGTGTATGATATTTACAAAGGTTAATGATTTATGGGTCACTATGATATATTATTATGATGTATTATTTCAGGAGAGAAACGTTATGCAGTTATTAATACCTGTGCCTGCTCTAAAGATCATAGAGGAATTGCAGTTGGCTGGATATGAAGCTTATGCTATTGGTGAAACTGTGCGCGATAGTCTTATGGGGCTGGAACCCCAGGAGTTGAGGGTGGCAACCGATGCTCCTGACGAGATGGTTGCTGTTTTGTTTGACAGGGTCTATCCTTCTAAGAACTGTGATGGTTCTCTGACTGTGTTAAGTGACCAGGTGCCTGTTAAGGTAACCTATTTGGGGGAATCGCCAACTGACCTGCGGCATTATGACTTCACAGTAAATGGCATGCAATATGATCCCTTTGCCAAGCAGTTGGTGGATCCCTGGCAGGTATCCTGCTCCCTGAACTCTAGGATGGGAGTAATTCAGGCTGTGGGTGATCCCGCGGCCAGGTTCCAAGAAAAACCAGCATCTTTATTGACAGTCTTCTATCTAATGAAGCGCTTTGATGATGCACAGATAGAGTGGCGGGTTGAACCGGAAACATGGGATGCTCTTACGAAGTATTCCTCTGCAGTGCGTGGTGTCCCTTCAGGTGAGTTGGGGAAGCGGCTTGGCAGCATCATTGTCGGCCGGCGGCCCGAGATTTACTTTGAGAAGATGCGTTGTTCAGGACTGCTCAAATGTATCTTGCCTGAGCTTGCGGACACTTATGGGATTGTAGAGAGTGGCCAAAATATCAAGGATGTATTTGACCACACAATGCTCGTGATGAAGAAGATTCGGCCTGAGCTGCATCTGCGCTGGGCGGCACTTATACACGATATTGGTAAGCCCCACTGCATCAGCTATAAAGGGGGTAGAGTGCATTTTTACGGACATCAGGTTATTGGTTCTATCATGGCCCGCCGTATTTTAGGGAGGTTAAAATACAGCAAGGAGTTTATAGAAAAGGTCTCCTTTCTCGTTTTTCACCATATGTATCCTACACCCCGCACGAGAAAAGCAGTGCGGAGGTTTGTTACCAAGATCGGGCTAGAAAATCTTGGGGATCTATTAGAGCTGCGCAGGGCTGATATTATGGGAGGGAAGTATAAGAACCTCGGCAGGTTGAAGCACTTCAAAAAAGAGATCGATGCCGTTCTCTTTGAACTGCCCCCTTTCTCCATTAAGAATTTAGAAGTTGACGGTTATGATGTGATGAAGGTGCTGGGAGCAAAACCGGGGCCTATTGTGGGCGATTCTCTGCAGTTTCTCTTTGAGAAGGTCAAGGAAAACCCGGATCTGAATGACAGAGAGACACTGATTAATATTTTGAAAGAAGAATTTCGGTGACAGTCACCCACCGGTCACGGTTTAGGGGAGAACTTCCAGGTGGTGTGAGATGATTTTCCGCCTGGTGGATGGCGAGGGGCATGCACAACAGTGATACTGTTGAAGATCTTTTCCTCGATCTCTACCAGTTTTTCATCCTGATAACGCCAGATTCGGAGTTCTACCCGGGGGATTACAGCAGTTACCTCATGGGGAACAGGCAGTGTGGAGAAACGGGAGACCTTCATGGTCACACCGGCGATATTGATGATCACTTCGTCTTTCTGTAGGGGCATAACTCCCCCTCCCCCCTATAGAGATTCCTGGTCTATCATATGCATGGTATGTCTTCTTTGGTACATATTTCCTCACAATGACAAGGGGTGTTTGTTCATCGGCATTTCCGGCGGGATTTTTCTTGAAAACTCGCAGCAGTAGTTTGGTGTTGATACCTTTGGTTGCTGCCAGGATCTGCGTTCTGCCCAGGTCATTGGCATCAATAATAGCTGCCTCTACTCCAAAGCGTTTCTTGATGGCAGCCACCACCTTTTCCGGGTTCCGCGGTCCCAGGACAATATACTTGTCGAAGGGAGGGATTGTACCGGTGATATCATCAATTAGTGCCGCTTGTTTGCCTGCCAGGCGGTAAAAGTCACCTCTCCGTTTTAGGAAAACCCTGGTCAGTGAGCTGATCATAAAGGCAAACACTGTGCGCAGTGTCCCCTCTTCATTCATTACTGCTTGCAGTGCAAAGGGAGAAGAGAGGCTGCCGTCCGGGTGGATGAATTGAGAGATAAGCAATGCCCATACTCCAGGTTTGACATTTTCGGGCCTGATAATCCTTCCCTGCAAGATAGCCACAACTGTTTCCGCTATCACCAGGATGTCACCTTTGCGGAGCTGGGGGGACGCATATTTTTCGATAATATCCAGCAGGTCATCACTAGGTTTAATTAATTTAGTATAGATAGGTATCGTCTGTACCGCCATTCTCTTCAACCACCTTTCAGCTGTTTTTTTGCAGAGGTATAGATATTTCCGCTAATCTCCATTGAATTCCTTTTCTTCCTATGACCTGGTAATAAATAATCATCTTCATGCAGGGAACCTCCCGTATTAAAGAAGAGATATTGATGCGGCTGCGAATTTTGACCGCTAGCTCTGTAATGAAATAATCATTTTTCTTAAGAATCAGCGACTCCCAGTAGCCATTTTTTCGCATGTTGTCCCTGACCAAGCGGAGATGTGAACTGATTTCCAGATCATTCATGATTTTTCCGCAGTGGACGGGTTGGCAGAAAACATTATTGACCATTCCCTGCTGCTCACCCTTGTTGGAAAGAGGAATCAGGCAGCTGCAGTCGATCTCGCTGCCGGAAACATGGTGTTGAACAATAAATTCATGGGCGGCTGCAGTATCCAAAAGGATGTTATGATTACCAAGACGCCAGTAATAGGCTGCCAGTGCAGCGGAGAGGGTGCTCGCGCAGGCAATAAAAGCCACCAAAAACCCCAAGTTGCCTGCCGCCTCCTTTCTTAAGTCAGTTTGTCTCAGTTTGCCAGTTTGGGTGCCAGATTTTATTGATAGTCCAGTGTATGATCATGTCGGGCAGATAAGTTGTTCCTGTAAGAATGCCAACAGGAGAGGTGAGACGCGAGAAAAGTCGCGTCTCACACCTGCCTTCTGATGGTGGTTGCCATGAAAATAGGGGTAACTCTTTATTAACTTATATGCTGAAGGGATAGTGAACATAACTGAGCTGAGAGGTAATCCAAAAAGGTATCTATAAGGTACCAATTTCCTCAACTCCCCATATAATAAAGGGAATCATTTACTAAGGAGGCGAGTTTGTGTTACAGGTTCCGAGCAAGTTTACCTTAGTTGCTGGGCATGGGGAGGGTATGACACCTTTGAATTCTTTTGATGCTGCCCTGCTGGATGCGGGTATTGGCAATCTCAATCTTGTTCGTGTGAGCAGCATCCTACCGCCTAGGGCGCAGTTATCACCTGCTCTGCAGATTATACCCGGAAGCCTGACTCCGACGGCCTATGGATACCTTACCAGCAATAATCCCGGACAGGTGATTGCCGCTGCTGTCGGAGTGGGTATCAGCAGCAGTGATACTTACGGGGTGATCATGGAATATGAAGGATACTGTACCAAAGAGGAAGCGGAAAGACAAGTAAGGGCAATGGTAGAGGAAGGTTTTAGGATGCGCAGTCTTCAATTAAAGGAGGTGCTCGTCCAAGGAATTGACCACCGGGTGGAAAAAACGGGGTCAGTTATAGCTGCTGTAGTGCTGGGTTATTAAGGCTTATCCGTATCCCTTTGTTGACGGCTTTTGAGGTACTGGTGTATAATTAGATACGACAACAGATGATCTCTTACTATTGTACCAGAATTTCAACCATAATTGAGGTAAATATCATTCTAGTCAACATAGTCTGGGGGGGAGGGAGAAATGGTCATGGCTGAGGTCAAGGTTGGGAAAAATGAATCACTGGAAAGTGCTCTGCGGCGCTTTAAACGTTCCTGCCAGAAATCTGGTGTTCTAGCCGAGGCCAGGAGGCGGGAGCATTATGTAAAGCCAAGTGTGCGTAGGAAAAAGAAGTCTGAAGCAGCACGGCGTAAACGCCGTTGGTCCTGATAGGAGTGATTTTTAATGTCACTACAGGATCGCCTCTATGAGGATATGAAAAAAGCAATGAAAGCCCGCGAAGCTGGTAAATTACGACTTTCAGTGATTCGGATGTCCCGTGCCGCTCTTAAGAATCGAGCGATTGAACTCGGGCACGACCTGTCAGATGATGAAGCCATCGAGGTTTTAGCTAAAGAGGTTAAGATGCGGCGAGATGCCGCACTGGAATACCAGCGAGCCGGACGTCAGGAGAGGATGGCACAGCTCGAGTCAGAAATCAAGATATTAAAAGAGTACCTTCCCCGACAATTGAGTAACAACGAGATTACGCAGTTGGTACGAGAAGTGATAGATTCAGTAGGAGCTAACAATGAGCGCGATCTTGGAAAGGTTATGGGCGTCCTGATGCCCAAAGTGAAGGGTCGTGCTGATGGAAGACTGGTTAACCAGATTGTCAGGGACCTTCTCAAATCAGGATCTGAATAGTGGGCATTAACTAGTGAAAGGGCGGGCTTGATGGTCCGCCTTAATTTTTTTAAAATAGCTGTTTCCCGCATGTTCTCTTTCACTTATGGAATGCATAAGATGGTAAACAAAGAGAAAGGTGGGATTTTTTTGTCCGGAGAAAAGAAGAAACCGAGGGAATTTCTGGCCAACTATTTAGAACTTCCTAAAGATCTGCTCATGAACCTGCCTCGCATTACCCTGTTGGGGGATATGCAGCTGCATATTGAAAACCATCGCGGTATTATAGAATACACTAAAGAAAGGATTCGCATCAGCACCAGCCTGGGAGAATTGGTTATTGATGGTGAGGGATTGGTGCTGCGCAATATTTTCCCGGATGAAATTGCAGTTGATGGCAAAATCAGAGCCCTCAACATCCTGGAGTAACTCAAAACAGGATAAGGGGGGCTTGAAGCAGTGATTATGAAGAAAATGTGGGCATATTTTTCCGGCTATATTACTTTGGTAGTTGAGGGAGCCCACCCGGAGCGTTTTATAAATATGGCTTTTACTAGGGGGGTTCATCTGTGGGATCTAACCTGGAGCGGCACTGATACTTTGACGGTAAAGGTTTATGCCCATTCATTCCGTGCCTTGCGCCATGTGGCACGGCAGAGCAGCTGCCGGATCAGGATCCTGGGGAAGAGAGGGCTTCCCTTTGCGGTTTTCCGCTTTCGGCACCGCCGCATGTTGTTAGCAGGTGCAGTTATTTTCTGCCTGCTCCTTTATTTTTTGTCGTCCCTGATCTGGACTGTAGATGTCACTGGAACACGTAAAATAGCGGCTGCTCGGGTGAAGGACTTGGCAGCTGCAAAGGGACTTAAACAAGGCAACTTCTGTTTCCAGGCGCAGAGGGATCAGGTGGAGGACTATCTCCTACGGAAACTACCGGGCATATCATATGTAGAAGTGAAAGTGGCTCCTCGTTCCCAGGTGAAGATTGTAGAAAAGATCGATCCTCCTCGTTCCAAGGGGCCATGCCATGTTGTTGCCAAAAAGGACGGGGTCATCGACAGTATTCTTGTCCTGAACGGGCAACCTAAGGTGAAAGAGGGAGACCTGGTGCGAAAGAGGCAAGTGCTTATTTCCGGGGCTATTTATCCTCCTCCCCCGGAAGAGGATCCCGCTGACCCAAAGCCACCACCTTCTACTCAAAAACCCCTGCGCTTTGTTAGTGCTCAGGGTATTGTGTACGGTAAGTTCTGGTATCGTTATTATGGGGAAGCTTTGCGTAATGAGGTAGTAGAGGAAAAAACAGGGAGGAAGGTGCGGGTATATTGTATCAATATGGGCAATAAGGAAATAATTATTAAGGGACCACGCCATGTTCCGTATGAATATTACCGATCACAAACCTGGAGGAGTAATTTTCCGCAATGGAGGAATAAAACTTTGCCTGTCGAATTTGTTACAATAGAAGTAGAAGAGATCAGACAGGTCTGCCTCCGGCGCAGTTTCGAAGAAGCGGTTGAAGCAGCAGCCGGATGTGCCCGGGAAAAGGAAACCAAAGGGATACCTAAGGGGGCAGTGCCAGTCAGGCGTCAGTACAGAGTGATTGGTACCAGGGATGATAACCCGGTCCGGGTTGTTCTTACTGTGGAAACCAAAGAAGATATCGGAGTTATCCGTGGTTTCAAACCATAATTATTTTGGGGACGATTTCTTATGCCCTCAACGTCTGATATCCTGTCTCAAACATCTATTTAAAAATGGAGGTGGGAAGACATCCTGCCTCAGACATCTATTTACTAGGGGGTTGAGAAAAAGTTTGACAGGCTGTGCGGAAGCTAAAATATCGGTAAATGATAATGGTGCTGCATGCAATCTCTTTGGTAGCCTTGATTCTAACCTAAAGTTTATCGAAGAGAAAAGCACCACAAGTATTATTGCTCGCGGTGATGAGATCCTTGTCCGGGGTGATCAGGAAGCAGTCCGAAATACCATCGCGCTTTTAGAGCAGTTGATCGACTGGAGCAAAGAAGGAAACTCTGTTACGATCAGCGATATCAATTACGCCTGGCGTCTTGTTAAAGAAAGCTCCCGGGAGAACCTGGTAGGAATCCGGTCTGAAGTGCTGTTGACGAATCATCGCGGCAAACCGGTGCGCCCAAAGACTGCTGGGCAGGTGCGCTATATTCAGGCTGTCAATGATAATGATGTAGTATTCTCTATTGGTCCCGCAGGAACAGGAAAGACCTACCTGGCAGTGGTTATGGCTGTGCGTGCCTTCAAAAACAAGGAGGTCAACAGGATTGTCCTTGTGCGCCCGGCAGTGGAGGCGGGAGAGAAATTGGGCTTTTTACCTGGGGATATTCAGGAAAAGGTTGATCCGTACCTGCGTCCCCTTTATGACGGACTGTATAATGTATTGGGAGCTGATCAGGCGCAGCGCTATATGGAGCGCAATGTCTTTGAGGTTGCTCCACTTGCATATATGAGGGGCCGTACCCTGGATGACTCATTTGTTATCCTGGATGAGGCCCAAAATACCACTCCAGAGCAGATGAAGATGTTTTTAACACGCCTTGGTTTTGGATCTAAGGCAGTGGTTACTGGAGATATTACTCAAATCGACCTTCCCAAGGGACAGTCCTCCGGGCTGGTTGAGGTGCAGAAGGTACTGCGAGATGTGGAAGGGGCAGCGTTTGTCCATCTCACAGGAGATGATGTTATCAGGCACCCTATGGTGCAGAAGATCATTGAAGCATATGAGCGCTATGAAGCCAAAACAAAGTAACCTCCACAAAATTTCTTGGGAGTGAAAATCCATGCTGGATCTGCGCAGGGGGAACACCCTGCTCCGGCAGACTTGGAAAAAATATACTGGCCATCCGGTTGTTCGGCGAATAGGGTGGGGAGTAATATTCTTCCTGGCTGTTGTTCTTATTGTCGGTAGCGGTTTATCCTCCAGGGGATTTTCCTTTAAAGAGGGCCAGGTGTGCCCTACAAATATATATGCCCCGCGGGCGATTGTTTATGTCGATGAAGCGGAAACTGAACGCCTGCGTCGTGAGGCAGTTAACAAGGTAGAGAAATCCTACCAGGAGGATACCGCTGTTTTAGCGCGGTTGGAGGAAAAGGTTGAGAATACTTTTAATAAGATTCGAGAGCTGCGGGATTCAGAGATTCAGCCTGCAGAGAAACTCCAACACCTGCGCAACTATTTGGTTCAGGATGTAGGGATTCCTGCTCCTGATCTGGAGGCTATCCCCACTAGTTCCCTTGAGTCACTGCTGCAGGGGAAGGAGCAAGAATTGGACAAAGCTGAGGCCTTGTGTGTAACTTTACTTCAGGAAGAACTGCGCTATGGCCTTAAAGAAGATGCTCTTCCCAATGCCAAGGAAAATATCGATGATAAGGTTTCTAATTCTAATATTACCAGAGGGTGGAAGCCAGTGGTTTCTGCTGTGCTGGTGAATACCATTCGTCCGAACCTGGTTTTCGATAAGGAAACCTATGAGCGTAGGGTTGCCCAGGCTGAGGCTGAGGTGCCCATTGTCGAACGCACCTATAAAACCGGCCAGGTGATTGTACGTGAAGGGGATATCATTACTAAGGTTCACTTGGCAGTTCTGCGTCAATTAGGATTGATGCGGGGGCAGGTGGCATGGCCGCGCATGCTCGGGGTGACTCTTTTTGTCTTACTGCTCGGGGTAATGATAGTCTTATATCTTTATAGATCCCGAAAGGAGATACTGGAGTGTGAACAGTACCTGATTCTTTATGGGCTGCTGTTTACCTTGACAATACTTATAGCTAAAGCGGTCTCGGTGATTACCATCAGCCCGCGGCCGGAAATTTCTTCACTTGTAGGATACCTGCTCCCGGTTGCCGGTGGGGCTATCTTGATCTCTGTTCTTCTGGATAAAGGGCTGGCGGTATTTACAGCATTTATATTTAGTGTTCTTATAGGAGTAATGACAAACGGCCAGTTGTCTTTTGCCCTGGTTGGTTTTGTGGGAAGCATGGCCGGGATTTTCGGTATTGGTGTCATTGGCAGCAGATCTGATGTCGTTAAGGGAGGAATTTTCGTATCCCTAGCTAATGTAGGGATGATCCTGATTCTGGGGCTGCTCAATGAAACACCTTTATTGTTGGTTTTAGCGGGAATGGGGATGGGTGTCTTAAACGGGATTATCTCCTCAATCCTTGCTCTAGGTTCTCTTCCTTACCTGGAGGGAGCCTTTGGCATCACCAGTTCGGTACGGCTGCTGGAACTGTCTAATCCCAGCCAGCCGCTGCTCAAGCGCCTGCTTCTAGAAGCACCGGGCACCTATCATCATAGTATTCTTGTGGGCAACCTGGCTGAGGCAGCTGCAGAGGCAGTTCAGGCAGACCCTCTCTTGGTGCGGGTGGGGTCCTATTACCATGACATCGGTAAACTGAAACGACCCTATTTCTTTATCGAAAACCAGATGTCCCGAGAGAATCCCCATGATAAAATTGCTCCCAGTTTAAGCACACTGATCATTACATCACATGTGAAAGATGGGCTGGAACTTGCCCGTGAACATAAGCTTCCCCCGGATCTTCAGGGAATAATTGAACAGCACCACGGCACAAGTCTTGTTGCCTATTTTTATCAGAGGGCTTTGGAGAGTGAGCGACCGGAGCTGGTTACAGAAGAGGAATTTCGTTATGATTCTGTTAAACCCCAGAGCAAAGAGGCTGCCCTGGTGATGCTTGCGGACAGTGTAGAGGCGGCGATTCGTTCCTTACAGAAGCCCACACCTGGCCGCTTGGAGGGATTGACCAGGAAGATCATCAAGGAAAAGCTGCATGATGGTCAGCTTGAAGAGTGTGATCTGACATTTAAGGACTTAAATAAAATTGCTGTTGCTTTTGTTCGGGTGCTGGGCGGGATCTTCCATTCCCGTATTGAGTATCCTGAGGCAGCATTGATCACAGAACTCGAAAGGAGGAAATCCCGGGGTGCAGCTGTTAATCAGCGAGGAGCAGAGTCAGGTTGATGTTGGCTCAGAGATCAGAGCCCTTATCAGAGAAGCGCTGGAAAATCTTCTGAGGGAAGAAGAATTTTCTCAGGAATTTATTGATGCAGCAGAGGTAAGTATGATTTTTATTGATGATCAAAAAATGGCGGTTCTCAATGAGCGCTACCGTGGTTTTGCAGGCACAACAGATGTGTTATCTTTTCCCATGATGGGGGACAATGATGGTATTGATGACTTGGAAGTCTTCCAGGATGAGCTGCTGCTGGGAGATATTGTTATATCTGTGCCCAGGGCTCTGGAACAAGCGCAGGAGTACGGTCATTCCTTTGCCCAAGAGATGCTTTTTTTGGCTGTCCACGGTATGTTACACCTCTTAGGATATGACCATCAGATAGAGGCTGATGCGGCTAGAATGAGATCCAAAGAAAAGAAGATACTTAAGATGGTAGATCTATCTATGGAGCTTGATTAGGATGGAAGAACGGAGATTTAAGGAGAGCTTTCAGGATGCCTGGGCAGGTATAAGGTATAGCATCCGTACCCAAAGGAACATGAAAATCCATTTGGCAGCAGCTGTTCTTGTTCTATTAGTATCCTATGTTTTGGGATTAAGCCGTATGGAGTTTGCCCTGGTGCTTTTTGCGATCACCTTAGTTTTGGTAGCGGAAATGTTTAATACAGCGGTAGAAAAGACCGTGGATCTTTACATCAAGACCTATCATTCCGGAGCGCGTTTGGCCAAGCACATTGCTGCAGGGGCGGTTTTGGTTACTGCCATCAATGCGGTGATCATTGGCTTGATTGTTTTTCTGCCGTATTTACGCAAATTGTTGTAATTGAAGGAGGAGCAGGGATGGGAAGTGTCAGTGACCGTGAGCTCCTGGAAAGGGCAAGAAAAGCGTCCCGTTTAGCATATTCTCCTTATTCCGGTTTTTCTGTGGGAGCTGCTATTCTCAGCAGGGAGGGGGCTGTTTTCACCGGTTGTAATGTGGAAAACGCATCCTTTGGCATGACAATCTGTGCGGAACGGGTGGCTCTTTTTAAGGGGGTAGCAGAGGGCTGTAGGGAATTTGAAGGGTTGGCTCTCTGGGCACCGGAACCCGTCTGGCCTTGTGGGGCATGCCTCCAGTGTCTGGCGGAGTTTGCCCCTGAGATAAGGATTATCCGCCAGGATGAAAAGGGAGAAATGGATGAGCTCCAGTTAAAGGATCTTTTGACTTCAGCCTTTTACTTGAATTGTAGATAAAAAGAATGGGGTGTTTTCTATTAAATCAGGATTTGCATGTATCATTGGCAGGCCCAATGTGGGGAAATCCACACTGCTCAACCAGTTTATGGGCCGCAAGGTGGCTATTGTTTCAGATAAACCCCAGACCACCAGAAATCGCATTCTGGGGATCTTGACAACAGAGGAGGCTCAGGTTGTTTTTATCGATACCCCTGGAATACACAAGCCACGTCATAAACTTGGGGCATACATGACCCGGGTGGCCAAGGAAACCCTGGAAGAGGTTGACCTGGTGATCTATGTTGTGGATGCCTCTGTTCTACCTGGCACAGGGGAGGATTATATCCTCGACCAACTGCGGGATGTGAGTACACCGGTTCTTCTGGTTTTAAATAAAATAGACCTGATCAAAAAACCAGAACTGTTGCCATTGATCGATTGGTTCTCCAAAAGGTTTAATTTTCAGGAAATTGTTCCGGTTTCCGCCTTAACCGCGGAGAATTTGGAGAAATTAAGAGAGCTAATCGCCGGCAATTTGAAGGATGGCCCCTTTTTTTATCCTGCTGAAATGGTGACCGACCAACCGGAAGTCTTTGTTGCTGCAGAGGTCATCCGGGAAAAAGTGCTCCATCTTACCCGGGAGGAGATCCCCCATGCGGTGGCTGTTGCCATCGAAGATATGAAGGAGCGTAAAAATGGACTCATCTATATAAATGCCGTGATTTATATAGAACGGGACTCCCAAAAAGGTATTATTATCGGCCGTGGTGGTGGGATGCTGAAGGAGATCGGACAGCTTGCCCGCCAAGAACTGGAGGCCATCTTCGGCAATAAGGTCTACCTTGACCTGTGGGTAAAGGTAAAAAAGGATTGGCGGGATAATGAAGCTGCCCTGCGCTCATTTGGCTACGAATAGGGTGGTTGATGGTTAGTAGTTAGTCGTTGGAGCGCAATGGGTATGCAAGGGGGCCAGACCCCAGTGCATCAACGAATGAGGACGTTTGTGGTTGATGGTTGGTTGTTGGAAAGGAATTGTTAATATGATGAGAGATGAACTGGCGAAATATATAGAGCATACTTTATTGGCGCCGCAAGCGGTGGAGGATGATTATGAGCGTCTCTGCCGGGAGGCTGTGGAGCATGGGTTTTACGGGGTCTGTGTTCCTTCCAGTAGGGTTCGGCTTGCCTGTTCACTACTTACCGGAAGCGATGTGCAGGTGGTTACTGTGGTGGGCTTCCCCCTGGGTTTTCAAACCACTGCAGCCAAGGTTTGTGAGGCAGAAAACGCTTTGGCAGAGGGTGCCCAGGAGCTGGATATGGTGATCAATATCGGCTTGTTGAGAGAGGGGCGCTGGGCTGCTCTGGAGCATGAGATCTCCTCCATAGTACGGTGTGCCGGTTCTGGCAAGGAAAGGCCTGTGATCAAGGTGATCATAGAAACCTGCTACCTTGCTGACAAAGAAAAAAAGACAGCCGCACAGGTAATTCATGCTGCAGGTGCTGATTTTGTGAAGACGTCCACAGGTTTTGGCCCTCAAGGTGCCAGTGTAGAGGATGTCGTCCTGCTTTGCAGAGCAGTGCCTGGGCAGCTGCAGATCAAGGCTGCCGGTGGGATCAGAACAAGGGAATATGCTTTGGATTTGGTGAAGGCAGGGGCTGACCGATTAGGGACTAGCCGTGGTCCTGATTTAGTTAAAATAAAAAACATTTGACAACCGAAGAAGGATTTTCGTCGCCAGGGTAGAATAAATAATAGGCATAGATACAATTATATAAACATTATGAAAAAATGCGGTCCTCCGAGTCCTTCGGCCTGTCGCTGTAGAGCTATCGGCTGTTGGGCCCGTAGGGTGTATCTGGAAACGGATGCGCCTCCCATTGTGGAAAGGAGGATTTGATAACGTTGTTCTTGCTTTTTCGGAGTGGCCACATTTGATAAGTGGCCACTTTTATTTACTATACTTTAGGTTTTGCTATAGGATTTAGCATAGCAAAAATCCCCTTGCCTATATAGACGGCGAGGTGATGCTGCTGAAATTCTCCTGCCTGTTTAGGTGGTGGGACCAATTGCAGTAGTATTCCAATAAGCCATTATTTCTAAGTGGCAAAAGCAGGTGGTATGAGATCACATAGTAATAGAGTGATATGAGTGGTGGTTGACTCGCATGTAGGATCAAATCCTGGTTACCCTGTGGTTTGTCATTACACCTCTAAAATAACCGTGTGGGGTATAAGGTGAGGGTTAACCACCACATTTTTTTAGAAGCTAGACATCACATAGGTACTAGCTTCTATTTGACATGGGCAATTAGTCTTGTTTTTAACCGATAATTATAAATTATAGAAGGATTTTGGTTATTGGATGGAGAAGTATTCGTTCGTACGGGCAATGGATAATTAATCTATTGAATGAAATAAAAAGAAATAAAATATAATATGGTCAATCAACCGTGATGATATATACAAAATAATATACATTCATATATTGCTAGTCCCTCCGAGTCTTTCAGCCTGCAGTAATACCAGTGGTTGCTAGACCCTTAAGATGTACCTGGAAACAGGTGTGTTTTCCATCTTGAAAGGAGGAGTCGGCAATTTATCGGAGTGACACATATCAAAACTGTGGTCACTTTTTTTATATTATAGTTTATTCGCCTTTCTCATAGATATATAACATACCATTACCATACCACTTTTTCTCGCTGGTGTAGAAACCCTGCACTATGCTATTCTCTCCTTGACAAAGAACGACAAAGAACAACTAAAAGCGACTAAGAACTACTAAGAATAGTTAATTACAGCAGTTCGGCTGAATCTCAGGGCGAAAACGGATGCTGGGGGGGGTCTATGCTCGCAGTGGGCAGCCGATATTAGGCTAGGCATTTTTGCGCCATGGATGGTATCCTAGGAGCCTGTTAGCTAAAATTGTCTGCGACAGGTTTTGTGGCCAAGCCAAACCGGAATCCATAAGGCGTAAGGATAACCTGGAACATATTTCAGGAATCAAGCTGTAAAGGGGTGATGTGTATTAAGCAGTCTATAAATTAAAACCAAAAATAAAAAATGTGGGAGGAGGAAAATAATGAGCGAACTCAGTCGCCGCGGTTTTTTGAAATTGTGTGCAGGTTCGGTGGCTGCTGTCAGCTTGAGTCAGGTACTTTTGCCTGAATTGGCGAAAGCCACACCCGCCTCAGGAAATCCCCCGGTGATCTGGATGCAAGGAGCAGGCTGTACTGGATGTTCCATATCTCTTTTGAATTCCGGACAACCGGGTATGAAAGAGATCCTCACTGAAATCATCGACCTTAAATTCCATCCTAACGTATCCGCTGCAGCCGGAGATCTGGCTATGAAGGTCATCGATGATACAAGGGATGCCGGAAAATTCTACCTTGTTGTTGAAGGAGCCGTACCGACTAAAGATGGGGGGATCTACTGCACAGTAGGGGAACGGGATGGCGAACATATAATCTTCCAGGACAGAGTCAAAGAGCTGGCAAAAAGAGCAGATGCTGTGATAGCTATCGGTACCTGTGCTTCATACGGGGGAGTAGCCGCAGCCAAGCCTAATCCTACGGGCTGCAAGGGTGTAGATGTTGTTTTGAAAGAAGCGGGGATCGAAACCCCGGTTGTAAACATCCCTGGCTGTCCAATACATCCCGACTGGTTTGTAGGGGCACTGGCACATATCCTGTTGTTTGATGAAGTTCCGGAATTGGATAAAATCGGGAGACCAAAAGTTTTTTACGGAAAGTGTGTTCACGACAACTGCCCGAGACGGCAGTACTTTGATGCCAGTGTTTTTGCCAAGAACTTTAGCGAGCCTGGATGTCTGTTGGAGATCGGGTGTAAGGGTCCCCTTGCCCACTGTGACAGCTTTGATCGTCTCTGGAACAGTGGTGTGAACTGGTGTATTAAATCGGGTGCACCATGTATTGGCTGCACCGAAAAGGATTTTCCTGACTGCGCCACTCCCTTCTACGAAAGAATGCCCGGTATAAATCTGCCTAATGTTACAGCGAGTGCAGATGCAGTGGGCGGTATTCTAGGTGCTGCTGTGGTGGCCGGTGTCGGTGCCCACCTGGTAGGGAGTATCGCCAAAGGCCGCACAGGCAAAAAAGAGGAAGGGGGGGAGGAATAAATGCAGAAGATCATAGTTGATCCGGTAACAAGAATTGAAGGTCATTTGAAGATCGAAGTAGAGGTTGATGGGGGTAAGGTTCACAGTGCCAAGAGTACAGGTACACTTTTCCGTGGCATAGAACTTATTTTGCAGGGTCACGATCCCAGGGATGCCCAGGAGATCGTGCAGCGCATCTGTGGTGTGTGCCCGGTTGGACATGCCGCTGCCTCTGCATTTGCCCTGGATGATGCTTTTGGCATCGAACCCCCGGAAAACGGCAGGATCCTTCGCAACCTGATCCTGGGTGCCAACTATATACAGTCAGATATTTTACACTTCTACCATTTGGCAGCCCTGGATTATGTAAAAGGACCTGATACCATTCTGCCTCTTGCTCCCCGCTATGAGGGAGATTACAGGCTTCCGGATGATATCAATGCATCTGCGGTTGATCACTACCTTATGGCCCTGGAGATGCGTAAAAAAGCTCATGAGATGCTGGCCATCTTCGGGGGGAGGGCGCCTGCACCCAGGACAATTGTGCCTGGAGGTGTAACCGAAGTAGTCGATGCGGAAAAAATCTTACAGTTCAAGTATCGCCTAGCAGAGCTGATCGATTTTATTGACAACATCTATGTGCCTGATGTTCTGGCAATTGCCGATGTTTATAAGGATTGGTTTGAGATTGGGCGGGGCTGCCAGAATATGCTGTCTTTTGGATGCTATCCACAAAAGGATGGAAGCAGGTTTATCAAAGAAGGAACATACATTGACGGTAAAGATGGCCCCTTTGATTCCGATCAGGTTACTGAAGATGTCAAGTACTCATGGTACAAGGATGATATTGAAAAGTCACCCAAGGATGCAGTGGTTGATCCTGACCACGAAAAGCCTGATGCTTACTCCTGGATGAAGGCGCCGCGCTATGATGGAAAGGTGCTGGAGGTGGGGCCCCTTGCCCGCATGTGGGTAGATAAGGATCCGAAAATCCGTGCTCTTGGAGAAAAGGCTTTTTCAGTGATGGGACGACATGCTGCCCGGGCATTAGAAGTCCAAAAAATAGCACATGCTATGAATGACTGGGTAATGGAGTTAAAACCTGGAGAGTCAACTTGTAATCCGCATGAAATACCGAAAAACGCTGAAGGTGTCGGTACTGTTGATGCTGTGCGTGGTGCCCTGGGGCATTGGATTAAAATTGAAGGAGGGCGTGTTGCCAAATACAATTGTGTCGTGCCTACTACCTGGAACACCAGTCCCCGGGATGATAAGGATCAGCCCGGTCCTCTTGAGCAGGCCCTGGTTGGCACTGAGGTCAAGGATGCAGAAAATCCCATTGAATTAGTTCGCATTGTGCGCTCCTTTGATCCCTGTCTTGGCTGTGCTGTGCATGTGATTACCCCAAACCGGAATGTCGGCGCATTCCGTGTTTATTAAGGGGGGATTGCGATGAGAGGTTTGGAATATCGACATACAAGATCTGTGCGCTTTTTCCATTGGTGGAACGGTATTGCCATGATTCTGCTGGCGCTAAGTGGTTTTTATATTCATATGCCACATAGTTTTCCGATTTTTCCTTCGATGGATATTGCAAGAAAGATCCACTTTGTCTGTATGTATGCCGTAGGAGCCGGTGTTATTGGGCGTCTCTACTACGCTTTTGTAACTGCGGACTCCAAAAACTTTCGGCTGCGCTCTGCTGATTTCGGGAATATGATCGGGCTGATGAAGTACTACCTATTTATCAGTGATGAACTACCCGATTTCGGAGAAAAGTACAACCCAGGCCAGAAGACGATGTATCTGGGTTTTGTACCGCTGATTATTATTCAGGGTATTACAGGTTTCATTCTTTACTGGCCTACAACTTTTAACCACTGGGCGACCGTTTTTGGAGGCATGCATGTGATGAGGATCGTCCACTATATTGTTGCGTGGCTTTTTGTTTATTGTATTGTTGCTCACCTCTACCTGGACTTCAGTGAGGGGTTAGCCAATATAGCAGGAATGATCACCGGCTATAGACCTAAAGATTTTCATGGTCATGAAAAGAAACGAGAAGCTGGGGTTCTTCCTGCAGGAGCAGAGAAAACGGTTAAGGGGTAATTGCAGTTTGATAAACCGGCCTGTATGTATGACAGGCCGGTTTTTTTTTAGTGGTTGGTGGTTTGCAACG
>DUMY01000160.1 GCA_012839645.1 Syntrophomonadaceae bacterium
GATAAATGAATTGACAACAATAATGTACTTTCCTGCTACGATAAATTTACTCCCGAGAATGCTTGTCCCCAATACAATTGCTATGGCCGCTCCTAAAGATGCGCCGCTGGATAGTCCCAGAGTAAAAGGGGATACCAGTGGGTTGCGTAAAACCCCTTGCATAACCGCGCCTGCCCCTGCCAGACTGAGACCGGCAAGCATTGCCAAGAAGATCCTGGGAAGCCTTAGCTCCATCACAATTGTCTCTGCGAGATCACTGACAGTTGTCAGATGCAAACCAGGAATAACCTTGCTTAAAATCACACGGGCGACATCAGTGACACTAATTCCTGCCACTCCGGTAGCTGTGGCTACCAAGGCTATTACAATGAGTAAGATGAACAGGAAAACTAAAAAAGCTAATTTTCGTCCGGTGGAACGTTGATATAAATCCTCAAGTTCGGCAATGCCAGCCGCTTTTTCGGTGGTTACGGAAAAAACACTCAATGTAATCTACTCCTGAGAAAATTTTCAGTTTAATGGTAATATATACAAGCAGTATTTTTGCTTTTGACCATCCCCTTAATAAAACAAAAAACCACAAAAGCCTCTCCTTCATAGAGAAAAGCCTTCGTGGCCTGTCTTTATCATGTGAACTTATATTTATACTATAAAAGCTTACGGTCCTGGGGTTGGCACCCTTCACGGATACATTTTTCTCCAGGATTTATACGTTACTTACAATTATTCACCAAAAATGTTCTTTCTCCTGCTATCATTGTAAATAATTCTAATCTGTCACCTCATGTTGACAAATGTATGGGTTTATTATGCTTAATATACCGATAATCAAAAGTATAACCACCTAATATATTCCTCACTTATTTCTCCCTTTTTTCTTCTCATATATATTCTCCATGGAATGCTGGCCACGCTGAGCTTGGATATAAAGCGACCTCCAACCCTCCCCTATCATGCTGCGGTGGAGTTCTGAAGCCCCTTCTTTTTTTGCTCTTGCCAGGTAATTCTGGATTGCCCCATAGAGTGCATCACAGGCATAACTGGCAGCATGCAGCTCATTCGGTGGAAGACCGTCGTCAAAAGCGTGACAGGGGGTTCTTCGCATTTTACTAGACAGCAGACACCTAAATAAAAACCACGCAAACTTCACCTGCTTCGATAAAGATGGAGATAAGCGTGGTTCGAGATCTGAATCTTATTTACTGCCCGTTAAGACTTCTGTTCATATTTGAATCCCCTAACCAAAACAATAGGTGTACCAGCGTCAGCAGAACCGGCGACAAGATCAGCCAGTGTCCCGATAATACTGGTAGCACTTCTAGGAGTTGTACCCAGACTCTCGTCTACCGTTTCTCCCTCCCTGTTCTCCAGGTAGGCGATAATTTCCTCTTTAGAGTACCCCTTGCTGTAAAGGGTATCTACCACAAGCTTCAATTTGGAACCGCCGCGCAAGCCCGCACTTTTAAGGCCACTGCTTACCCCGATAGCCGGATGTGGATCCGCCAGTTCATAGATTCCGGTATCCGGATCTTTGTACGCACCATCTCCAAAAATGAGAACATCTACAGATTTGCCAGTAGCTTCTTTGATTTTTTCTTTAATCTTTTCTGCAGTACCATCAGCATCTTCAGGCAGGAGCTTGAGCACTCCTCCCTCAAAATCCGATACATTAGAACCGATAACCCCCCAGGGTTTGGGTCCTATATCCTGTATAGTGAGTACCGGAACCATTGCCCCAAAAGAAGCAAATAATTCCCGAAGTTTTTCCCGCTCATGAACAGCACCAATGCAAACACCGTCAATATAGCCTAGGTCATAAACCTTCAAGGGGTTATTGGTAAAGATAACTTCACCCCTGGCTCCCCCTTCTTCGATCATCTGGAGATACAATCCACGGTAATCAACATCTGTAACCGGGTGAGAAAAGCTGTTGTTCCCTAATTCATCGGCAAAAATAACATCTTGTTCGTAATAACTATCGATCTGTGAAGAAAAATCAAGTTTTATAGGTTCTGTATTTTTATCACATGAGAAGTCATTTGCATCCACCATTGTCAAATAATTATGCTCCAAGTTGACAGCAATGGCCAGGGCCTGCTCAGCCCCGGACACATCCTTTTGTATACCCACTGCTTTTCTGGCTGCTTTCTCTAATTCAGCGAAGGTCACTTCAATAACAGCCAGTTTGCCATCCGGCATCTTCACGGTCAGATCAGCAATGCCTTTTCCGGCAATCTTACGAATACTGATAATATGGCATCCAATCTCCTGCAGTTTCAAACCGGCAATAATCTCTCTGATGAGAACATTGAGCATAGGAGTGTTACCTCTGGCGTCACGCAAACTCCGCAGGGTTTTTTTAAGTCTCAGACGAGTAGTAGCGAAATCCTCATCGATCACCTGGTTGCCCACCTCATCAAAGGGTATAGGAAATTGAACGATAACCTTCCCACCCCTTGTTGCCATGGCCAGGGTTTTCATAATCAAGGCAAAGCGATTTCGACTGGCAATGGGACTGATCACCGCCAGAGTACCGCCGGGTTTCAAATGCAGCTTTTCTTGCACTTCGTCAGCAAGTTCACTGCAGGACAGGTAACGGTTTTGGGACCTGGCAACAACAGCCTCAGTAATACAAATAATATCTCCATCGTCTACTATTGTTTTAACAGCATCTGCTGTGATAGAAGCAATATCATCGTAGGGAACAATAAGGCCTATTTTCAATCCTATTGCTGCCACACCTGAGTTTGCGGGCAGAATCATATTTCTCATTGGCTCCATCCTTTCGTGGAATGACCACTGTCCCGATTTGGATGCTCACATAGGGCAAAAACACATGGTCAACCGATTTTATTATAATAGCCCTTCAGCCTAATGACAAGTTTTCGTGTTTTCCGGCACCATTCAGGACAACTAAATTGAAACATCCATACCCCAAGGGGTTAAAAATGAAAATATAAGAGCAGCGAAGGCGGGGGAAAGCAGGGCGCGGACTGTAAAATAGGGCAGGTGAATCAGGTAATCATAAAGAACTTTTGGGATCTCTGTAAAGGATAAAAAAAAGCGGCCTCATATAGAAACCCTCGTCACCCCCATAAATGGATTTGGCTTGGGCATCCTCAAAGGCCGCTTCTCCTCAACATACAATACAAATAACCAACACCGTAATCAACAATATCAGGAAATTAACCCTCACAGCCGCCTATAAGCCTACTTTGTCACCAATATATGCAGTGTAGCTGTATAGTTCCTGCGGTCGTAGTACCCATCCTGGGCATCATCATTGTCCGCGTACCTGACCAGTGCCAGATAGAAGCCTGGTTTTTCAAAAGTAAAAGCTACTTTTCCTTCACTGTCCGCCTCCTTGAGCACAGGTTCCTCATTATCCTCAGCCATGCCGTTGATCAAGGCTACCTGGGTATCGGCTGCCGGTGATCCTTTAGCTTTGACCTGCAGATCCATGGTGTCTCCGGCACTCCAGGGTTTCCAGTAAGTAGGCAGCAGTTCCAGATTGCCTCCCACAGACTGCACCTCCCCTTCCAGGTCGTGCCCCACCGGTATTATAACGCTTGCATAATGGGTAAAGGCAACTGACTCCAGGGGAAACTCACAATCCTTTTTGGGTACGCTCAGGTACTGACCATCAACCGTTACCGTGGTAATACCATTCGCCTCCACTACCGGTCTGTAAAGACCTGCTTGCTCAGGCGTAAAGGTAATCCTATATGCTATCTCCTCTGGATCACCTATCTCCAGATCGCTTTTCTGCCCATTGGGATCGACAAGATACGCTTTCAGTATCTCCCTCCTACATAATCCATCGACCTTCATGTTGTGTCCCCATTTGAAGAAGACATCAACAGAGGAACCGTGATGGCCATGGCTGGATCTGAACTCCAACCATCCCTCATGGCCCTGGATCACCAGGTGGGTAGTGTCGCGGAAATCATTCATTTCTTATCCTCCTATCATTTTTTAGCGTGGGTCGAGGTTACTACCAAAAAAGGATAACCCAACAGTAAGCGGTTTTTCTTCCTTTTGTGGGGTCTTGGCTGCATTATCCCCACATCCTGCTGCCATCATCACTAAAAAGGCAGTGATAATCAAAAAACAACAACTTTTTTGGCCCTCATCAAGTCTCCCCCTCTAATCTTATTTATGGAAATCCTACCACCTGTCAATCTGGCCCGCCAGGTGGCAGGCTACAAAATGTCCATTTTCCACCTCCCTTAATTCCGGTTCATCCTCACGGCAGGTCGCCTTAGCCCGCGGGTAGCGGGGATGAAAGCAACAGCCATCGAGTGGATTCACTGCATTGGGCGGCTCCCCATAGAGTTCCAGGACAGTTTCACGTTGCAATATAAAAACCTCCTAGCATCCCGCGCATCAAAAACAAAACACGGAAGCCTTTCCCTGTTCTCAGGGAGCGTGACCTCCGTGGTCAGTTCCATAATATTTATTTTCCCAATAAAGTATTTCGACAGACTAATTGTATCTCCTGCTAGAATGAACTTTTCCCCCCGACAAAATTATACCCGATCTGTTCCTCTGGGATCCAGGGCATCACGCAGTCCATCACTGTGAACTCCATCTTTAATAGGAACTACCCGGTGATTCAGGGGTATGTTCTATTTATGGCTATGATTTTTGTGGTTGCCAATTTAATTGTTGATATTTCATATGGACTGCTGGATCCACGCATCCGCCTGAAAAAAAGAAGTTGAGATGGCTAGAGCAAATGGCGTCGGGGATGCTTTGAGACAAATATCACATTTCAACATACGTCATTTTCTCCTGGAAGCGTTTCAGCACCTTAATCACCTGGGGTCCCAGGAGCAGATAAAAACAGGCATTGCTCAGTGCATGCATTGTATCAAAGGGAAAGCTGGCGGCATAGGCAACAAAAACCGCTTTCCAGGTGAGGGGTTTGATGAAAAATACAACAAAGAAAATATTCATCAGCCAGCCAAAGAGGTATCCCCAGATGATGCTGAAGGATATCATCACAGCACGTCCCGCATGAGGGCGAATATTACCGAGCAGTCCGGCACTGGCACCAATCAAACCCCAGAACAGCATCTGAAAAGGCGTCCAGGGACCCTGCCCCAGAAAAAAGTTAGATACCAAAGCAGCTACTGCACCCACCATAAACCCGGACCGTGCACCAAAGACATACCCGGAAACGATCACCAAAAAAGTGGTGGGCTGAACACCGGGCAGAGGAGCGAAAGGCACTCGGCAGACCGCGGCCAAAGATGCCAGCACAGCAATTACCCCTACCTCTTTGGAAGAAACATTGTTTCTTTCAAAACCGACAAAAAAAGCAGCTAAAGATCCCAGCAGAAGAACTGCGGCAAAAGCCTCCCAATTTTGTTGAATGAAAGCCAATTTCCAGGTAAGCAAGACCGCAATCACAGCTACTATCAAGAGAGTGAGACTCACTTTTAATACTTTATTACCTGCTTTACTGTCTGTTGTGCGACTAAGCCTATTACCTGCTTTGATACTGTTGCCAACGGCTTCAAAGGCTCCTATGGCTTCGTATCCACTAAGCCTGTTATCCGCTTTAACACCCACTCCATTTCCCTCTTTGTTATCTGATATGCAACCTGTTTTATTACCTTGTCTGGCAGACATCGAGGGCACCCCCTGTTATTTTACGAAGACCCTCATTGACAGTAAGTACATCCCGGGCTGTACCCCGAAACAGTCTGGCCATCTGGGGAGCATAAAAAATTGACTCACCCAGCACCTCACGGGATCCATCACAGGCCACCACACCATCGAAGACCATCATAACCCTGTGAGCGTATTCTGCAGCAAATTCCACATCGTGTGTCACCATAACCACCGCCCCACCGGAGGCAGTCATTTCATGTAAAAAACATCCCAATTCCGTCTTTAACCGGTAATCTATCCCGCGTGTCGGCTCATCTAGGAGCAGCAGGCGCGACCCCGCTACCAACACTGAAGCCAGGGCAACCCTCTGGCGCTCCCCACTGCTCAGATCCCTGGGGTTAGCCTGACGCAAACCATAGAGATTGAGCCTCTGTAATATCTCTTCACAGATACCATTATCCGGTATCCGGAAATTGTTCAAAGTAAAACGCAGTTCTTCCTCAACAGTATCCTGGAAAAGATAGTCGTTGGGATTTTGGGAAAGGTAGCCCACATATCGGCCCAGTTCAGTTA
>DUMY01000161.1 GCA_012839645.1 Syntrophomonadaceae bacterium
CCGTCTCTTCACCAAGTATCCCCAGATTGCGAGAAGATCCCATTTGAACTCTCATCCTTTCAGCACCTGATCAAGCAATTCCGAATCAGTGCTGATCACTTCACTCCCCGGAAGCTGAAAGGATGAGAGTTCAAATGGGATCTTCTCGCAATCTGGGGATACTTGGTGAAGAGACGGCTCTTTCTTTTTTATCCCGACTGGGGTACCATCTCCTAGAGAGGAATTATCGCTGCCGTCTAGGTGAAATAGACCTGATTATGCAGGATGGAAGTGTCCTTGTTTTTATCGAGGTGAAAGCAAGGCGCAGCGCCCTTTATGGTAAACCACAGGAAGCTGTAGGGGCAGCTAAACAGGCCAGAATCAGGAGATTGGCAGAACACTATCTGCTGTGCAAAGGGAACGGAGATTACGGGATCCGTTTTGATGTGGTAGCTGTCAGCTTCAAAGAATCGGGTAATTATAGTATTGATCACATTAAAAACGCATTTTAGTTGTGGGGGAGGAGCAATGCTATCTACTACTGTTATCAAAGAGATCATAAAAGTCGTCGGAAAAGAAAATGTATTAACAACCAAAGAAGAGCTGCTTTGCTACGCCTATGACAGCACTCCCAGGGCATTTCTTCCTGATCTCGTTGCCCGTCCTTGCTGTACCGCTCAAATACAGAAAATAGCCAAACTGGCCAATGAGCACCTCTTTCCGTTGGTTCCACGCGGGGCGGGTACCGGCTTGAGTGGTGGTTCTTTACCTGTTGACGGTGGGGTTGTTGTGGATTTAACCAGGATGAATAAAATATTAGAAATAGATGAAGAAAACCTGGTTGCTGTTGTAGAACCTGGTGTGATCACCTTTCAAATCCAGGAAGAGGTAGAGAAGAGAGGGCTTTTTTATCCACCTGATCCCGCCAGTCTCAAAACATCTACCATCGGCGGAAATGTAGCTGAGTGCGCCGGGGGTCCCCGTGCCTTAAAATATGGAGTGACCCGGGATTATGTGCTTGGCCTGGAGGTTGTCACCCCGGATGGAGAGGTGATCACAACCGGGGGCAAAACCGTGAAATCAGTAACAGGCTATGATTTACTGCGCCTCTATACAGGGTCAGAGGGAACACTGGGGATTATCACCAAGATCTATCTTCGTTTGATCCCTAAGCCTGAGGCGAAAAAAACGATGATGGTGGTTTATGATAAGTTAGATGATGCCGCCCAAAGTGTGAGCCGGATTATCAGAGGGGGGATCATTCCCGTTACCCTGGAGATGATGGATGACCGCACGATCCGGTGTGTAGAGAACTATAAGCAGATGGGCCTGCCTCTGGATGCGGAAGCGATCTTGATCATCGAGGTGGATGGGCCACAGATTCTGCTGGACAGCCAGGCCCAGGAAATAGCAAAACTCTGCCAGGACTGTGGTGCCCGGGAGATCAAGATCGCCGAAACAGAAGAAGAGCGGGAGAGTATCTGGGCAGCCCGCAGGTCTGTATCAGCAGCTGTTGTCCAGATCAAGCCGACAAAGATCAGCGAAGATATCTCAGTCCCGCGGATGGCCATCCCCAGGATGGTCAGAAGGCTGAAGGAAATAGCCTCAAGGTACAATCTGGAGCTGGTTATCTTTGGGCATGCCGGGGATGGGAATCTACACCCCAACATCCTCTGTGATCAAACAGATGCGGAAGAGATGCAGAGAGTGGAAAAGGCCATTGGAGAACTATTTAAGGCAGCTGTAGAACTTGGAGGGACTCTTTCAGGTGAACACGGCATCGGAATGATGAAAGCACCTTACTTAAAAGTGGAGACAGGTGAGGCAGGGTTTGAAGTGATGAGGAGGATCAAAGAGGCTCTCGATCCCAACAACATTCTTAATCCAGGTAAGATATTCCGGGGCGACACAAATGGATAATAAAACCATCAAGGAATATCTCAACCGCTGCAGTAAATGCGGGGGATGCCAGGCGGTTTGCCCACTTTATGGAGAAACCCACAGCGAACCCCTTGTTGCCAGAGGGAAACTGTTTCTGATGAAAAATTATTTGGATGGCAACCTGGATCTATCCCCGAAAATGATGGAACTGATGAGCCTCTGCCTGTTGTGTAAAGCTTGTACTGTTCAGTGTCCAAACCGTATACCAGTAGATGAGTTGGTTCTCTCTATTCGACGGGAAATTGCTCATCATAAAGGGATTCCCTTTGTGAAAAAGAATGTCTTTCAGCATCTTCTCCAGAACAATGGCAGACTAACCATAGCAGCCAAATTAGCTTATCTTTACCAGCAGAGTGGCCTGCAGTGGCTTATGCGTAAAACTAATATTCTAGGTCTGCTGCCTGGTGAAATTGCCAGAAAAGAAAAACTGCTGCCCAGGATGGCCAAAATCCCCTTTAGGGCACAGGTACCGAAGACTTTATCATCCAGTAAGCCGCGGCTGCGGGTGGGTTATTATACAGGATGCCTTACCAACTATGTTTTTGCGGAAACCGGGCATGCTGTTCTCAAGGTACTCAAGAACCATTCCCTGGATGTGGTGATTCCGGAGCAGTGGTGCTGTGGACTCCCAGCACTGGCCAGTGGTGATGAAGAGTCAGCTGTTTTGCTTGCTCGAAGAAACATAGAGGCTTTTAAGAAAGCAGATGTTGACATAATCATTACTGACTGCGCATCCTGTGGCAGTATGCTTCATGAATACGGTGATTTGATTGGAGGTAGGGATGCGCGCATTTTTTCTCAAAAGGTGGTTGATTTCAGCCAATTGATAGGTGATGTCATCGATTTCCAGCCCGGTGATAAGGAAGTTAGTGGTGTTGCGACCTATCATGATCCCTGCCATCTGTGCCGCGGGCAGGGTGTCGTTGAGGCTCCCCGCAGATTGATCAAAGCCGTACCTGGGATTACTTTCAGGGAAATGGAGGAATCCGACCGCTGCTGTGGAGCAGCCGGGTCATTTAATCTCAGCCACTACCATCTTGCCAACAAGATTGGACACCGGAAAATACGAAATGTTATAGAGTCAGGTGCTCAGTTAGTGATAACAGGATGTCCGTCCTGCATCATGCAGATACGGCATCAGCTTGAACTGCAAGAAGCATCTGTCCAAGTAATGCATCTTGCTGAACTGCTCAGCAAGACTTATTAGGTGTAGGGGAGGGTATGGGGCCTTGTATACTGCTATTTATCGAGAAGCGAAAGACGAATTTGCCAGGTGTTATCCTGAGCGGATGACTGCGTTAAGTGGGGCAGAGTACGATCCAGTTACAAAAGAGATCAAGGTTGTTTATTTAAATAAGTTATATTTGCTCTCCCACCCGGAGGGTACGATTACTAGTCCTCATGATCCAACCGACTTGCCCCTAGATGAGCGGTCTCTGATCCTGCAGTACTTAGTTCAAGCAACAGGTGAGCCTTTATCTGAGCGTTGGATTTCATATGCAGAGCTGCCGAATGGAATGCTGCATGATCGCCCTTTTAGGATTGAGGCGGTAGAACCGCTTATTCAAGCCTTTGGTGGCCAACCGGGAAGATTGCTTCAAGTTTCGCGCACTTTAGGTGGGCAAGAAATAGGAATGGGGGATATAGGGGTAATGATTCCTGTTTTTCCTAGGATACCGGTTGCGGTAATCCTATGGGTTGCTGATGAGGAGTTTTCTGCCAGAGCAAACATGATTTTTGATGCCTCTGCCCCCAAATATCTTACTACAGCAGCTTTATATGTGCTGGGATCTGTGGTTACCAGGCGCCTGAAAAAAATGGTGATGTAAAAAAAGTATAAAAGAACTCCTCCTTTTTCATACTAGTTATAAAGAAATTACAAGGAGGGGTTTTCAGGTGTACAATTTACATCCAGGTTTTAGTGTTTCTCCTACGCCCAGCAAGGTTGGAGAGACCGTAAAAGTCCGATACCATGGTTTGCTGTCCGGGGCAGGGGCGGATCAGGTTTTTTTACATACCGGCTACGGTACAGGTTCTTGGCAGAACATATATGATTACTGCTTGAATAAAGAAGGAAATGAGTGGGAAAAAAGCATCAAAATCGAAAAAGACGGCCAATTTAACTTCTGCTTTAAAGACAGCGCTGATCATTGGGACAATAATAATGGCATGAACTGGAGTTATACAATTAAATGATAAGTACAAGATAAAAAGAGGGGTAGTGAACCCCCTCTTTTTGTCTTATTTAATGCAGAGATTTCTTATAATCTTCCGGACCATCCAGACCCAGAATCTTTCTCAGTTCCTGCTGCTGGCTTTCGTCTACGAGTTCCTCTACTGAAAGTGTATACTCGGCAACCTTTTCCGAGATATAAACAGGTGCCCCTGCTCTAAGAGCAAGAGCAATGGCATCACTGGGTCGGGAGTCTAAAACGCACTCTCCAGATATGGTTTGGATATTCAATTTGGCATAATATGTGCCGTCATGGATATCGTTGATCTCAACGCTTCGCACCGAGGCGCCCAGGTTCTCACAAACGGCTTTCATAAGGTCATGGGTCATAGGCCGGGGAGTGATGACACCCTGAAGGGCCATAGCAATGGATTGGGCTTCAAGAGGTCCTATCCAAATAGGAAGAGCGCGGTTTTTTTCTTCATCAACCAGCAGGACCACTGGGCTTAACGAAATATCGAAAGCGATCTCTTTAACCTGAACGGGAATCATCTTTCTTGCCTCCTTCCAAAACTCTCTATAAGTCTATTTTACCAGAGAGAGCGATCCAGGCAACGGTATTGTATTGCTTCAGCAAGTTGCATTTGTTCAATTTTCGGCGATCCAACGAGGTCAGCAATAGTGCGGGCAATTTTTACTATACGATCCAGTGCCCGCATGCTTAATTTTAGTTTATGAAAGGCCTGATAAAGTAATTCTTTCGAATTTTTATCCAAAGGGCAGTAATGCGACAAATGATGGCTCTGCAATTCTGCATTGCAGTTAATGCCAGTACCAAGAAAACGTTCATGTTGCCATTGTCGGCTCTTGACTACTCTTTTCCTGATATGTAGGGATGATTCCTCCTTTTTTTCAGCTTTAAGATCTTTTAATTCCAAACGTGGAACTTCAACATGCAGGTCGATACGATCCATGATTGGACCTGAAACTCGGCTGCGGTAACGCTGTGCCTGATAAGGGGTGCAACTGCACTCTTGCTGCGAATCCCCGAGGTGTCCGCAAGGGCAGGGATTCATTGAAGCCGCCAGGATGAATCGTGCCGGGAAAGTAAATGCCCCTGATGCCCGGGTCACTGTAACTATACCATCCTCCAGCGGCTGCCGTAAGGCCTCCAATACATCCCGGTGGAATTCAGGCAGTTCATCGAGAAAAAGCACACCATTGGTGGCAAAACTGACCTCACCTGGGCGGGGAACCCTTCCCCCTCCGATGATACTTACGGCAGAGGCGGTGTGGTGAGGGGCGCGGAAGGGCCTGTCTGCGATCACCGGGTGGTCTTTGGGCAAGAGGCCAGCAACACTATAGACCCTGGTAATTTCCAAACACTCCTCCCAGCTTAAAGGGGGCAGGATTGACGGCAGACGCCTTGCCAAAAGTGTTTTACCGGTGCCTGGTGGCCCAATCATTAGTATATTATGCCCACCTGCCGCAGCGATTTCCAGGGCGCGCTTAACTCTTTTTTGTCCTTTCACATCGGCAAAATCAAGGGTATTGACCGGACTAGTCCCAGGTTCCAATTCAAACTCCGGGAGATCCGCAGCTGCAGGTAGTTCTCCCTCATCTGTGAGATAGCTGAATATATCTCTTAAATGCCCTGCACCTCTTGCTTTAATTCCCTTGATCAGAGATGCCTCTTCCAGATTGTTGTGAGGGACAATAAATATTTTTTCCGGGTGCTCATGGTTGATGCTTCCAGCCATGGAAAGGATACCAGGTACAGGGCAGATAGTACCGTCAAGGGAAAGTTCTCCGATAAAAAAATGCTGAGGAATTATGGTAGGGGGGATCTGCCTTGTTGCGGCCAAAATTCCTATAGCTATAGGTAGATCAAAAAGCGCCCCTTCTTTGCGCAGATCCGCCGGTGCCAGGTTGACCGTGATCCTCTTGATAGGGAATTCAAACCCCGCATTCCTGATCGCACCGCGCACCCGCTCGGTTGCTTCCCTGACTGCCGCATCAGGCAGTCCGACAATATTAAAGGCAGGAAGACCCCGGGAAACATCCACCTCTACACGCACATCATGTGTCTCCATTCCCAAACAGCAGCAGCTGTTGATAATGCTCAGCATTAGACTCTCCTCCATAAAACCTTATCTATTTATTCTTTTATTTCTTGTTATTTCCTGCTTTATGGGAAAAAGAATTGTCTGGAGAAGAAAAGAAAATAAAGGGGTTCACCTGTGAGGTGAGCCCCTTTATTGTATGTTACTGGCTATTTCTTCAGTGACCCAGCTGCTTTCACCCGGATGCGAGTGGCGTTTCCTGGGAGGTAGGCCAGCGGTACATCCTCCTGTTGCACGATGGTCACCGTATCTGGGTTGGCTCCTGCTCTGACCGCGTTTTCTTTGGCTAGTTTCCTGGCGTCATCCAGGGCTTGATCCCGGGTCATATCGGTAAGGGAATAGATCTTGTCAACTTCTCCACTTACCTGGGCGATAGCAGCACCCAAGGCATTGGCTACACCAAAGTTTTCTGGGCGGAGTACTTCACTTACTCCAGAAAGGGTGCCGTTGATAATGATGCCTCCGCCACCCACCAGGATCAGCGGCAGCGGGTCTTTGCTTACTTTCATTTTATCGATGGCTTCTTCCACCATGGACATGATCTTCTCTTGAGCACACTGGGCAAATTCCAGGGGGATGTTGTTTACTTTCTCTTTGTCCCCAATATCAGCAAGGCCCAGACGTACAGCGATATCTGTAGTGGTTACTGTTTTACCTCCAAAGACCAGGGCTTCCTCAGTGAGCCGGTAGCCTACGCTGTCTGGCCCTACTTTGATTTCCTGTCCATCTTTCCGGATAATGGTGCCCCCACCCAGGCCGATGGAAACCAGGTCAGGCATGCGGAAGTTGGTGCGCACCCCGCCAATCTCTACAGCCAGCGAAGACTCCCGGGGGAAAGACTGGGTGATTACTCCCACATCGCTGGTGGTACCACCTACATCCAGGACGATACCGTTTTCGACCCGGCTCAGGAAGGATGCTCCTCTGATGCTGTTGGTGGGACCACAGGCGATGGTCAGGATCGGGTAGTGAACCGCGTAGTCCACTGCCATCAGTGTGCCGTCATTCTGGCAGATATAAACCTTGGCTTCTGTAACACCCTCTTTATTCAGGGCATTTACAAAGCCCTGCGCAGTGTTCTGGGCAATGTTGATCAGAGCAGCATTGAGGATGGTTGCGTTTTCTCTTTCCAGGAGCCCGATTGATCCGATTTCATGGGAATAAGTAATTGGTATTTCTCCCATTTCGGACTTCAGGATCTCCCCGGCGCGCTGTTCATGTTCAGCGGTGATCGGGGAGAAAACGGAGATAATGGCGATGCTCTCCACTTTGCCCTTCAGTTCTTTGGCTATTTCCCTGATTTCGTCTTCATTAAAAGGGGAAATTTCCCGGCCGTCAAATTCATGGCCGCCGCTGACCAGGTAGTAGTTACCACCTATTGCCTCTTTGAGGTCTTCCGGCCATCCGGTTGTTGGCTCAATGGACTGTGTTGCTGGTTTCCCTAGTCTGATCACCGCCACCCGGCAGAGCCTTTTTCTTTCCACAATGGCGTTGGTGGCATGGGTAGTTCCCAACATGGCATATTTGATCTCTTTGGGAGGGATTGCTGCCTCCTCCAAAACACTGCGGAGTGCGGTGTAGATACCTGAACTTACATCCAGGGTGGTTGGTGTTTTTACCTCAGCTACCAGCTTTAGATTTTCGTCAACAATAACAGCATCTGTATTTGTTCCTCCGACATCGATCCCCATCCGGTAAGCCATTTAGCACCCATCCTTTATGCGTTTTTCTACGGGAATGTAATCCAGGTCATAACCGAAGTAGTGTGGGCCGACAGTTTCGATTCCTTTATGGGTGCGCCATTTTTCATTACAGGGGATACCTACCACGACTACTCTCTGTCCATAGCGCAGGCCTTCTGTAGTAATAGGGATGGCTGTTTCCGCATCGACCGTGCAGATCAAATCAGGGACTGTAGCTATGATCTGATCATCCCGCTTGGCGATCAAGTTTTCGTTCTGGAAATGGAGTTCCATTTTGGAGCCCCGGTGGTCATCAATTCCTTCAATGTGAGCCTGGCCCCGCACAAATCCTCCAGTGGTGCGGCGCATTACATCTCCGATTTTACCCTTAAAGAGGGGATAGCCTCCGGTGACCCGGATCAGGGCCGCTACCGGGTTTTGGTCGTTCTGACGTGCCAGTCGGATTGCTTTTCCGATTTCCGCAGAGTAGGTGACGATATTTCTGATCCCTGCTTTTTTAATATCTTTCCCTGTCATAGGGTAAATGGCAATCATCACCGATCCGCCCATGACCACTGTGGCGTTGCGGGCAAGGTTTTCGGTCCAGAAGTTGTTGACAGTTTTTAAAAGCATGGTATTACCTTTTTCATCAGCTATCACCATCGGTGTGGCAGAAACTCCGTAGAGGTGATAGGTAACCATCTGTAGTTCGGGAAAGGCCCTTCCCATGCCGTCGGCGTTGACCAGGGGAAGTCCCTGGGTAGCAGCAACAGCGATGGGGATCATAGAGTTGACCCCTCCCGCTTCAATGGGAATGGTGGCGTAGATTTCAGTTCCCAAATAATCTTTAAGAATATTGAACGCACGGAAGACCTCTTCACCGGAGGGCACTTTCTCTACCAGAACTGTAGGGGCACCCATCATAGCTGCCGGGACGATCTGGGCGTCATCCGGTATCTCTTCCACATCGAGGAGTTTGACCGGACCATGTTTTTCAATGGCCTGCAGAGCCATCAACTTGCCGACATAGGGGTCGCCTCCACCTCCAGTTCCTAAAAAGGCGGCTCCAATGGCGATGTCTTCCACCATCTGGGCATCAATATAAGACAATTTTTTCACTCCTAGTCTAATGTTTTTGACAATTTAAGAAGCAATATCTCCTACAATTGGTTGTTCATCTTTTTTAGTTGAAGATGAAAAGATTATATTCCCGATCCAGTAAAGCACCGCGGCTGCGAACAGGGAGTTCACAGCAGGAATACCCCACTGGACAAAATGACCGATAAGGAAGGCACAGACCCAGCTGACCAGGGAAATAGGGTTGATGTACTCTACGGTGTCAGGAAGTTTATTCTGGGCTCTGGAAATATCGAGTTCTTTCCGGGATCTTTTCAGGATAAAGTAGTCGACGATGATAATACCTCCCACCGGTGGAAGGGCGACTCCCAACAGCACCAGAAAGCTGACAAAACGATCAAGGATACCCATGACTGAACCCAATGTACCCAGGATGCCGATTACTAAAGTGATCAGGGAGCGGTGGACCTGCAGACCAAAGGTGGTGTCCAGGAAGTTCGATGCACCAAGGGATGCACCGTACAGGTTCATATCGTTGATTTTGATCGTAGCGAAAATAACTAGAGCAGCAGAAACCCAGCCACCCAGAGTCAGCATGATACTGACCACATCAGAACTCTTGACTGCGTGTGCCATTAGAACTCCAAGTGAGTTGATAATCAGCTCACCTAGAAAGAGGCTGAGCACGGTCATCCAGAATACATCCTTGGTGTTTCGGTTAAACCTGCTTAGATCCGGGGTAATGATCGCACCTACCATAAAGCCACCAGCGATCATGGTGACCGCCACTCCGAAGGGCATGAGTTCCCCAGGAGGAGCAGTATTGAGTAAATCTCCCAGGTTGTATTCGGTGAGCAGTTTATAAGTAGCGATAGCCATGGCGATTAAAAATCCAGGCACCGCAATGTTGGCGGTCCAACTCAGCATTTTATAGCCGTAGACCACCAGCAGGGTGACAGCCAGTCCTGTAATGACCATCATTACTTTGAGGTTGACAGCACCTCCGAAGGCTTGTACCAGGCCTTCGGCAAAAACTGAGTTTTGGATGCCGAACCATCCGATGCAGGAAATGGCGATGATCAAGCCGATTAGGCTTGACCCAAAGCGGCCAAAGCCTGTCCATCTGGTGAGAACACTTGTAGAAAGCCCTTCCCGACAGCCGGCAACACCGATCAAAAAGCTGACTATTTCCAGGAGTACACAGCCGATGATGGTGGCCAGTACTGCATCTCTAATGTTTAAGCCGTAGCCAAGGGATGCTCCTAGAATTAGTTGTGATAGGGTAGCCACGGTGCCAAAGCGGATCATAAAAACCTCCCACATTGGACGCCGGGCTTCAAGGGGTGTGCGTTCCAGCGCGAAATCCTCTCCGCCTTTCATGCTGTAAATATTACCTCCTTATAATTGAAAAATGATTATTGTAACTAATGTTGTAAATAGAACTAAGACTGAAGCGGAATGGAAATGGGGAATCCCAAAATATTTTTTTAATAAGTTAACATTATATCAGATTTTTTTGTGTCCAGTGAAAGGAATTGTATTCCAGTACCCCGGCGAAGTTGACGCTTCGTGCCCTTATTGGGATGGGGATTACCATATGGCAAATACGACTATTATGGTTAATATTGTATCAATATGGAAGGAATATGTGATAGCATGTTGAATAAAACACCAAAGGTTAGTGTTCAATCAAATACCTGGGGCATTCATTAAGTTTATTTCTTATGCTTTATCTCTTAACACATAGAGGCGATCTCGTGCCAGTTTGACCAACCAGGGAGCGGCGTCTTTTTCTCTGATCAATCGCTGGAAAAAATCATAAGCATCTTTTTTGTTTCCCAACTGTAAGGATAGTTCTGCAATAAGATACGTTATTTGGTGGATCTGGGATGAATTCTGATCTGAGGATGTGCTATATGCTTGCTTAAAGTATGTGAGCGCCTCTTGGCGCATCTCTTTTGCTGCCGGCGCTTTCCCGGTATCTTCGTAAAGCCAGGCCAAGTATAGGTATATCCTGGCTAGTTTATCAGGTGTGCTCTCCAGCTTTTTGAGGCATTGGAGGACTAATTTATAGTTTTCTATAGCTAGTTCTAATTCTGTAAGTTGACTGCCTTCAGGTCTTTTATTGCTGAAAGGAAGGAGCTTTTTTACTGAGGTAATCTTGTCAAAGTCCTGAGCCAGGTTCGCATAGCTGCACTCAGGGCATACAAAGACATTGTAAAGGATAGGATCCATCTGTTCATAATGCATTCTTAAGTCAGGGTCTTGTTTGATTAATTTGAGTCTGCTGAATCTAATCTGTTTGGCTGTAAATGTTGTACCACAGAATGGGCAGCAAACGCTTATATCGTATAATAGGTTGTTGGGAGCAGATTGTGGATCTTTAGCGTTTTCAGTGTAGGTTTCTTTTTTGGATGGGCGCAGAATTCTTTGTCTTATGTTATCTGGAAGTTGTTCTTCCCCAAGAACAATGACCTTGCAGCCATTTTCACCAGAATAAATATGCCCTTTTGTTTTGAATATGTTTCTTTCACACATCTTCTTTGTTTTTTGAGATTCTTTAACAATAACTGTTCCATTTAAAACTACACAGTATTTATTCTTCTTAATTGTGAGTCTAGTATTTGAAGGAACAACAGTGATCTGTGCTTCTTTGATTAACAAAATACAAAATACTCCTTTCTGTAAATATAAACTATGAAAAATGTCGAACAATTAGGGACTTTTGTATTATTTTGTTTCTTAGAATAATAACACACTACTTTTCAACCAGCAACTGGTCAGAGGTTATGTTAGTTATGGATAGCTCTAGAAGGGATCTCCAAACATTTAAAGAACAGAATCCTATAATAAAAATAAGAAATGCGAGGTTTTCCAATGAACAAAGTTGTTGAAACACTAAAAAACAGAAAGTCTCTGAGAAAATATGATGAAAGGCCGATCTCCCAGGAACACCTGGACATAATCCTTGATTGCCTTATGAGGGCTCCCACAGCAGGTAATATGATGCTCTATTCTGTGATCATGATTGAGGATGAGCACAAAAGGGAGATCCTGAGCCAAACATGCGACAACCAGCCGTTTATCGCAAGAGCACCTCTTGTACTGATTTTCACCGCTGATTATCAAAAATGGTACGATTATTATAATGCCGGTAATGTAGAGGAGTACTGTAGCGAAGAAAATATCCCTTTTACACGTCCATCAGAGGCAAGTTTGATGCTTGCAACCTGTGATGCCTTGATAGCAGCGCAAAATGCTGTTATAGCCGGGGAATCCCTTGGAATAGGTTCCTGCTATATAGGGGACATCATGGAAAAGTATGAGGAGCATAAAGAACTTCTCAACCTTCCTGAGTACGTTTTTCCTGTTGCTATGCTGTGCATGGGGTACTATCCGGATAACTACAATAAAAAGCTTCGTCCAAGATTTAAGAAGGATTATGTTGTTTTTAAGGACACCTATAGAAGGCTTAATGAGGATGAAATAAAGGACATGTTCAAATCCCTTGATGAAAGCTACAGAGCAGAGAACATCTACAATGCTAAAAACTATGCACAGATACATTATGCAAGAAAGACAGGTGCACCATTTTCAAGAGAGATGGCTAGATCAGTTAGAGAGGCACTAAAAGTATGGGATGGCAAATAAACCAAGCTTAAATGTCGTTGAAAACATATGGGAAAAATGAACCGGAGGCATTAGAGCAGATTATGAATATTAACCTAAAATGTCCTGAATGTGGCTGTGAAACATAATATATGCCTATAGTTTTTTTACTATTGGTAAATTATTTATCACCCCCCTGATGCAAACTAAGTGTAAATGAAATTATAAGGGGGTTGTTGAAATGCGCCCGATCTGGCAGGGGGCGGTCAGCTTTGGTCTTGTCAATATTCCGGTTAAAGTTTTTCCTGCTGTTCAGAATAAGGACATAAAATTCCGGTTTCTCCATAAAGAGTGTCACACCCCATTAAACTATGAGCGCAGGTGTTCAACGTGTGAGCGAGTAGTGCCTATGGAAGAGGTGGAAAGGGCTTATGAGTATGAAAAAGGAAGGTTTGTGACGATTGAGGAAGAACTGCTAGCACCACAAGAGAAACCCCTGCATACGGTGGAGATTCTTGATTTTGTGCACCTCAATGAAATTGATCCCATTTATTTCGCCAAACCTTATTATTTAGCACCAAGTACAGGGGGTGAGAAGGCTTATGCCTTACTTCACCACGCCATGCAGGAAACCGGGCAGGTAGCCATCGCCAGAACTAGGCTGCGCAATAAGGAATCCCTGGTGGCTTTGCGCATTTTTAAACAGTGTTTGCTGATGTCTATCATGTTCTATGATGATGAAATACGCAGGGTGGATGCTCTCCTGGATCCTCAAAAAAAGATGGATCTCAGTGCCGGTGAAATTAAGATGGCAGTTGAACTGATCGGGAATCTGGCCAGCAGTTTTGAGCCGGAAAAGTATGAGGATGAATACCGCAAAACTCTGGAAAAAGCCATTGCTGCTAAAATTGCCGGCAAGGAGATCGCTGTGGCGCCGGCGGCTCCCTCAGAGAAAGTGGTGGATCTCGTGGAGGCTTTGAAAGCCAGTTTAGAGGCGACCAAACAAAAGAAGGAAGGAAAGGAAAAGAAAAAACCAAGAAAAAAGGCGGCAACAGGAAAATTATAACGATGTCTGCCATTATTTATACAGCAGTTGTTTAGCAAACTAAAGTTGATATTTATGTATCAATCACCAAATGCACCATTGACAAATGTATTAATAAGGATTACGCTTTTGTAATTGGTATAAGATGGTCACATAGTGTGAAATTGTTTACAGATTATTCATATAAAGTACTTTTTTGATTTTGGTGATGCTGTTGGCAGGTTGTAACCCTTAAAGAATAAGGTAAGGGAGAGGATCATGTGGATGACCGCTACTGCTGGGCAGCGCTGCAGATTACCCTCAATTTGGGTCCCCGTAGCTTGTTCTATCTATACCGTCATTTTCCAACAGGGAAGGCGGTTTTAGAGGCGAGCCTAAAGGAGCTGAAAAGGGTACCCCGTCTTACTCTACAGTCTTATGAGCGGGTTGCCCAAGGACGGGATGCAGTCAATCCTGAAAAGACGGCAGAAGGCCTACAAGCAAGTGGGATTCAGGTCACTCTGCTGGATGATAAGTTATATCCCCACGCACTTGCCCAAATTGCAGATCCCCCGGTGATCCTTTATACTAAAGGAAGATTGCCTGAACGAAAAGTGCCATTAATTGCAGTTGTAGGGTCACGCCGAGCCACCTCTTATGGGAAAGCTGTTGCCCATAGACTCTCCCGGGAGTTGGTTCAGTTGGGGTGGGGAGTTGTCAGCGGTATGGCCCGAGGAATTGATACGGCTGCTCATGAGGGAGCACTGAAAGCAGAGGGTTACACACTGGCGGTTTTGGGGTGTGGTATCAATGTCTGCTATCCCCGGGAAAATAGAAAGCTGAAAGAATGTATTGAGGAAAAGGGGTGTGTCCTGAGCGAATTCCCTCCAGATATGGCCCCCCATGCAAAAAACTTCCCTATCCGCAACAGGATCATCAGCGGCTGCTCTATGGGAGTATTGGTGGTGGAGGCCGGGGAACGGAGCGGGGCATTGATCACTGCCTATAATGCATTGGAGCAGAATAGGGAGGTTTTTGCCATACCTGGGCCTGTGACAAGCAAATACAGTCAGGGGGCCAATAAGTTGATCAAACAGGGGGCAAAATTGGTGGAAGATGCAGCAGACATCATCGAGGAATTTCCATACCTGTACTGGGTTCCCTCACCACAAACACCTCAAAAAAAGTGCTCAGAACCAAGTTTAACCCTTGAAGAGTCTTGTGTTTTACAAAAGCTTAGTTTAGAACCTGTACACATAGATGAGCTGGTAGAAATTACCGGCTTATCAGTGTCAGTTGTAGGAGGTATATTAACGTTGCTTGAGTTTAGAGGTTTAGCTAAACAGCTACCTGGCCATTACTTTATTAATCCAGAAATAAGTCTGGATCAAAAAAGGTGACAAATGTTATGGCAAAAGTATTAATAATCGTCGAGTCTCCTGCTAAAGCCAGGGCTATCGGCAAATTTCTGGGAAAAAAATATACTGTTAAGGCATCTTTAGGGCATGTGCGAGATCTCCCTAAAAGCCGTCTTGGTGTTGATGTGGAAAACAATTTTGATCCTAAGTACATTACCATTCGTGGTAAAGGAGATGTGATCAAGGAGCTTCGTTCAGCTGCAAAAAAGGTTGATCACGTTCTCTTGGGTCCTGACCCGGACCGCGAGGGAGAGGCTATTGCCTGGCACCTAATGCATATTCTGAGGGTTCCAGAGGATGCAAAGTGCAGGATCGAATTTCAGGAAATCACCAAAAAGGCGCTGGATAAGGCGGTGAAAGAGCCGCGGTTGGTGGATCAGGACAGGGTTGATGCCCAGCAGTGCAGGCGTGTCCTGGACCGCCTGGTTGGTTATAAGCTCAGCCCGTTACTATGGCGTAAAGTCAGGAGAGGACTGAGTGCCGGTCGGGTACAGTCTGTGGCAATGCGTCTAATATGTGATCGGGAACAGGAGATAAGGGAGTTCCAGCCAGAGGAATACTGGAGCATTACAGGTCATTTCAAAACCGATAAAAACAGCTTAGAAGCGGAGTTGGCTCGAAAAGGGAAGAAAAAGATAGAACTTTCCACCAAAGAGGATGTTGATGAAGTACTCCGGGAACTGGATGATGCTGCTTTTAAGGTTAGTAAAATTACTAAAAGAGAGCGTAAGCGCAATCCTGCCCCTCCCTTTACAACCAGTACCCTTCAGCAGGTGGCCAGCCGTAAACTCAATTATCCCGTCAAGAAGACCATGTGGATCGCCCAGCAGCTGTATGAGGGTTTGGAACTGGGTAAAGAAGGAGTATCCGGGCTAATCACCTATATGCGTACGGATTCTACCAGGGTTTCAGGTGGGGCACAGGCTGCTGCCCGGGATTATATTGCGGATGCAGTGGGCTCTGAATATGTGCCGGAAAAACCACCCTTTTATAAATCATCCTCCCGAGCTCAGGAAGCCCATGAGGCTATTCGCCCTACAGATGTAACCCGTAATCCGGAACGGATGAAAGATATCCTATCCAGGGATCAGTATAGATTATATAAACTAATATGGGAGCGTTTTTTGGCAAGCCAGATGAAACCCGCTATTTTTGAGGTAACCACAATTGAAATCCTGGGTAGTCATTACCTTTTCCGGACCAGTGGTTCAGTAATCAAGTTTCCCGGTTTTATGCGTGTGTATACAGAAGCCGAAGCAGACGAAACGCTCCTTCCTGTGGTTGCTAAGGGGGATATCCTGGATCTAATCAAATTAGAGCCAAAACAACACTTTACCCAACCACCTGCTCGCTATACAGAAGCGAGTCTCGTCAAGGCCTTGGAGGAAAATGGGATCGGGAGACCCAGCACATATGCCCCGATCATTGCCACTATTCAAAGCCGTGGTTATGTTAGTAAGGAAAAAAGACAGCTCTATCCCACTGAATTAGGTCAGATAGTTGTGGATCTTTTGAAAGAGTATTTTTCTAAGATCATTGACGTTGAATTTACCGCAGAGATGGAGAAAAAGCTTGATCAAGTAGAAGAAGGGGAACTTATCTGGCAGGATGTTGTCGAGAAGTTTTATGGTCCCTTCGAGAAAGATCTACTCCATGCAGAAGAGGAGATTGAGGTGATCCCTATTGAGGAGGAGACAAGTGAGGAAAAATGCCCCAAATGCGGCCAGAACCTGAAGGTTAAACAAGGAAGATACGGGAAATTCCTTGCCTGTCCTGGATTCCCGGAATGTCGTTATACTAAGGCCTTTTTAGAGGATACAGGTGTTCTGTGTCCACGCTGCAAGGGAAAAATAGTGGTGCGCAGATCCCGTAAAGGAAGGAAGTTTTACGGGTGTATCAATTACCCCGAGTGCAAGTTTACCTCCTGGAATGAACCCATTGCTGAATATTGCCCGGAATGCGAACATTTTTTGGTTTACCGGGGGAAGATGAAAAACCTCTATTGTCCCAATTGCAAAAAAACACTGCAGGAGGAGGATCTGACCACTGTATCCAAAGTAAAGTGATGGCATTGAACTGCTGCTGGCATATTAGGGAGAAACCTGGTCCCAATTTGCCAGAATAACTAAGTGGTTGCCAGGAAAGATATGGTATGCTAGTATGTGAAAAGAGGTAATATTCTGATGAGTAATAAGGAAACTTGCGAACAGTTTATAAAATATCTACAAACTCAGAAGAACCTCAGTGAACAAACTGCTCAAAGCTACAGATGTGATCTAAAGCATTTTTTGCAATACCTTGAATCTGAGCAAATAGGTGAACTAAGCGATGTCAACTTAAAAATCACACGAAATTACCTTTCGCAATTATATGAGGCAGATTATGCTCGCAGCACTATATCACGTCGGTTAGCATGTCTGCGGTCTTTATTCAGATATTTGTGTCAGGCGGGCAAAATTGACAACAACCCGTTGGTACTTGTTAGAACACCTAAAAAGGCAAAGCACCTGCCGCAGTTTCTCTATTCCAATGAGGTCAATGATCTCTTAGATAAACCCGTAGCCAAGGGGAAGCTTGAGATTCGGGATCATGCTCTCCTGGAGCTGCTTTACAGTTCTGGTCTCCGCATTGGTGAAGCTGTGCAGCTTAATATCGGAGATGTTGAACTTCAACTGCGTTCCCTGCGAGTTAAAGGTAAGGGTCAAAAGGAGCGTATTGTTCCCTTTGGCTCTTGTGCCGGTGCTGCCTTGCAGAGGTATATGAAAGAGGGGCGGCCGCTGATCTGCGGAAAGAAAGAACCGTTACCGGCAGAGCCGCTTTTTGTTAATTGGAGGGGGAAGCGGCTAACGACAAGAGGGGCTTACGGTATCATTACCAAATATCTAAAAAGGGTGGCTCCCACCAGGCATCTTACACCGCACTCCCTGCGGCATACCTTTGCTACACATCTCCTGGAGGGTGGCGCGGATCTCCGTTCTGTACAAGAACTTTTGGGTCATTCCAGGATGTCAAGCACCCAGATTTATACACATGTAACCGGGGAACGGATTAAGGCTGTATATGAAAAAGCACACCCACGAGCGAAAGAGCGGAAATGAGGGAATTGGAATGCTGACCGGAACAACAGTGATTTGCGTTAAACGGGATGGTAATGTGGCCATAGGAGGAGATGGACAGGTTACCTTCGGAAACAACACCATTATGAAGGCACATGCCTGCAAAATTAGGAAGCTGTATGATGGTCGTATTTTAGCCGGTTTTGCAGGTTCTGTGGCGGATTCATTAACTCTTTTTGATAAATTTGAGCGCAAGCTTGAAGAATACCGTGGCAATTTAATGCGAGCAGCAGTTGAATTGGCCAGGGAATGGCGTATGGACAGGGTTCTTCGGCGCCTGGAGGCACTTTTGGTTGTGGCAGATCAGGAACATCTTCTCATAATATCCGGGAGCGGCGAGGTTATTGAGCCTGATGATGGCATTGCGGCAGTGGGTTCTGGTTCACCATATGCACTGGCTGCTGCCCGGGCATTGATCAACCATACATCGTTAGAGGCGGAACAGGTGGTCCAATCAGCCCTTGAGATTGCGGCCTCTATATGCATTTATACAAATGATTATATTACTATAGAAAAACTGTAAGAGGTGAAAACCAGGTGGAGGAATTAACCCCCCGGCAGATTGTGGCCGAACTGGATCGCTACATTATCGGCCAGGATGATGCCAAAAAAGCAGTTGCTGTCGCCCTGCGCAATAGATATCGCAGGCATCGACTCCCGTTGGAACTCCAGGATGAGATAATACCGAAAAATATTATTATGATTGGCCCAACAGGTGTGGGAAAAACAGAAATTGCGCGGCGCCTTGCGAAACTCGTCAAAGCGCCTTTTGTAAAGGTAGAAGCAACTAAATTCACAGAAGTAGGTTATGTGGGCAAGGATGCCGAATCAATGGTGCGTGACCTGGTAGAGGTCGCCATCAGGATGATCAAGCAGGAAAAGATGGCTGAGGTCGGTGAGAAGGCAAAGAAGCTTGCAGAAGAAAGAATCTTAGAGATACTTGTCCCCTCAACGAAACGCGGTAAACCCTTAAAAAACCCACTGGATCTGTTGTTTGGGGAAATGACTGAAGAGGAAGAAGAGGAAGAAGAGGAAGAAATATCCCCAGATCTGCAGAATAACCGGATGCTGCGGGAAAAGATTGCCATGGAACTGCAATCTGGGGCACTTGAAGACAGAAAGATTGAAATTGAGGTAGAAGAAAACCACCAAAAAACCCTTGAGGTGTTTACCCTCGGAGGCATGGAAGAAATGGGCATCAATTTACAGGATATGCTTGGGGGTTTTTTGCCCAGAAAAAAAAGAAAGCGTCGGGTGACCATACGGGAGGCGCGACGCATTCTAGCTCAGCAAGAGGCTCAGAACCTGGTGGATATGGATGAGGTGGTTTCTCTGGCAGTCCAGCGTACTGAGCAGTGCGGGATTATTTTTTTGGATGAAATCGATAAGATTGCCGGCAGAGAAAACACCACTGGTCCTGATGTTTCACGTGGTGGAGTGCAGCGTGATATATTACCGATTATCGAAGGCTCAACTGTGATGACCAAACATGGTCCAGTAAACACTGATTATGTTTTATTTATAGCTGCGGGTGCCTTTCATGTATCCAAACCCTCAGATCTGATCCCTGAACTACAGGGGCGCTTCCCTATCCGGGTAGAATTAGAACCCCTGGAAAAGGATGATTTTTTGAGGATTTTAACAGAACCGGATAACTCTTTGATCCGACAGTATACAGCACTGCTGGATACTGAGGGGTTGCATATAGAATTCACTCCGGATGCTTTAGAAGAGATTTCTGAGATGGCATATCTTGTCAATGCCCAGGCTGAAAATATTGGAGCAAGAAGACTTCATACCATCTTGGAAAAAGTACTGGATGATCTCTCCTTCCAAGCACCGGAAATATCTCAGCAAAAAAATGTTGTTATAGATAAAGAATATGTAGCAGAACGCCTGGAGGGAATTGTTGCTGACGGTAATTTAAGCAGCTATATTCTTTAAACGGGATTTGAGGGGGGTTGAAATGGAGCAGTTATTGGAAATCATATACTACATTAAAAGTCTTCACAAAACGAGAACAAGAGAGAACATGCAAGATTTTACCGATATCGCCCAGGTCATAAGTCAGAATGTCCAGGCTAATGTTTTTATAATAGGCCGCAGAGGAAAAATTCTTGGAAATCACTTATTAGAGGAGAGTTCTTGCAGAAACCTGAATGAGGTATATGATTTTAGTCAACGTTTTCCCGAAAGCTACAATCAGAAACTTAATTTGGTTACAGAAACACACTCCAATATGAGCACGGATAAATCCTGCTTTTTTTCATCAAGTGAATGTCCCCTCCAAGAACGCAGGGTGACTATTGTTCCCATCTACGGAGGCGGAGAGCGTTTGGGAAGCTTAGTAATAATTAGTGCTGGGAAAAGCTTGCCCAATGAGGCACTTGTTGTGGCAGAGTATGGGGCCATGGTTGTGGGAATGGAGGTTATGCAATTAATTAGTGAGCGTACAGAATCAGATACAAAAAAAAGGGCAACCGTTCAGATTGCCTTGAGCACACTGTCATTTTCAGAACTAAGGGCAGCACAGCATATTTTCAAAGAGTTGGGTGCCTTAGAAGGGTTGGTTGTTGCCAGTCGAGTTGCGGACCGCGCGGGAATTACGCGTTCAGTGATTGTCAATGCACTGCGGAAACTGGAAAGCGCAAATATGATCCAGACAAAATCCTTAGGTATGAAAGGTACCTATATTCGTATTTTTAATGAAAACATCCTGAATGAGCTTAAGAAGAGGGGATGGCAGCAAAAGGAGAAAGATAAATTTTAATAATGGTGTTAGGACTTTAGTATCATATAATTAATGGCAATAGCTAAATATTTAGCTTATTGTCATATTTTTTTGTCGAAATAAGAAGGATATTTCAAGGGGACCTAGAAACTATTACTAATTATAAGAATGTTCTTCCTCAGTTGTAAAACAGTTTTTGTAATATTATGATAATTGGTAAATTGGCAGGAGGGCGATATGATTAAGAATCTTGGTAACCCGTTAATTCCAATGTTTAAAAAAGCTCTTGATGTCAACTGGCTGCGACAGCAGGTGATCAGTCAAAATATTGCCAATGTTGATACACCTAATTATAAAAGAATTGATCTTGATTTCAAGAATGTCTTAGCCAAAAAGAGCAGGACCCAGGACCTAGATTTGCATAGAACAAATCCGCTGCACCTGGGAGGAAGTAGCAAAGGAAAAGAAGTTTTGCCGCTGTTACGCCAGACACAAACGAGAAACAGGAATGATGGCAATAATGTTGTTCCAGAACAGGAAAATGCCTTGATGGCGGAGACGATGTTACAGTACCAGCTCTTGACACGGTTGACCACAGAGCATTTAAGTATGCTGCGCTCGGCCATTACTGAAGGGAGGCGTTAGCAGGTGGGCTTATTTACGGGAATTGAGATTAGCAGCAGTGGACTCACTGCCCAGAGGTTGCGATTGGACGTCACTGCCAGCAATATTGCTAATGCTGAAACAACCAGGTCAGGGAAGATTGATGACGCCGGACGCCCGGTACCTTACCGTAAGAAAAATGTTGTTTTTGAGACAGGTAGTCCCTTTGAGACTTGTTTACAGCGTAAGCTTGGCAGTATCAGTGGTGTTAGGGTGAGAAGTATAGTTGCGGATAACGCCGAGCCGCGCCTGGTTTACAATCCTGATCACCCGGATGCTGATGAAGTGGGGTATGTGAGGATGCCTAATGTCAATATACTCGAAGAGATGGTGGATCTGATTAGTGCAACGAGATCTTATGAAGCAAATGTAACAGCTCTTAATGCTACAAAAGAAATGTGCTTGCGGGCACTAGAAATCGGTCGTCGTTAAAGTTAGGTGAGGAGGCAGAATGATTATGGAATCAATTAACGGAATCCAACCGTTAACGGGGAAGACACTTTTCCCAAAAACTGATATTAGTAATGAGGCTTCATTCAAAGACCTTTTTGGGTCGGCTCTACATCAGGTGAACAGTTTGCAAAAGGATGCCGAAAGAAAGGCCGGTGAAGTTGTTTTAGGAGATGCCAACAGTTTTCATGAAGTGGTTATTGCCACTGAAAAGGCCGCACTTGCCTTACAGCTGCTGGTGCAGTTTCAGAATAAAGCAGTGGATGCTTACCATGAAATTATGCGCATCCAATTATAAGAATTGAGTTGGTATGCTGTGAAGGAGATGCTGTCAAATCAAAAAGAAAAAGCAGTTATTTTTTGGAACAGGCTATCAGCAGTTCAGAAATTTCTTTTGGTAACCGGAGCTGTAATTATAATAATTATTGCCATACTCCTCATAGTTTTTGTAAGCAGACCAAACTATGTATCCCTTTACACAGACCTTGATCCTCAGGATGCTGCAGCTATAACTGAGTATTTAAAAGAACAAAAGGTTCTGTATAAATTGGAGGACGGCGGTTCAACAATCCTTGTTCCTGAGTCACAGAAGTATGACCTGCGACTTTCTCTGGCCCATGAAGGCATACCAAAGGGCGGAAGTGTGGGTTTCGAATCTTTTGATGAATCTCGTTTTGGGGAAACAGAAAGTGAGCGCCGCGTAAGATACCTGGTAGCTCTGCAGGGGGAATTGGAGCGTACTATTTGCAAGCTGGATTCAGTTGAGGATGTGCGTGTACATATTGTTGTGCCGGAGCCATCACTTTTTCTGGAAGAGGAGAAGGATGCTACAGCCGCTGTTCTGGTCAAGCTTAAGCCCGGTTCTGACCTAGAGGAGGAACAAGTAAATGGGATTATCAATCTTGTAGCCAGTGGGGTTGAGGGGCTAAAACAAGGTAATGTCACAGTGGTCGATACCGGGGGAAATATTCTTTCAGCAGGTTTGGAAGGTGGTACCGATACTGTAAGGACCACCGGGTTAACTGCTAAACAGCACCAGGTTGAGCATGATTATGAGAAACAAATAGAGAATTCTCTGCGAGAGATGCTGGATCAGATAGTTGGTCAGGGGAAAACAGTGGTGCGTGCTCATGCGACCCTGGATTTTGACCATGTAGAGCTCCAGCGCGAGACCTTTGGTGATAAGACAATTAGGAGTCAGGAGATAGAGGAGGAGCATACTTCGCAAAACGAGCCTTTACCAGGTGGTGTCCCTGGCAGTGAAAGTAATATACCTGGTGATCAATACCAAGAAGTAGAGGAAGACCCATCCACTTCCACTTCGCAGTCCACCAGAAAAACCACAAACTATGAAATTGATCAAGAGAATGAGCACCGGGTAGTGGCCCCGGGTGCGGTCAAACAGCTCTCTCTCTCTGTAGTCTTGGATGTTCAACCAGGTTCTGTACAGCAAAATGAGATCACTGATCTGGTTACTGCCGCTGTTGGATTGGACACTGAACGCGGAGATAAGCTGACAGTAACCTGTATGCCCTTTGACAGGAGTTGGTCAGAGAAGCTGGACGAGGAAATGGCGGCCAAAGAAGAACGACAGCAGTTATTATACTACGGGGCAGCTGCAGCAGCAGTTATTATACTTATTGTCATTGCTGCGATGGTTTACAGGAGAAGGCAGGATGTGGATGATGTGATCGATTACTCTGCTGTATCACAGCCGACCGTAGAGGATGTCTTGGCGGCTCAAGAAGAGGACATGCCGGAGGAAGAGCGGGAGAAGGCACGAATTGCTGACAAAATAAAAACCCAGGTTAAACAGCAACCGGACAAAGCCGCGGAACTGATTAAAACCTGGTTGGGTGAGGATCAGAGGTGACAATGATGAAGAAGCTAACCGGGAGACAGAAAGCAGCTATTCTATTGATATCTCTTGGGCCTGATCTTTCATCACAGATCTTTAAGCACCTACCAGAGGAAGAGGTTGAAAAACTGACCCTGGAAATAGCAAATATTAGTAATGTGCCTTACCAGAAGAGGGATGAGGTGTATCAGGAGTTTTATCAGATTTCACTGGCAGATGATTATATAAGTCAGGGTGGGGTCAACTATGCAAAGGAACTTCTGGAAAAGGCCTATGGTAAGCAAAAAGCCACAGAAATTATCAACCGCCTGACGGCAAATCTTCAGGTGAGGCCCTTTGATTTTGTTAGAAAAACAGATCCCACACAGCTGATTAATTTTATTCAACATGAGCATCCTCAAACAATCGCTTTGATCATGGCTTATCTGGATTCGGATCAGGCATCTGCAGTGCTTTCAGAGCTGCCCGCTGAGATGCAGACTGATGTGGCGCGCAGGATTGCTCTTATGGACAGCACCACTCCTGAGGTTCTTCGGGAAGTGGAAAAGGTTTTGGAACGCAAACTATCTTCTGTGGTCACTCATGATTACACAAGCGCCGGTGGGGTAAAGGCACTTGTGGATGTTCTTAATCGGGTAGATCGAGCAACAGAGAAAACAATTATTGAAACCTTGGAGATTCAAGACCCGGAACTGGCTGAAGAAATAAAAAACCTGTTGTTTGTCTTTGAGGATATTGTGCAGCTTGATGATCGTGCAGTGCAGTTAATTCTCAGGGAGATCGATTCCCATGACCTGGCTCTGGCTCTCAAAGGATCTGGAGAAGAAGTGATGAGCAAGATCGAGCGTAATATCTCTAAGAGGGCAGCAGAGATGTTAAAAGAAGATATTGATTATATGGGGCCCGTACGCTTGCGTGATGTGGAAGAGGCCCAGCAGAAGATTGTAGCAGAGATCCGTAAACTGGAGGAACAGGGACAGATTGTTATTACCAGAGGTGGGAGGGATGACATCATTGTTTAGAGTGATTAAAGCGGACCATCTCTATTTATCTCCGCCTAGGATAATCGCTTCCCGACATGACAGGGGACGAAAGAATGATAACGGTTCGTGTGAACCGGAAGCTGTGATAGCTGAAACCGAATTGATGGTTCAGCAGTTGTTAAATGAGGCCCAAGAAAAAGCCGAAAAAATTATCTCAGGAGCTCAGGTTGAGGCAGAAAAGATTGTGGAAAATGCCAATAAAACAGTGCTTGAATTAGAACAAAAGGCAAAAAAGAAGGGGTATGAAGCTGGCTTTCTGTCAGGGCAGAGTGCATTGGACGGGGAACGTGAACATTTGCATGCTGAAATAACCAGACAGCAAGAGGGTTTGGTAAAAAAAAGGAACCTTCTTCTTAAACAATTGGAACCGGAAATTATCAAGCTGGCAGTTATTATTGCCAGGTGTGTTATCCATACAGAACTTAAAGTTGCTCCAGAACAGGTAAGGGCTATCGCTAAAGCGGTGCTAGCTAAGGCCCAGGGTGATGGGGAACTAGTATTAAAGGTTTCTTCCCGGGATTACGATGTTATTAGTTCTTTAATCCAAGAAGATATTACAAATGAAGCGCGGATAAATGTTGTTGTTGACAACTCCCAGACCATGGGATGCCAGATGGAAACACCTTTTGGCGAGATCGATGCTTCTATTGAGGGGCAGCTTCAGGAAGTTGCCTCTGATTTGCTGGAAGCGAGCCAGAAATGATCAGCCTGGGAAAATATATAAGACGCATGGAGAACTTTAATCCCATCAAGTACCGGGGTAAAATCGAGCAAATTGTCGGCTTAACAATCGAGGCTGTGGGACCCTGGGGAAATGTAGGGGAACTCTGTTATATTAATTCACCTGAGGGAAGAATCAAAGCAGAGATTGTGGGTTTTAAAGGAGAGAAAACTATTCTCATGCCCATGGGTGAATTGCGGGGAGTGGGGCCTGGGTGTGAGGTGACAGCCTCTGGTGATATCTTCAAGATCGGTGTTGGGGCGGGTTTAAAGGGACGAATTTTGGATGGACTGGGACAGCCCTTAGATGGGAAGGATCCGGTTATGGTGGAGGAGTGGGTTCCGGTTGTTTCCAGTGCCCGTAATCCTCTGGAAAGAACCAGGATCCAGGAACCCCTACCCTTAGGTATCAAAGCTATTGATGGAGTCCTTACCTGTGGAAAAGGACAGCGTCTGGGGATTTTTGCCGGGAGCGGAGTGGGAAAGAGTATTCTCATCGGTATGATTGCCCGTAATACCGAGGCAGATGTTAATGTGATCGCCTTGATTGGAGAGCGCGGCCGCGAGGTCAGGGAGTTTATCGAAAGGGATCTGGGAGAGGAAGGCCTAGAGCGTTCTGTTGTAGTTGCTGCCACTTCAGACCAGCCGGCTTTAGTTAGATTGAAGGGTGCCATGGTAGCAACTGCTATTGCCGAGTATTTCCGGGATGAGGGACAGAATGTTTTGTTGATGATGGATTCTGTGACGAGGTTTGCCATGGCCCAGCGAGAAATAGGGCTTGCAGTGGGTGAACCACCGGCAACCCGTGGCTATACACCGTCAGTGTTTGCTATTTTGCCTAAACTACTGGAGAGGGCAGGAACAGCTAAAGAGGGGACAATTACAGGCCTTTATTCTGTTTTAGTTGATGGTGATGATCTCAATGAGCCCATTGCAGATGCTGTGAGGGGAACCCTTGATGGACATATAGTTTTATCTAGGGACCTGGCGGCCCAAAACCACTATCCGGCGATTGATGTGCTCAGTTCGGTGAGCAGAGTGATGATTGATATCGTTGGTCAGGAACATTTGGGCAGGGCGACCCGGATGCGCAGCATCATGGCTACCTATAGGGAAGCAAAAGACATGATTGAAATAGGTGCCTATAAAAGCGGTACAAATCCAAGGATCGATGAAGCCATTAGGATGTATGAGCCATGCCGCAGCTTTTTGCAGCAGGGGGTCTTTGAGAAATTTAGTTTCCAGGAAACGATGCAGCAGCTGGAAAGACTTATATCTGAAGATAGGGAGAATAATTAAAATTGAAGAAATTTTATTTTCGTCTGGACAAATACCGTAACCTCAAGCTACAAGAAGAAAAGGTAGCACGGCTGGAGCTTGCTCGTGCTCGCAGAGCCTTTCAAGAGGAATCCGGTAGGCTGGCTGCCCTGGAAAAAAAGACCGGTCAGCTGCTGGCAGCAAACAGGAAGCTGCTGGAGGGTCAAATACAGCGGGAGCTTTTATCTGTGTGCAAAGGCTATCTGCGGTTGCAGCGGTGTTCCTTAGAAGAACAGGCTGCTGCAGCTATCCAGGCAGAGGAGAAAATGAAAAGGGAAAGACAGGCTTATTTAGAGGTGCGTAAAGATAGCAAATTACTGGAGCGTCTTTACCAGCGGCAGTGGGAAGTTTATTATCAGGATTTATTACGTGAAGAACAGAAGGTGCTGGATGAGATAGGGTTGATCTCTTATTCCAGGGATTAGGTGAATAGCATGAAACAAACAACAAGGGTACTGGTTGTTATCATAGTAATTGTCCTTATTGCAGTGGTCGTAGCGGTAGCGATGGGCTGGGTAGATGTCAGCCGATGGGTAAAGGTATGGTCTGACCAAAAAATCTCAGGGAAAAACCTGCAAGACGAAAATAAAAAACTCCGGGAACGCTTGATTCTCCTGGAACAGCAGTTGGAGAGTGAAAAGGAACTGCGCCTGCAGTTAGAGCAGGAATTAGCAGTTTCTGAACAAGAAAAACTGCCTGAGGGTAAGGAAATGTTAGGTGAAAAAGAATACCGGGAACTGGGAAATTACTATGCGGGGATGAAGGCACCTACAGCCGCTGCCATCCTGGGAAAGATGGCACCTGGGGTAGTTGCCGAAATTTTAATGGGTATGGATAAAGAGGAAGCAGGAGAGATCTTGGCTGCATTGGAGCCAGAAATGGCTGTACAGGTGACGGAAATGATTGCCGGCAGTGCGGCCCAAGATGTGGCCCAAGAAAGGGATAGATAAACGGTTATTGAAAGGAGGTGATAGATAATGGAGCTAACAGTGATGCCCTTACTGCAAAAACAGGCTATGGTTAACAACTCAGCTGTTGATACTGCTGTGGAACCTGCTTTTTCCTTTGTGGAGTTGCTTGGAGATTTGCTGGATACTGAAAATAATCTTTCCTGTGATCAATCCTTTGGAACTCACGAAAACACCATGCTTGGTGACAATGGTGAAATGTCCGACTGCTGTGCTTCATATGAAGAAGATTTTGAGGAGGAAGTGTATCAGATAGGAGAAGTGATGCCCCAACCTCAGCCGGCAAAGCCCGACGGCGCTGGCATTGACCAGGTAGAGATCCCTTTAGATGGGGAAGGGGATGATTTGGCAAGGTTTTTGCCGTTTTTCCGGACTCTTCAGGAGCCCTCTTCATCAAACAAGACTCTTTTTTCGGATATCAGAACTCTGGATGTCAGAACGAGCACTAGTCTGCACTCGAATGTGGAAACTGACATCCCTGAGCAAGATGTACAGGAAGCAGAAGTCCAATTATCTAAAAAGTTACCCTTTCCAGATCTTAGTGTGAATAAAGAACTGCTTCTAAATGAGGATACCGGCACCCCGGAGCGATCTGTATCTGAAAGGGTAGGTGTCCAATTGTTGTTTGAAAAAAAGATACCTTCTCCGGATGCTCAGGAGAGTACAGCAAAATCTGCAGCAGGTAAAACAGTAATGGTTGAACAGGAAGGTATAAGAAACCATTTATTGTCTGCGGAGCCAGTGCACATGCAGCAGGAATCTGAAGGAGTATTGACAACAGGGCAAGCTGCTGAAAATACTCGGTTTATACAGATCAATAATCACATCGGAGACCTTAAAACAGATGTGTTACCAAAAGAAACAGTGGAAACGATAGCCAACCAGATTATTGCTAAAGCGAACCTTTTTGTAGGAAAGGATCAGGCTGATCTAAAGCTGAAGCTTAAGCCAGAATTCCTGGGGCACCTCAATCTGAACATCCGGGTGGTGAAGGGTGTTGTCCAAGCGCATTTTATTGCTGATAACGCCGTGGCTGCCAGCTTGATTGAAGGGCATCTCTATGATCTGCGTCAGAGCTTAGAACAACAGGGAATATCCTGGCAGGAGTTGAGTGTTTCCGTGGGAGGAGAGCAAACCTCTCAAAATCTCATGGACTCCCGAGAATCTTATGGCGATACTCCCCAGATGGCTACACAGGAAAATCCCAGCAGAGGGGAGGAGCAACAAACACAAGGTGTTACCGGGTGGCAGCCGGGATCGATCAATTATTTAATTTAGAAGTAGATGTCTGCGTCAATTCAAGCGGTGATACCACCGGAGGATAAATGTCGCTTGATTCTGTTTGAAAGTCTGCTGGAACAATGACAGTATTCATGCAAACATCTGACATCGACCTCTGGACTCAGACATCTATTACAACAGGAGGTGATGAAAATGGCTGGAGTAACGGAAGTTAATGCGGTTAATGCGTCTGCCCAGCAGACCCTCAATGTAGGTATGCAAAACCTTGGCAAAGATGATTTTCTGAAACTTTTAATTTGCCAGCTCAAACAGCAGGACCCCTTGGAACCAGTCAAAAATACGGAGTTTATTGCACAGATGTCCCAGCTGACATCCCTGGAGAATTTGCAGGAGCTGAATATAAAATTGGAATATCTGATGGGTATGCAGCAGTTAGCCCGGGAGAGGGAAGACCTGGCTTTTGCAGCAAGCCTGCTGGGACGACATATTGAAGCGGTCAGTCCTGAAAACGGCCAGGTGATGAAAGGGAGTGTCCGCGGGTTTCACCAGGAAAGAGGGGGCATCTGGCTGGAGTTGGAGGAAAAAGCTGTTCCCCTACATTGGGTTAATAAGGTTTTGGTTACAGCTGAGGATGGTGAAGATTTGTGACAGACAAGATCTATTTTCCTCGTCCGATCTTGCCCGCAGCAAGGCGAACTGTAGAAAAAACTGAGAAAACACCGAAGGGTGAAACATTTCAAGAGATCCTTGCTCAGCAGTCTCTAAAGTTTTCCCGACACGCTCAGGAGCGGATTGCCCGCAGGAAGATTCCCCTTAATTCCGGCCAGCTTCAAAGGATCAATACAGCGGTAGAAAAGGCGGCTGCAAAGGGAGCAAATGACTCTTTGGTTCTTGTGGATAATCTCGCCTTTATCGTGAGTATCAAGAACCGGACTGTAGTTACAGCAATGGATGAACAGAGTGTACGGGGGAATGTGTTTACGAAGATCGACAGTGCAGTGATCACTTAAAGGGATAAAAGGGCTGGACCTCAATGAGGGTGCCCTGGTTTACCGAATGACTGACGTAAACCACCCTGAAATAAGGAGGTTTTTAACAAATGATGCGTTCACTTTTTGCTGCTGTCTCAGGATTAAAATGCCATCAGCAGCGGATGGATGTTATAGGCAACAACATTGCTAATGTGAACACCCCGGGCTATAAAAGGGGCCGGGTGAACTTTCAGGATATGCTCAACCAGACAATTCGAGGGGCCAGCAGGCCAGTGCCTGATGGTAGGGGGGGAACCAACCCCATGCAGATCGGGCCGGGTGTTTCTATCGGCAGCATCGACCTCATTATGGGAGGCAGCAGCCTGCAGGACACCGGAAAAAATACCGACCTGGGGGTTGATGGAGATGGTTTCTTTATCTTGAGTGATGGCAGCAGAAACTACTATTCGCGGGTAGGCTGTTTTGATTTTGATGGAGAAGGTAACATGATCAGCTTGCTGCATGGCCTGCGTGTTATGGGGTGGATGCCGGATGCGGAGGATCCTAACAGGCTATCAGACATTCTAACGGACATTAAAATCAACCTCAATGAGTCGGAAGAGGCCAAAGCCACCGAAAATATGAGCTGTGGAGGGAATTTGGACAGTAGGGTTAAGACAGGTGAGTCTGAATCTACAATTGTACTGCGCCATATGGTCTATGATTCCAAGGGGCAGGAGTATACTGTGCCCATTGAATTGAAGAAAACAGATGATAATAAATGGACATGGACCCTTGCGGACAACTCTATTATTGGCCCCAGGGGAGACAAACTAACTGGTACCGCTACCGGGGAAATAACTTTCGATACTATTGGAAAATACAGTACGGTTGATAATAATTCCATTACTTTCACACCACCTGGATCAGACCAACTTACTATCAACCTAGATTTCTCCAAACTGACGCAGTACGGCTCTCCTTTCAGTGCTGACATTGAAAGCCAGGATGGGTATAAGAGCGGGACACTGGAGAGCTTTGCCATCGACCAGAGCGGATCCATTGAAGGGGTTTTCTCCAATGGAGTGAGCAGAAGGTTGGGACAGATTGCTCTTTCCCGTTTTACTAACCCTGCGGGTCTATTCAAGGAGGGTAACTCCCTCTACTCGGTTACCAGCAACTCCGGAGCCCCTAATGTTAACATTGCTGGCAGCAGTGGTTTCGGTACTGTCAAACCGGGTTCTCTGGAGATGTCCAATGTGGATCTCTCCAGTGAGTTTACTGATATGATTATTACTCAGCGGGGATTTCAGGCCAATTCCCGGGTGATAACAACATCAGATGAGATGCTGCAGGAGTTGGTCAACCTGAAGAGGTAATGAGCGATAAATAACTAATTTTGGGCCTGCTCTAAAGGGGGTGGGCCCGCCCCCCAAGAGGGGCAGGAAAGGGGTGCAGACGGTTTGATTCCTTTAACGCGTCTTAACAATCAGGAGTTTTATGTAAATTCGGATCTCATCGAATCTGTGGAGAGCACTCCAGATACCGTTGTAACCCTGACTACTGGGAAGAGGTTTATTGTAAAAGAGAGTCCCTCAGAAGTTTTAAGGCGCATAGTGGAATTTCGCAGGTCAATTTCTCGCTGTCTGCTGCAGGAAGGAATTGAAGAATCATTAGAGGATGGTGAAGTGTAGTGGCTGGGGAGAACAGCGAAAAGCTCAACCCTCATGAGCAACGTGGGAAAGGAGTTGTTGTCAACCAAAAAATTCTGATCATCGGCTGTGTGGCTGTTGTTTTATGTGCAGTGATTGCGCTGTTTACTGCATTCATGGTGGTCAGGAATGGTATTGGAGAAAACGAGTCATCTAAAACAGCTAATAATGCAGCCGCTCAAGTGGGGCAGCTTTTTGAAGTTGGTGAATTTACTACTAATCTGGCTTCCGGTGGTGCTAAAAAGTATGTGAAAGTAACAGTGGTTTTAGAGTTAAATAACCGCTCTTTAGAGAAGGAAATTAAAGAAAAGCTTCCTGTCTTAAAAGATAAGATTATTATTTTCTTTAACAGTAAAACCAGTGATGACCTGGAAGCAGAGAACCGTGTCCAGCTGAAAAAAGCCATCCTTGCTGACCTGAATACCCATTTAAGCACAGGGAAAGTTGATAACATTTATTTTTCAGACCTGGTTCTGCAGTAACCAAGGCGGGGGGAGTGATGGTTTTGGAAGATATTTTATCACAAGATGAGATTGACAGTTTGTTGAGTGCGCTTGCCTCAGGAGAAGTTACTGCAGATGAACTTCTGGAAGAGGAGCAGACAAAAAAAACTCGTGTTTATGATTTTCGCAGGCCGAACAAATTTTCCAAGGAACAGGTTAATACCTTGGAGATAATTTATGATAATTATGCCCGTACACTGTCAACTTTTCTCTCTGGCTTATTGCGGATAACAGTACAGGCAGTTTTACTATCTGTGGAACAACTTACCTATGAAGAGTTTATTCGCTCTATTCCGGATCCTTCTGTCATGTTGGTTTTTAACATGGATCCTCTTGAAGGCAATGGAATTTTGGAAATTAAAATTCCGCTTGCATTAGGGTTAATCGATATGCTAATGGGGGGACGTGGGGAATTGAATGTTCAAAGCCGTGCTTTGACTGAAATAGAACGTACCATTATGTGGCGAGTTGGACAGAAAATGCTGGATATCTCCCGTGAGACATGGGCAAACATACTGGACTTTCATCCCAGGTTAAAAGTTATTGAGTCCAATCCTCAACTTGCACAGATTGTTTCCCCCACAGAGATGGTTATTTTGATTTCACTGGAAACAAGGATCGGAAAGAACGATGGAATTATCAACTACTGCTTTCCGTATCTTGCTTTGGAACCAGTTTTAGATAAATTGAGTGCACACTACTGGTTTACCCAAGATATAGGAGAGGTAGATCATGAACAGCGCCATTTTCTTCAGGAGCAGTTATTATCTGCAAAAATACCGCTCAAGGCGGTTCTGGGTTCTAGTTATATAACTGTACGCGACCTGCTGGGAATTCAGGTAGGGGACGTTGTACCTGTGAACCGTAGGGTGGATGAGGATCTAGGCGTTTATATAGGAAAATACCCCAAATTTACTGCAAAGCCAGGAGTTTCTCATAATAAAATTGCTGTTCAAATTACAGATTTGCTCGGTAAGGGAGGGTCAAATGGTGAATGAAAAGGGCTTAACTCAGGAAGAAATTGATGCCTTGTTAAGGGACGAAAATGACGATGAATCCCTTACAGCTATGGAATTGGATGCGCTTGGTGAAATTGCCAATATTACTATGGGATCTGCCGCTACTGCTCTCTCCAGTTTGATCGGTAAAAAAGTGGAGATTACGACCCCCCGGGTCTCGATAACTACTCAATCCGAATTAAGACACGAGTACCCCTTGCCTTATGTCATAGTGAATGTTCAGTATACTGTTGGATTGGTTGGAGATAACGTACTGATCATTAAAATAAAGGATGCTGGTTTGATAGTGGAACTGATGATGGGTGGGGATGATAGCGATTCACCTGAAGAGTTAAATGAACTGCATTTAAGCGCCATCGGAGAAGCTATGAATCAGATGATGGGTGCCGGGGCAACATCTATGTCTACAGTTTTTCAAAAAAAGATAGGGATCTCCCCTCCATCTGTGCGAGTGGTCAACTTGGCTGAGGATCAGATTCGTGAATCAGCAGATGATATCCAGTTGGTCAAGATAGTTTTTAATATGTATATAGAAGGGATCACTGATAGTGAAATCATGCAAATCGTTCCTCTTGATTTTGCTAAACACACAAGTGATTATCTGCTAACAGATATTGAGCAGGATGAGGGGCAGCAGCGAGCTGAACAACTCCCGGTGATGTCAGATGATAAACCTGTTCAGGATAATAATAAAAAGGACATTGCGGTGCAGCAGGTAAAGTTTGGCCCCCTGACGAAAACCGAAGCTCCCAAAGAAACAGGTAATATATCATTGATTATGGACGTACCCTTGCAGTTCTCTGTGGAACTAGGACGAACCCAGAAGACGATTAAAGATATATTAGATTTAGGGCCGGGAGCAATTGTGGAGTTGGATAAGCTGGCAGGTGAAGCTGTTGATATTTATGTAAATGGAAAATCTATTGCAAAGGGTGAAGTTGTGGTTATCGATGAGAATTATGGGGTTAGAATAACTGAAATCCTGAGTTCAACCGAGAGAATGAGTAATCTGCGGTAAGATTGGTTTTGGAGGAGGAAAACTGTTGGGCAAAAGGGTTTTAATTGTTGACGATGCTGCGTTTATGCGGATAATGCTGAGGGACATCCTGACTAAAAATGGGTATATGGTGGTTGGGGAGGCTGAAAATGGCACAACAGCTGTTAATAAATACAAGGAACTGAAGCCTGATCTGGTAACCATGGATATTACCATGCCAGAACAAGATGGGATTAGTACTTTAAAGGAAATCCGCAAGATTGATCCACAGGCTAAAGTTATTATGTGCAGTGCCATGGGACAGCAGGCGATGGTCATCGACTCTATCCAAGCAGGTGCCAAGGATTTTATTGTCAAACCATTTCAGCCGGAGCGCGTCATAGAGGCTGTTTCCAAGGTTATTGGATGACCACGGAGGGATTCTTTTGACTATTTTTTTGACTGCAACCCAACTTGAGTACCAGGATCCTTCGCTGGTAGCTGTACCCAGCATGGGGGCAACCCTTCTGCGTCTGGTTTTGAGTCTGCTCATCGTTATTGTGCTTGCCTTTCTGGTGATCAAGTTTTTTCAACGGCAGATGCCTTTTACCAGATCAGGGCGCTGGATGAGGATCCTTGATCAGGTGGTGATCGGTCAAAACCGCGCTCTGCTTCTGACTGAAATAGCAGGAAAAATTTATGTGCTGGGTGTGACAGATCACAACATAACAAAGCTTCTGGAAATTGATGATGCCTCCAAGGTTGCTCAATTTTCGGCAGAGGATTTAGAAGCCGAAGAGTACTCGAATTCCTTCTGGAAGAAAACGCTGGAGCATTTCTTCCCGGGCAGAGGAAATAATTCAATCAGAAGTAAAGATTTTGGGGAGGGGGAATAGCTGGTGCGAGAAAGAAGAACAGTTATTACTGCGTGCTTCCTGCTCGCATTGGCAATGTGTTTCCTTATTTGCTGTTTTTTTGTGAATAATACGGCAGATGCTCAACCTGTGCCAGTACCAAGGGTAACTCTGGATGTGGATACCGCTGAAAACCCCCAGGAAGTATCCCAGAGCCTGCAAATTTTATTGATTATTACGCTGTTAGCTTTGGCTCCGGCGATCTTAATCATGGTGACATCATTTACCCGCATTATTGTGGTGTTCTCCTTTTTAAGGAATGCTTTAGCTACTCAGCAGATGCCTCCCAACCAAGTGCTCATTGGTTTAGCTCTTTTCCTTACTTTTTTTATTATGGCCCCTACATGGCAGGAAATAAACGAAAATGCACTACAGCCTTATTTGAAAGGGGAGGTTACCCAGCAGGCTGCTTTCCAGAGGGGAATGGAACCACTGCGCAACTTTATGTTCAAACAAACAAGAGAAAAGGATCTAGCACTCTTTGTATCTTTTGCTAAAATACCAAGGCCTAATGAGTATCAGGATATCCCCAACCATGTGCTCATACCGGCTTTCGCCATCAGTGAACTGAAAACGGCCTTTCAGATCGGATTCATACTTTTTATACCATTTTTGGTGATCGATATGATTGTGGCCAGCACCTTGATGTCTATGGGGATGCTGATGCTGCCTCCTATGATGATCTCGCTTCCCTTTAAAATTCTCTTGTTTGTTATGGTTGATGGATGGCATCTGTTGATGCGGTCCCTGATGATTAGTTTTTCCTGAGGTGTTTTTGAATGACTGAGAACCTGGTGATTACTTTGGGTCGTGAAGCCTTATATGCTGTGCTGCTGGTCTCTGCGCCGATGTTAGGTGTGAGTCTGCTGGTGGGCCTTCTGGTGAGTATTTTTCAGGCGACAACACAGATTCAGGAGCAGACCCTGGCTTTTATACCAAAGATTATTGCTGTCCTGATAACTGTTGTTATTTTTGCTCCATGGATGATGAAAGTAATGCTTTCTTTTACCCAGAAGCTTTTACTCAATATGCACCTGCTCGCAAAGTAGGCAACCAGTCGCAGGACTGCACCAGTAGAACATAAAAACAGAGCTGATTCAGGGAATGTGGCGGAAAAGAGCCTGAGGCTGTTCTTGCGAACTTCCGATATCAGACTTCCGGCTTCCGACATCTATTTAAGGTATTTGGTGATTATGGAATTATTGGATTTATTTTTTCAAAAGGCTGATTTATATTTATTGTTTTGGGGGAGAGTTACCGGGCTTTTTCTGACAGCTATTCCTTTTAACAGCCGGAATATTCCTGTGCAGATTAAGGTCTGGCTTGCTGCTTTTGTTGCTTTTTTCTTATTTATGAGTTATTGGCAGGAGCCTATAACTGTTGCCCCTGGTCTCGTCGGTTACTTGTTTCAGTTTCTGAGTGAACTGTTGATCGGAGCTGCTATAGGATTTCTTACACAGATTGCTTTTGCTATCTTTCAAGTTGCCGGACAGTTCATCGATATGCAGACGGGCTTTGGCATCGTCAATGTCATTGACCCCCAATCAGGTCTTCAATTCCCGGTTATTGGGACCTTTAAATATATTATTGCAGTAATTTTCTTTTTAAGTATCAATGGGCATCACTATCTGCTGGCAGCCCTTAATCAAAGCTATCATTACCTGCCTTTAGGGGAGAAGGCACAGATCTCAGAGCCTTTGATTCGCTGGATCCTAAACTTGGGAGGGGGTATGTTCAGCACCGCTTTCAAAATTGCTCTGCCGATTCTCGGGGCACTGTTTATTGCTGATCTGGCATTAGGTGTGATTGCCCGTACTGTACCCCAGATGAATGTTTTTTTGGTGGGGATGCCTTTCAAAATAGGGTTGGGTCTGGCTTTAGTACTGATCATGATGCCCCTTTTGGTTTGGGCTTTTGGACGTGTTTTTGCGGGACTCTTTGAGGACTTAACTACAATAATGATTCTTTTGGGGCGGTGATCAATTGCGGTACTATGTTGAAGCTATCGATCTTCAGTTTTTTGCAGAGGATCGCACAGAGAAAGCAACACCCCGTCGCCGTGAAGAGGCACGTAAAAAAGGTCAAGTTGTACGGAGCATTGAATTCAATTCAGCAGTGCTCTTACTCTGTACATTTCTCTTTTTGAAAATATGTGGCCCCTGGATGGGGACACAGGTGGCCAATTTTGGCAGCCAAATTTTTAGCAGCTTTTTGCTGCAAGATTTTGACTCTGAAACCATTACCCATTTAACACTTTTTACTGCTGCTGCCTTTTTCCAGGTCTGCATACCTTTGATGGCTGTTGCAGCAGGTGCGGGGTTGGCAGCTAATATGCTTCAGGTGGGTTTTCTATTTACAGCTGAGCCCCTGTCTCCTAAATTGGAGCGTATCAATCCCATCAGCGGTTTCAAGCGCATTTTTTCCAAGCGCGCTCTGGTGGAGCTGGTTAAATCTGTTGCCAAGGTAGTCATGGTAGGCTATCTGGTGTTTACAACAATCCGCGCCAATGCAAGTCTTTTTCCGCATCTCATGGATATGAGTATCCCTGATGCTGTTGCAGAGATCGGTGCCCTGAGCAGTAATATTATGTTACGCATCAGTATTCTGCTGTTGTTTGTCGCTGGACTTGATTACCTTTTCCAATACTGGGAACATGAAAAATCACTGCGTATGACGAAAAAGGAATTAAAAGATGAGTACCGGCAGTACGAAGGTGATCCTTTGTTAAAGGGGAAAATGCGCCAGATGCAGAGGCAAATTTCTTACAGCAGGATGATGCAGCAGGTGCCTCAAGCAGATGTTGTGATCACAAACCCTACCCACTACGCGGTTGCTCTGCGCTATTCACCGGAAGAGTCAGCAGCCCCGGTAGTGCTGGCCAAGGGTTTTGATTCGTTGGCTTTGCGTATTATTGAAATTGCCCGTGGGCACGGGATCATTATTTTTGAGGAACCGCCCCTTGCCCAGGTCCTTTATAAAACAGTGGAGGTCAACCGGCTGATACCTCCGGAACTATATGAAGCTGTAGCCAATGTTTTAGCTTTTGTTTATAAATTAAGGCCCAAGTATGCTCGTAGAGTGGGGGTGAACTAGGTGATCTCGCATACTCCCAGCAGTCGTCTGGTTAAGTACAGCGATATTTTTATAGCTGTGTTCATTGTTTTTTCTGTAATCATGATGATTGTCCCGGTTCCACCAGGTCTATTGAGCTTTCTGCTGATCATCAATATTACTGTTTCTCTCATTATTCTACTGGTGTCAATGTTTATTCAAGAAACACTTGATTTTTCAGTTTTTCCGGCACTTCTATTGGTTATGACGCTTTTCCGTCTCTGTCTGAATATATCAACAACACGCCTTATACTGCTTCATGCCTATGCCGGGGAAGTTATCCAAAAGTTCGGGGGATTTGTTATCGGGGGGAATCCGGCAGTTGGTTTTATTATTTTTCTTATCCTTGTTGTCATTCAGTTCATTGTGATTACGAAAGGTGCGGAGCGTGTTTCTGAAGTAGCAGCGCGGTTTACCCTTGATGCCATGCCTGGAAAACAGATGAGTATAGATGCTGATTTGAGTTCTGGCCTTATTTCTGAGAATGAAGGGCGACAGAGGCGCCAGAAAATCCAACAAGAAGCGGATTTTTACGGTGCGATGGATGGTGCCAGCAAGTTTGTGCGGGGTGATGCTATCGCTGCAATTGTCATCGTGGTGATCAATATCCTGGGTGGTTTCCTGATTGGAATGATACAAAAGGGTATGGATTTCCAGCAGGCTATATACACCTACACAGTTCTTACTGTGGGAGATGGTTTGGTTACTCAGATACCTGCCTTACTGGTTTCTACCAGCGCTGGTATTATTGTAACCAGGGCCGCGGCGGATTCCAGTTTTGGCATCGATCTCGCCAAACAGTTATTCAGCTATCCTAAGGCTTTAGCTATTGCGGGGGGGGTTTTGCTGTTTCTCGCCATATGTGGTCTTCCTGCAGTACCTATTCTAATTATCTCAGGTGCGCTTTTTGGTTTTGCTTATGTATTAAATAGGTCTTTAGCAGAAGCAAAGCTTCAGGAGGAAGAAAAGGCGCGTGCCATAGAGTTTGAAGAGGCCAAAAAACCAGAACAGGTATTTTCATTGGTACAGGTGGATCCTTTAGAAATTGAATTAGGGTACAACCTTCTCCCCCTGGTGGATGCGGAACAAGGAGGGGATTTGCTCGACCGCATAGTAGCCATCAGGCGCCAAATAGCCTTGGAGTTAGGGTTTATTATACCTCCTGTTCGCCTGCGGGATAACATGCAGTTGGAGCCCAACGATTATGTGATCAAGGTTAAAGGGGTGGAGATGGGTAGAGGGGACTTAGTGCTCAATCACTATCTAGCATTGGGTCCCGGGGTTCAGAAAAAGATGGATGGCATTAAAACAAAGGATCCCACCTTTGGGTTGCCGGCTTTATGGATTCCGGTGAACCGGAGAGAAGAAGCAGAGCTGGCTGGGTTTACTGTAGTGGATACGGTATCAGTATTGTCTACCCACCTTACTGAAATAATTAAAAAATATAGCCATGAGATCTTGAGCAGGCAGGATGTTCAAAACCTACTGGACAATGCTAAAAAAACAAGCCCCGCAGTTGTAAATGAACTGTATCCAGAGCTGCTCAATTTAGGTGAAATTCAGAAGGTGCTAGGCAACCTTCTGCGGGAGAGGGCATCTATTAGGGACCTGGTAACAATTTTGGAAAGACTTGCAGATGCTGCCCATTTGACAAGGGATCCGGATTTGTTAACAGAGCATGTTCGTCAGGCTCTGGGGATGCAGATTGTCAGTCCCTATTTAAAGGATCAAAAGCTCTATGTGTTGACACTGGATCCGGAGCTGGAACAGACATTTAGTGAGGGGATTCAACAAACTGAACAAGGTGGTTCCTTTTTGGCTCTGCCCCCGGATGTAACACAGCAGCTTTTGAATAGATTGGTAGAGGCCGCAGGCAAAATGATGAACAGTGGTTATCAACCGGTGATTCTATGTTCCCCTGTTGTGAGGTTGCACCTCAAGCGTTTGACTGAAAGGGTTATACCGGATTTGGCAGTCTTGTCCTTTAATGAAATATTTCCCAGTGTTCAGGTGGAATCTCTAGGGGTGGTGAATATTGATGAAAATTAGGCGTTTTGTTGCCGATGATATGCAGGGAGCTCTTAACCAGGTTAAAGATACTTTTGGTGGAGATGCATTGATTCTGCAGACAAGGCATTTTCGCAGAGGGGGGTTTTTGGGGCTCTTTGGAAGGCGTTTAGTTGAAGTTACAGCAGCCATATCTGATGAAGAACCACAAGTAAATGGGAGCCAGGAAGCCACGGCAGCAAAGGCACATCATTTCTCTTCAGGGAACAGCAGGGAACAAGTACAGGATAATGGTATAAAAGATGAGCTTCAGGATTTGAAATCTATGCTCGACCAGATGGTCACAAAATTTGATTCTAATGCTGTTTCCAACAATAATGGTTACCCGAAGCTTTTTCAGTATTGTTTCAGGAATTTGAAAGCCAGTGAAGTTGAGGAGAAACTAGCTCGCCAAATAATAGATGAAGCTGTGGAATCTGTGAAACCTTCACTTATGGATGATGTACAAGAGGTAAACAGGGTTGTTGAAGAGGTCATTGCCAGGTACTTTCTCAAATCCGGTCACAGTTTTGCTAACAATGGAAATAAAAAACGGATTATTGCGCTGGTGGGTCCTACAGGGGTTGGAAAAACCACAACAATAGCAAAACTGGCAGCATTGTTTTCGATTATTAAAGGGAAGAGTGTTGTATTGGTCACTGTGGACACCTACCGGGTGGCAGCAGTGGAACAGTTGAAAACCTATGCTGATCTGATGGCCTTGCCCCTGGAGACTGCCTGTACTCCTAAGCAATTCCAGGAAGTGCTTTTACAACATGAGGATAAGGACCTGGTTCTAGTAGATACTGCAGGGAGGAGTCCTTTAAACAAAATGGCAATGGCGGAATTGAAGGCGTTTATGGATGCCTGTCCTCACATCGAGATCTTTCTTGTGATGGGAGCAACAACAAAACAGGCGGATCTGTGGGAAATTACCTCCCGTTTTGGACAGCTTGATGTCAATCAGTTGATTTTCACTAAACTGGATGAAACGCTGAATTATGGTGTGATCCTGAATGTGGTTAACCGCTTACAGAAGGGACTTGCCTACATTACAACTGGTCAAAATGTGCCAGATGATATCGAGGTCCCGGATCCGGTGCGGCTTGCCCGTTTGATATTGCAGGTGAATAACAGTGAACGACCAGGCTGAAAAATTAAGGCTCCTTGCCAATACTTTACATAAGAAAATACACAGTCGCGTCTTTGATGATATGAAGGGGTGCCAAGTACTTGCTGTGGCCAGCGGTAAAGGCGGAGTTGGGAAAACAAACCTTGCTTTAGGGCTATCCCTTGCCCTGGCTAAAGCCAAGTATCGGGTGATCCTTTGGGATGCGGACATGGGAATGGCTAATATAGATGTGATGTTGGGGTTGATTCCCCAATACAATTTGCACCATGTGTTCAAAGGAGAGAGAACACTCCAGGAGATCATGGTGAAGGGGCCCGAGGGCCTTTGGATTATACCAGGAGGCTCAGGAATCGAAGAATTAGCCAATGTGGAACCATTTCTCCTCAATAAAGTCCTTCAGGATGTATCGCTTTTGGATAAAAAGATTGATTATCTCATTATTGATACCGGTGCCGGAATATCCAGACAAGTAGTAGCAGTAACTCTTGCTGCAACTGAGGTGCTTTTGGTTACAACGCCTGAGCCAACCGCTCTTACAGATGCCTATGGGCTGATTAAGGTTTTGAAGGGCCACCTGAACGGAGGTATTAAACTGATTATCAATATGGTAAAAAATAAAGATGAGGGTGAAGCTGCTGCCCTGAAGTTGATGCGTGTAAGCAAGCAGTTCCTGGATTTAACAGTTGATTTTGGGGGTTTGGTACCCTATGACAATAATATTCAGAATGCTGTTAGGAACAACCAATCCTATCTTCTGGCTTATCCCAGATCCCCCGCAGCTTTGAGCACGTGGAGAATTGCCTCATCTCTAGGTAGGATTGAGCTGAAAAACCCTTCAGGGATGCGGGGCTTTATCAGGCAGGTAGTTTCTTTCTTAAAAAGTAAACAGTCTTGAGGAGAGTGACCGTGTTGTGTACCCCAAAAGCAAACCAACTGGTGTCGATAGTACTTAGTAAAGATCACCCGCGTGCAGGGGTTTATCACAGCAGAGTAGAGTTTATCTCACCAAAAAGGTTAATTCTAGCGGCCCCCATCAGCCAGTGGCAGGTGATTCCTGTCAAA
>DUMY01000162.1 GCA_012839645.1 Syntrophomonadaceae bacterium
ATCATTGCTAAGGGCTCTGTTTACAATTCCCTCCTTTACTATGGTATTACCCCCTGCATTGATCAACCCCCCCTCAATTGTCCTGTTTACTTCAACTTAGCTCTTTCGGCCTCTTTCCAATCCACATCTTCGATATTCCGGGCAGCTGTTTATGCTCAATAAAGTGGCAGGGCTGAATATGCTTCAGGTTCAGAATAAACAGTCAGAAAAACGTCATTATCGGTGCTCTCCAGGGAATAGGCGGGAACTTGTTCCATATCTAACAATCCCTCCTTTCTAACTTCTCCTTCCACCCCATTTTTCCTGCCTTGTGAATGATATACTCTTTTGCCTAAACTATTAACTCTCTTTTCTTTCTGCTCAACTGTCCCCTCAGTCTGAGAATGGCTTTTGTATGCAGCTGGGATACTCTGGATTCAGATACCCCGATTATCTGACCGATTTCTTTTAAGATAAGCCCTTCATAGTAGTAAAGAGTAACGACAAGTCTTTCTCTTTCCGGCAGCCTCTCAATTGCCTGCGCCAGTATCTGTTTTGCTTCCATCACTTCAAAAGATAGAACAGGGTCCACTGCCTGAGAATCAGGGATTAGATCCTGCAAAGAGCAGTTATCAACACCATCCCCGGAAGAACGAAAATAATCATCAAGTGAAAAAAGCGTAACCGGTGCTGTCTGTTTTAATAGCTTATGATACTCTTCTAAAGTCAAGCCAAGGTGATCAGCAACTTCATGGTCTTCGGGCGGTCTCTCTAATTTCTGTTCAAGTTCCCAAAGGGTATTTTCAAGTTTCCGGGTCTTTCTGAAAACAGACTGCGGTACCCAATTCAGGGAACGCAGCCAGTCAACGATCGATCCCTTAATTCGGGAGAGAGCGAAGGTTTCAAATTTATATCCCAGATCAGGATTAAACCTCTCTACTGCATTAATCAATCCATATACCCCTGCACTTACCAAATCGTCAAATTCAAAATACCCCTGCAGACCAGGTGATATACGGCCGGCAGCATATCTGACAAGTGGTAAATAGTTTAGGATCAGCTTTTCCCTGGCTGTAGGGCTATTGTTTTTTTTATATTCCTGCCAGAGCAAGGATTCAGAAGCTTCCATTTCTTTCACTCACCTGCTATCTTCTGCACTCATACAACCTTTTCCTGATGAGCAATACTCTTGATGTACAGTTGGCCTGTACTTATACACAATCTGATACTTCGCCCGTAGGTTTTTCCGGTATCCTGAAAAACTACAGGGATGCTTTCCTTTTTTAGTACCTCTAGCACCGATTTTACATTAAGCTCTCCAATAGACATTAACTCCGATGTATTGGCAAACTTGAACATCTGGGCGCCCCCGGTAATTTTAGCCACAAGGCGGCTTTTGACGGCACCCAACTTCAGCATTTCCAATATAAGCGCGGGAACTGCCGTATCGGCAAATTTGCCTTTGTATTCCGTTTTGCACCCCTGGCTGGATTCAGGCAACATCACATGCGCAAGACCACCCACCCTGGCCACAGGATCATAAAGACAAACACCTACACAAGAACCAAGCCCGATGCTGACGAGTTCTGTAGGTGGAACAGCTGCTTTAAGTTCAGCTATTTCTACATGTAAACATCTGCTGCTCACCTAACTGTTCACCCCAAGTGCACTTAAAATCATCTGAAGGGCCTCTGCCTCCGGTAAAAAAATAGAGGCATCTAATTGCATGTTGTTGAGCTTGAAATATTCATCCACAGCAATCACCCCTTTTACTAACTACCCGGGTGCCCTCTAACAGCAGTGCAAGATCAAACATCTTTCAACCCAGACTATTTACATCAAGTATGATGGAAACTTGACCATTTCCCAAGATAGTAGCTCCTGCAACACCAGGGATCCCTGCCAATAAATTTCCCAGTGGTTTGATCACGATTTCCTGCTGTCCTACAAGCTCGTCCACCACAAGCCCCCACCGCTGTTCCTCCTTATGTACTACAACAACAAATAATTCATTATTATCATTAACATAAGGAACATCAAGCAGCTGGTCAGCTCTAACCAGTGGAAGAATCGTATCACGCAGGTACATTACCTCTTGATTTTGTACAGTCTTGATCTGTTCAGGAAACAGAAATGCTGTTTCATCGATGGAGTGAAGTGGGATGGCATACTGTTCCTCTCCTACAGTTACCAACAGTGCTTGAATAATAGCAAGGGTCAGCGGCAAACTAATGTTAACCTTGGTTCCTTTCCCCCGCTCTGTCTCAATGTCAATAGTACCATTTAAGGATTCAATCTTCGATTTAACAACATCCATACCAACACCGCGACCGGAAATATCGTCAACTGTATCATTAGTGCTAAACCCCTGCCGAAAAATAACATCCAGCAAAGTTTTATCATCTAGCAGTTCCCCCTCTTGTAGGGTAAAAAATCCCTTGCTGACAGCCTGTTTCCGGATCTCAGCGATGTCTATTCCTGCACCGTCATCCTCAACCTCAATGATAACGTTATTTCCCTCCTGTCTTGCCGCGAGCCGCAAGACCGCCCTTTCCGGTTTCCCTTCCTTAACTCTCTGCTCTTGGGTTTCTATCCCGTGATCTAAAGCGTTTCTAATCAAATGCACCAAGGGATCTCCTATTTCGTCAATTACAGTGCGATCTAATTCTGTTTCTTCCCCTTCTAAGATCATCTCTACATTTTTATTCAATTCATGGCTTAGATCACGCACCATGCGCGGAAATCTGTTAAAAACCTGTCTAATGGGCACCATCCGCACTTTCATGACCAGTGATTGGAGGTCTGTAGTCAAGCACCCAATTTGCTCAATAACCTCATGCAGATCGGTCATCTGAGAGTCTGCCCCGATCTGTTCTAAACGGGTTTTATTGATCACCAATTCACCCACCAGGTTCAACATACTGTCCAAACGATCAATATCCACCCTAACGGTTTTTAACTGCTGTGTGCTGTAGGATTCTACGCTTTTGATATCCGCTGTACTGCTGCTCTTACGTTGAGACTTTCCCTGTTTAGAGTCTTGTTGTAAAGAAGAATCCAGTTCCACGAGAGAAACTGACTCTATTTCTGAAATCCTTTCCAGTGCTGTTCTAATTATTTCTGCATCATCCTGAGAAATCAGGAGAAGTTCAAAGCAGTTGTCAAAATTCTCGTCTTCTAGGTCCTGAACCGGAGGGACACACTTGATTATCTGGCCAAACTCTTCTAGACAGCGGAAAATCATAAATGCGCGTACCGATTTCATTACTGTCCCCGGGTCAAGTTCAATTTTGATGTGATATGTTGTATACTTGCTTTTCCGAGCAGCTTCCATCACAGATATTTCGTAATCATTTAATTCCAGCTCTTGAGTACGAAGGGGTTCTTCTTTTACAGCCGCGCACTCATTTCCCATCTCTTGCAGATGCTCGATGATCTCCAGGGAAATATCAGGTTCTTGTCCACTTTCCATTAGATGATCCATCATTACATTCAAACTGTCCAGACATTTCAAGAGAAGATCAATAACACTTGGAGTCACAGCAACCATACCCTCTTGGAGATAAGTCAGAGCTGTCTCCATCTCATGAGATAAAGCTGTAATCCTCTCCAACTTCATGGTAGCAGCCATACCCTTCAGTGTATGTGTTGAGCGAAATATCTCATTTAAAATACTTGTGTTAGCTGGCTCTTTTTCTAAAAGCAGGAGATGGTCATTCATGTTTTCCAAATGCTCATGCGACTCCACCAGAAAAAGTTCCATATACTCAGATAAATCCATATCCTAAAGCCCCCTCAAACCAAACGCCTCCTGTTCAGGTAGCGCTCGCGTTCAAATACATAAACAATGATTCGCTCACGATCTCGTTCATCAATTACGGCGAATTCAATTCCCATAAAATACTCGGTTCCTTTTCTACCACTTCTTTCTTCAAGACGGACAACCCGCCCTAAGATATTGAAGACACCTCGTTCTGGCAAGGTTATCTGCAATTCCACATAATCATTTTCTTCCAGCCGGACAGGAGATTTGATCAAAACGCCTCCCCCACTGATATCAAGGGTTTCTGTGTGATAGATCCTCTTTTCTCCCGTAGGCGCCAGGGTCACTGAGAGTTTAGCCCGGACTCTCATAAAATTTCTTCTCTTCAGACGCTTAATCTTCCGCGGCCAAGCCACTGTAATTGTCGGCAGATACCCTCCCTTAAAAGCCATTACTTCCGATGTAAAGCTGTAAGCTTTTGTTCTTACCCAGTAATTAACAGTAATAATTTCGCCTCGTTTGACAGGAATCACCTGCCACTGGCTGATGGGGGCCGCTAGAATTAACCTTTTTGGTGAGATAAACTCTACTCTGCTGTAATAAACCCCTGCACGCGGGTGATCTTTACTGAGTACTATCAACACCAGTTGGTTTGCTTTTGGGGCACACAACACGGTCACTCTCCTCAAGACTGTTTACCCTTTAAGAAAGAAACTACCTGCCCGATAAAACCCTGAATACTTGTAGGGTTTTTCAGCTCAATCCTACCTAGAGATGAGGCAATTCTCCA
>DUMY01000280.1 GCA_012839645.1 Syntrophomonadaceae bacterium
CCCTATCTTTCCAGACATATATAGTCGATCTGTCTACTCCTGCCAACTCTGCCGCCTGGCTGATGTTCCCTACCTCTGAATATGCCACCAAGAAAGCTCTCTTTTTTCCATGCCGAATATTGCTGAATTCCTTTTTTTGTCTTGCCACTTTCACCACCTCCCGAAAGGAATAATCAAAGGTAAAAAAATGAGCCTTTGAACCAGAAAACACAAACGTCGATTTCGTCTTTTTCAGAAATCGACATAAATGTTTTATAATCTCTGTGTTATAGTCTCTGTTGTAGTCTCTGTTAAGGTTCCTTAAAAATTTATAGTTTCGTTCCTTAAATTTTCGCAGGATCGTTCCTTTAAATTTTGAAGAAACCAGTCATCAAAAGGCTTTGCGAGTAGTTTGTAATGAACTGTAGGATTCCCGTCTGCCTTTTTTATCTTTGTCTGCAGTATCCCCAGGTTCTCAAGTTTCGTTTTTGCTTTCCTTACCTTGTATTCATTCAATCCTAGTTCCTGCTCCCACTCCTGGTATGTCTTATAAAACCACCCGCCAAACTGCTTTCCTCTATCACTCCAATAAATAACCTGGGACAAAAATAAAGCTGTTTCCAGGTCTCCCAGGAAATCAATAAATACCCTGGGAATAGTCAGTATGTTGGCCTGGCCTACAACGCTTTTAATTGTTTCATATACTACCTGCTGGTTTTTCAATCATAGATCACCTCCAAACAGAAATAAAAAAGCACCCCAGCTGGCCCGCCAAGGTGCTTCCTCTATATATTTTTACTTACTACCATCTTACCATAGGTTTCAGCGATTGCTTCGTATACGAAGAATAATTATTTTAAACTTTTTTAGGTGAATCGCTCAAACCCGCACCGTTGAGCCATTTCCGGCGACAATAATATTTCTCAATAACCCTTGAAATGGCTAGCTAGCTAGTGTATAATAGGATCAAGAAATATAAAAGGGGGTTTTCAAAAATGACGGAACTGGAATTCAACCAAAAACGACAGAATGGATGGAATCCGAAGAGCCCGGAGAACATCCCCCTGTTCCAACACGGTGAAGAGCCGACGGCGCTATCAGAGGAAAAAGTTGTCGGTTACATGTGGACAGAGAAAAATTTTGACAGCATCCAGGAAATTGGGCAGACACTGGATGCCCCCGGCGACCTGAACGAGTACGGGGAACCGGGTTCTAAGCCCACCCACGAATACGGAGAAGGGTATATTTATACTCATCGTGATGCTGCAGAAGCCCGCTCACTCCTGAAGTACATGGAGCGAGGAAGAGTGTACCGGGTTGAGGGGTACGGTTTCGACCGGAAGAACACCGGTTTGGTTTCAGGTGGAAGCCTGGACCAGGTAGAACGAATATTCCCAGTAGACGAAATCATAGACTACAGGGAAATGACAGAAGAGGAACTGGAAGAGGAACCGACACTCTTCCAGCGAATAAACCAAAATAAATAAGGGGGATTTACAAATGACTTTTGTTGACCCGAAAACTTTTCCCGATGATGACTTGCTGCACATCATCGAAACCAATCCGAACCCAGCCCACATCATGCGGTATACGCCGCAATACCAAGCATGGCTGCAGGACTGCATGGCAGAAGCGAAGGAGCGGAACCTGTTCGCCCCGTACCGGTACACCCTGCGAAGCACCGGCGGCAATTCTCGGAAGTACGGCCACTGTGAAGTCTGCGGGGAATATGCATCAGAGGTCTTTTCCCAGGCCAAGGAAGAGCGATTTGGTATAAACGGCGAGACTTTCAGAAGTACAACCTTCGGCCACAAGAAATGTCTTTTGAAAATCAGAAAATAAAGGAGCGATATTAAATGAAAGTGAAAAAAGATTTCCAGGTCCAACTTTCAACCAAGATTTCAATTCCAACGTGGCAAGCGCTGGACGAATACAGCAAAGAATCCGGCAAATCCAAGGCCAGCATAGTCGAAAAGGCTATAAATCTATACCTTGAGTTGATTGCAGAAGGTAGGATCGATGATTAGCTTCTCCCCTGCTTGCCCGGCCTCCCCTGGGGGCCGGAAAGGGAGTGAAGAAGCTCCGAAAATATCTAAGGAGGTCTAACCTATGAGCGTAATCGAAGTGGCATTTAAAAAGCGGGCACAGGTTTCATTGGCGATAAGCAACAACCCCAAAAGGGCAAACATTAAATTGCTCAAAACCAGACTAAAATCGTTTATGGGCTACTGCCGCAAACACCGGCTTTCTTCCGGATATGTTGATTGGCTGTACCTTGTGTCGAGGTGATCCCCGATGGGTCTATTCTCCTTCACCGGCACCGTCAGAGAATTCCGCTCCTACCTTTCAGAGTGGCGCAGGTTGGAGCGCAGGGACCGGCTTTACCGGCTGATAACAAAACCCGGCAAACAAGGAACCGCCTGTGGGAGCAGGAACCAGAACCAAGCCACCGGGTAAAAACAGTATAACACACCAGGGGGACCTCCGGAAGGGGGTCCTTTTTCATTTCACTAGCCCTTTCTTGGCAGCCAATATCGTCCCGTACCCCACGATCCGCTGCCACCACTTATCCACCGAATCAACCCCAACACACCAATCTTTATTCAATCTCCGGCTGACTTCTTTCGACAGCTCTACAGCGATCAGCCACCGCACCGGCCTACCCTTTACCCCTACCTTGTATTTTCGCTTCAGGCTCAACAGTATCTGCATTTTCCAGGGAATCCGCTGCTCAACCTCTTCCGCCAGGGCAAGCCACCGCTCCGCCTCCTGGAGGTCCCCCAGCTGCGCCCCTTTCTGGCCTGTGGTGTCGCTTAGCCCTGTTTTCACCGGTACTACCTCGGAAAGGGGAGGTGGGGAGGAGTGCAGCATCTCCTCCCGCATCTCTTCATACTGCTGTTTCCGTTCCTCGTACCACAGGAGCCAGCCGGCCACAATCCGGCGATCCCGTGCTACCTCTTTATCCAGGGGTTTGCTCACCGGATCACCACCCCCGTCCCCACCTGCCGGA